>JAFTLE010000004.1 GCA_017452895.1 Clostridia bacterium
TCATCACAAAGCCTGATGAAAAGAAAGAGGAAAGGTTGCTTGAGTATAAGGAGCGAAAGCGCATAGAAGCCCAAAAACGCAAGACGCTGAACCGATACAATAAGGTTGAGGAGCTGATTGAAGCAAACGAGCAAAAGATCGGCGAGCTTGAAAGGCTGTATAACGACCCCGAAATCGCCTCGGACTATACAAAACTCGGTGAAATATCCTCCGAAATCGATACGCTTCATAAAGAGATTGACGATCTTATGAAAGAATGGGAAGCCCTGCAGATGAAAATAGATGAAGGAATTTAATACTCAAATCAATTCCAATTTTTGGGTAGATTCACTCTACCGACAGTTGAATTTTCCCACTCAACCATTGGTATGTAGACTTTCGAATGTAAAAAGGCTATACTGAAAGCGGAAAGGAGGTGCCTATGAATCAGATCAAGATTGGAAAATTTATAGCAGAAAGACGGCGGCTTGCGGGCCTTACCCAAATGCAGTTGGCTGAAAAAATGGGCGTTACGGACAGGGCGGTTTCCAAATGGGAAAACGGCAGGGCGATGCCCGACTCGTCGATTATGCTCGCCCTGTGTGACATGCTTGGGATCACCGTAAATGATTTATTATGTGGGGAGGTTGTTTCAGTGGAGGATTACAATGAAAAAAACGAGCAGATTATGATCGAGCTTGCAAAGCAGAAGGAGGATGCCGACCGCCGTCTTCTGTCACTTGAGATCGTGATCGGTATGATGTCGGTTCTGTTTTTGCTCGCGATGAATATGATCGCGGCATATATCGAAATGCAGACTTGGCTGCAAATCACACTTGCCGTGTCGGGCTTTGTCATCGGGCTGATCGGCATCGCGTTCGCGATACGGATCGAGCAGGTCGCGGGCTATTACGAATGTAAACGCTGCGGGCACAAATACGTGCCGAAATACGCCCCCGTGCTTTTTGCAATGCATATGGGCAGAACGCGTTATATGAAATGCCCAAAATGCGGTAAGCATTCGTGGCAGACCAAGGCGATTGGAAAAAAATGATGAAAAAGGTCCCATCTTGGGACCTTTTCTCTTTGTAGATTTTTTACTTGACAAAAACCTTTAGATTTGTTAAAATAATATTGTATTATGGCTAAGAATACTCTTTTGGAGGTTTTTTATGCGAAAGATCGGTTTGATTTTTCTGGTGCTTGTGCTTGCCCTGCTGACGCTATCTCTTGCATCCTGCGGCGACGACGAGCAGCCAACTTCCCCCACGGCCTACACCATTACCTATGAATGTGACGGTGGCATCCTTGCCAACGGCGGCGCGGAATCCTACGTTGCTTCAAAGACCAAGACGCTTCCCATCGCCGTGAAAACGGGCTACACCTTCCTCGGCTGGTATGAGTCGCCTGATTTTACGGGTGAGCCCCTCGTCACCACGGAGGGCAAAAGCGAGAATCTCGTTTTGTATGCGAAATGGGAGCCCATCACCGTTAAGATTCAATTTTACATAGCAGATGTTCTCTTCAGCACGCAAGAAATCTCCTACGGCGGTAGCGCAACGCTTCCGTTGCCCGCTGAGATTGCCGACAGCATTCCTGAGGGCAAGGTCTTCCTTGGCTGGGATGGTCCCTACACGGGATTGACCGCGGACACGAAGATTCATGCAAAGCTTGAGGATGTGCAGACCCCGCCCGTCGATCCAGAGGATCCTGAAGACCCCGAAAATCCCGAGAATCCAGACCCCCCCGCGCCGCCTGCCGTTACGCATACAATCCTTTATAACACAAACGGCGGTACGCTGAACGCACCCGTGACGAGTTATACGGAGGGAGACGTCATTACGCTTCCCGTGCCTGAGGAGCGTAAGGGCTCTACCTTCATCGGCTGGTATACCTCGCAGAGCTTTGAGGGTGAGCCGATCACGACGACCGAGGGGTGCACCGCCGATCTCGTTCTGTACGCGAAGTGGGAGGTAAAGACCTATGAGGTCACCTTCTGGTTCAGAAACCCCAAGACGGGCAGAGACGAGCAGATCGGTGAGGCGCAGATCGTTCCCTACGGCGGTGACGCAGTTCCGCCCGCTGAAAAGACCTTTATGCCGAGCGGCTACAGCTTGATCGGATGGCAGCATCAGGGCTATAAGAACATCACCTCCGACCGCAAGATCATCGCCTTGATTCTGGAGGGGGACGACAAGTGGTCCTCAACCATCAACTGATTGCAAAAAGCAAAATAAAAAACGGCTTCTTTCGGAAGCCGTTTTTTATTGAAAGGCTTAAGCCTTCACGTGCGTGTTGAGGTACTCTACAACGTCGTTTACGGTAGTAAAGCCATGCAGATCCTCGTCGTCAATTACAACGTTAAACTTTTCCTCGCAAAGGAGAATGAGATCGGCAAGCTCAAGAGAGTTGATGCCGAGATCGTTTACGAGTTCGGCTTCCGGTTTGATGTCTGCTTCATTTACGCGAAGCTCATCAATCAGCAGCTGCTTCAGGGTTTCAAACATAAAAAATCCTCCAAATTATGTACGGGCGATCTCAAACGCCGTGTCCGCGCGCGGGTGGTTTGTAAGAGATTCTTCTGCCTTGCCGTGCACAAAAGTATTCTTCATACATGCACATCGGTTATTTTACTACATTTTTCTCAATTTGTCAACCCTTGTTTGTGAATTCTTTATTTTCTCTTTGCTTTGCCGTATTTTTTCCTTGCTTTTTGCAGGGCGATGTGCTACAATAAAGGTCGGAGCTTTATAAAAAGGAGTGCCATTTTGAAAGAAACGATTGAGGCCGCGCTTCAGCGGCAAAAAAACAGACGGCGCGTCCTGCGCCTTTTGATCTGTATGCTCACGCTTGCAGCGCTTGCGCTGTCTTTATATCTTGCAAGCCTTGCCATTGGTGGCAGACCGCAGACGCTCCCCGTAGCACAGGGGCTTGAGGTGCCCGATTTCAGTGCGACCGAGCTGCCGCCCGAATACCTCGAGGGCTATGACCGCAACGTCTATTTTTATAAAACGGCGTCGCTCGGTGAGATCGTGACCGAGGAAAGCAAGGAGCTCCTCGGTGCTGACGTGTCTTTACTTTACGGTATGCTCATGGCGATGATGCGGGGAGATGCCGATTCGTATAACGCCTGCTTTACGGCAGAATATACCGACGTTTACGGCAAAGAGGACAGATTCACAGCGCAAAAGCTTTACGATATCAGGCTTGAAAACAAGGGGGTGCCCGACCCGCAAAGCGGCGCGCGCTGCTATCGGCTGACATACTGTATCTACCGAAATGACGGTACCCTGCGTGCCGATATCGGCAGCGACGAGATACGTGAGCAGTATCTTTACGTCGTGGACATAGAGGGGGGCGTTGCAATCAACAACGTCGCCTATAATCTTGGAAATCAAAGAACCGTCTGGGAGGCTTCAATGCTACTTTACGTATGGATCACCGTGATTGCGGTTGCGATCATTGCCGAGGTGCTGACTGCAAAGAGGATCGCCGTCTGGCTTCTGCCCGCGGCGGCGTTACCGCTCGTTCTTTCACTTTGCCACGTGGATATCCTGTGGCTGCAGCTGCTCCTCTTTTTCCTTCTGTTTGCCGTTGGCGTTCTCATTTACAAGCTGATTTTGGAAAAACGCTTCAAAAAGGGCGGCATTCCCTCCTACATCGACAGCGTGATCGGTCAGACCTGCACCGTCACCCAGCGCATCGACAACCTTGCGGGGTGCGGAGAGGTGCGCGTCCACGGCCTTTATTGGGCGGCACGCGCGTGTGACGAGGAGACGGTCTACGAGGAGGGCGAGACGGTTACCGTCGTAGCGGCTGAGGGCGTCAAGCTGATCTGTAAATAAGAAAAAAGGCATCTCTTGATGCCTTTTTTCTTATACGTAGTTTTTTTCGTCGATCTCGAGCTTCGTGCGGGCTCCAAAAACGTATTCAGGCGTGTCGCCAAAGTGTACCGCCAGAAAATCAGATCCCTCAAAGCGGATGTGATGCGTACCGATCGCGGTGTCGATTGAGAGGGAGTTGCCGCGCTAAAGCCGTCCCTGTGCCGTAAAAATCACGGAGCTGTCCTCAAAGAGGGCGTAGCCGTCACCCGCGCCGCGCGCAATGCCGTTTTGATCCAGCGCCGCAAGCACCTGCAAGACGGGAACGATCAGGATCCCCTTTTGTCTCAAAGTTCGTTTTCATTATATAGGGTTTTTGGGCATTGTCAACAAATATCTTGCAATCTTCAATGACATATGCTACAATGGAATCAAATCAAATACGGAGGCACCTCTTATGGCATATTCCGCAGATCCCAAGCGCTATGAAAAAATGAAATACAATCGGTGCGGCAACAGCGGCTTGAAGCTGCCCGCGCTCTCGCTCGGCCTTTGGCACAACTTCGGCACGGACGACAATTTTGAGAATATGAGGAGTATGTGTCGCACCGCCTTTGACGCAGGTGTTACGCACTTTGATATCGCAAACAACTACGGCCCGCTCCCGGGCAGTGCCGAAACGAATTTCGGTATGATTTTAAAGGAAGACCTCGCGCCCTACCGTGACGAGCTGATCGTCAGCACGAAGGCGGGCTACACGATGTGGGAGGGGCCCTACGGCGACTACGGAAGCCGCAAGTATCTGCTCGCCAGCCTTGATGCCAGCCTTTCCCGACTCGGACTTGACTACGTTGATATCTTCTATCATCACAGACCCGACCCCGACACGCCGCTTGAGGAAACGGTGGGCGCGCTCGCGCACGCGGTCAAAAGCGGTAAGGCACTTTATATCGGACTCTCAAATTACGACGGCGAAACGATGCGCCGCGCGTCAAAGCTCTTGCGCGAGATGCACGTTCCCTTCGTCATCAATCAGAACAGCTATTCGATCTTTAACCGCACGATCGAGCAAAACGGACTGCTCGATGCCGCGGCAGATGAGGAAAAGGGTCTCATCCTTTTCAGCCCGCTCGCGCAGGGGCTTCTTACCGACCGCTATCTTGACGGTATTCCTGAGGACAGCCGTATGAGCAAGAACCGCTTCTTAAAGCCCTCGGTGCTGACGCCCGAGAAGCTGGAGCAGCTCCACGCCCTCAATCATATCGCGCACGAGCGCGGCGAGCGTCTCTCGCAGATGGCACTCGCGTGGGCAATGCAGAATCCCACCGTCACGAGCGTGCTGATCGGCGCCTCAAGCGCCGCGCAGATCCGTGAAAATCTCGGCTTCCTCAGCTCCGCCTCATTTACCGATGAGGAGCTGACTGCCATCGACGACGTCGTTTTCGGTTAACGAATAAAAAACGCAGAGTGAAAATTCTGCGTTTTTTATTTATTTTCCGCATCCGCCTTCGGCGATACGCCGAAGCGCGCCTTATACGTACGGTAGAAGGTCGAATATTCGCGGAAGCCGACGGCGGCGGCGACCGTCCCCGCATTTTCCCCGCCGCGAATGCGTTCCCGCGCCGCAAGCAGGCGCTTGGTCGTGATGTACTCCCACACTGTCGTGCCCGTCGCCTGACGGAACAGACGCGAAAGCTGGGATTTGCTCAGGAAAAAGTGGCGACTCAAAACGTCAAGCGATAGTGGCTCCGCAAGGTTTCGGTTGATGTAGGAGATCATACGCGCCACGGTGCGGTTTTGCTGCGTTTCCTCCTCCTCGCCGAGTGCGATGCGCGCGGCGTACGCTTTATAGATCTCACAAAGGAGCAAAGAGATGCGCGAGCGAAGCTCAAGCTCAACGCTGATCGGCGACGGCTTGTCCAGCGCAGAGAGGCAGGTACTGTAAAGGTCGCTGCCGAAATGCTCGCGGCGGTACTGATTCATTCGACCGAGCTTGCGCTCTAAAAATGGCTTCCCGAGCAGTCCCGACGGATCAAGCTCCGAAAGAAACCGCAGACTCAGATTGAGCGTGATGCGCTCGTAGGGAACGTCGTCGATCACGCAGAGCATGTGGGCCTCCGACGGGCGCATCAGCATAATGTCACCGGGCTTTAAGATCCACTCGTTTCCCTCGACGAGATACTTGCAGGAGCCGGAGATAAAATAGTAGATCTCGACCATATCGTGCGTGTGGATCGGAAAGCTCTCCTCACGCGGATGATCGGAATAAACGTAGTGGGCGCAAAGGTCATCGGTTTGGTAGCGGAAGAGGACGTTGCTCATAAAGCAGCTCCTTTCAAATAGTCTGTTGCTATTATAACACCATATGCGCCGATTTGCAATATAAAACGAAAAAAATTGTAATAGTGTTGCGTATAATAAAGTTGTATAATGAAAAATGATAATATATACCCGAGCAGCCCTTCAATTTTCTTCTCCTGAAGCAGCGGTGCCGTTACCGCCGTCGGACTACGTCACCTAAAATAATGCCTTCATAAAATACCCTTCTCAAAAAGAGTAGGTATTAGATACCTACTCTTTTCAAATACTTATAGGGTTGCCGCCATCACAGCTTTGATGGTATGCATGCGGTTTTCGGCCTCCTCAAAGACGATCGAGCGTTCGCTCTCAAATACCTCGTCGGTGACCTCCATTGCGTCTCTGCCAAATTTCTCGCCCATTTCCTTTCCGACCGCGGTCTTAAGATCGTGGTAGGCAGGCAGACAGTGCATAAAGACGGCGCGCGGGGATGCCGCATCCATCAACGCCTTGTTGACCTGATACGGCGAAAGCTCCGCGATACGCGTCTCCCAGACCGACACAGGCTCGCCCATCGAGACCCAGACGTCGGTATAAATAACGTCAGCATCCTTTACAGCCTTATAAGGGTCCGATTCAAAGGTAATGCTGCCGCCGCTTTCCTTCGCGATCGCGCGGCAGGTATCCGCCAGCTCACGTTCGGGGAAATACGCCGCGGGCGCACCTGCAACGAAGTGCATACCCATTTTCGCACAACCCACCATCAGCGAGTTGCCCATATTGAAGCGCGCGTCGCCCATATATGCCAGACGAATGCCCTTCAGCGTGCCAAACTGCTCACGAATGGTCAGAAAATCGGCAAGAATCTGCGTCGGATGAAATTCATCGGTCAGTCCGTTCCAAACGGGGACCTTCGCGTATTTTGCCAGCTCCTCAACGATTGACTGAGAGAAGCCGCGGTACTCGATTCCGTCGTACATACCCGACAGAACGCGTGCCGTGTCGGCAATGCTCTCCTTCTTTCCGATCTGCGAGCCCGTGGGGTCAAGGTAGGTTGCCCCCATACCGAGATCGCGCGCGGCAACCTCAAAGGCGCAACGCGTACGCGTGCTGGTCTTCTCAAAGATCAGGGCAACGTTCTTGCCCTCGTGGAGCTTGTGGGGAATACCTGCCTTCTTTTTTGCCTTCAGATCGGCCGCAAGATCCAAAAGACCCTCTATCTCCTCTGTCGTATAGTCCAGCAGCTTCAAAAAATCTCTGCCCTTCAAATTCATAGCTTACTCCTTTGCGGCACACGCCGTCAGTAATACGTCGATCGCCCTTTCAAGCTGATCCATCGGAATATTCAACGCGGGAAGCAAACGCACCTTTGCCTTCGCGGTCAGCACCAGCACGCCCATCTCGCGGCACTCTGCCACGATCTCTGCGGCGGGTCGATCACATTCCACACCGATCATCAGTCCCATACCCGAAACCGACTTCACACCGCGTGCTCCCGACAGCTTTTTAAAAATATAGTCGGAACGCTTACCGACACCCTCAAGGAACTTGTCGGTCAGCCGCTGAAGGATTGAAAGCGCACCCGCACATGCAAGCGGGTTGCCGCCGAAGGTCGATCCGTGATCGCCGAAGCCGAGCGTGAACTCGCACTTCTCGCCAAACATACAAGCGCCGATCGGCAGACCTCCGCCCAGCCCCTTCGCCGTTGTGACGATGTCTGGCGTAATGCCGTAATTCATATAGCCGTACAGCTTTCCGCTACGCCCGTTACCGATCTGTACCTCGTCGGCGATCAGCAGGATATCGTGCTTTTTGGCAAGTGCCGCCATCCCCGCAACGAATTCGTGGGAGAGTGCCGTGACACCGCCCTCGCCCTGTACAGGCTCAAAGAGGATCGCGGCGACCTTATTGCTCTCAACGAGTGAGGTCAGCGCGGAAAGATTGGTAGGATCTGCATAAAGGAATCCCTCGGTCAGCGGCAAAAATTCCTTATGGAATACCTCCTGACCCGTTGCGGCAAGCGTCGTCACGGTGCGCCCGTGAAAGCTGCCCGTCAGGGTGATGATCTGATAGTAGTCCTCGCCCTTCTTCTCCTTCGCGTATTTGCGCGCGGTTTTGATGGCACACTCGTTTGCCTCTGCGCCCGAGTTGCCGAAAAAGACCTTCTTCATCCCCGTGCGCTCACACAGAAGCTGTGCCAGCTCAGCGCAGGGGCGCGTGTAGTAAAGGTTTGAGGTGTGCTGAAATTTTTGCATCTGCAGGGTTACCGCAGAGCTCCACACGGGATCGCAAAGGCCGAAGGTGTTTACGGCAATGCCCGTTCCCATGTCAATATATTCCTTACCGTTTTCGTCGTAAACGAGGCTTCCCTTTCCGCTGACAATCTCAAGAGGGAAGCGGCGGTAGGTATTTGCGACGTACGACTGATCCAGCTCAATCACGTTCATTTTCGTCTCCCTCGCTTACCATCGTGCCCGCGCCCTCGTCGGTCAGCGTCTCAATCAGGATCGAATGCGGTACGCGGCCGTCGATGATAACCACCTTCTTCACACCGAGGAAGATCGCCTCAAGGCAGCACTCGACCTTCGGGATCATACCGCCCGAGATCACGCCGCTTTCAAAGAGCTTACCCGCCTCCTTAACAGAAAGGTAGGGGATCAGCGAGGAGGGATCGTCCTTGTTACGCAGAATGCCCGCGATGTCGGTCATCATAAACAGACGCTCCGCGTGCATCGCACCCGCGATCTGTGCCGCGGCGGTGTCGGCGTTGACGTTATAAACGCTACCCTCGGCATCGCATGCAAGCGTCGAAATAACGGGAATATAGCCCGCGTTCAGTACATCGAGGATCGGACTTGCATCCACCCCCGTGACGTTGCCGACAAATCCGAGTGCGGGGTTCTTCATCTCCGCCTTCAGCATACCGCCGTCAATGCCCGAAAGACCGATCGCGCGGCCACCCTTGCCTTCAAGCAGACGGACGAGATCCTTGTTGATCTTACCCGCCAGCACCATCTGTGCGACCTCAACGGTCTCTTTGTCGGTCACGCGCAGACCGTCGTGAAAAACGGTCTCCTTACCGACGCGCTTGAGCATATCCGTGATCTCAGGACCGCCGCCGTGCACCAGCACGACCTTAACTCCGACGAGCGAGAGAAGGACGATATCCTCCATCACCTGCTCCTTCAGCTCGGGGCTGATCATGGCGTTGCCGCCGTATTTGATCACGATGACCTTATCGTAATATTTTTGAATGTGAGGCAGCGCCTGCGTCAGGATCTCCGCGCGCTGTGCATTTGTGATCGGAAACATAATAACTCCTTAATTAAGTACGGTAATCACCGTTGATCTTCACGTAATCGTAGGTGAGGTCGCAGCCCCATGCGGTCGCCGTGGCATCGCCGTCGTTGAGAGAGACGAGGATCTCGATCTCTTCCTTCAAAAGGATCTGCTTTGCCAGCTCCTCGGAAAACTCCACACCGCTGCCGCTTCTGCAGACCGCGATCCGTCCGCCAACCGAGGCAAAGTCCACGTCAACCTTGTTGATATCAACGTCGGCACCCGCATAGCCGATGGCGCAAAGCACGCGCCCCCAGTTTGCGTCGGCACCGAACATTGCTGCCTTGACGAGAGAGGAGCAGATCACGCTGCGTGCCACGGTCTTTGCAACCGAAAGCTCCTTCGCACCCGTCACTTTACATTCGAGCAGCTTCGTCGCGCCCTCGCCATCCCCTGCGATCTTGCGGCAGAGGTCTACCGTGACCGTGTTCAGCGCGGTCATAAAGGTCTTGAAGTCCTCGCCATTTTCGGTGATCTCGGCATTTCCTGCCGCACCGTTTGCAAGGATGCAGACCATATCGTTGGTCGAGGTGTCGCCGTCAACGCTCACCATATTGAAGGTGTTTTCAATGTCACCCGAGAGTGCCTTCTGCAAAAGAGTAGGGCAGATTGCAACGTCGGTGGTGATGAATACCAGCATCGTCGCCATATTCGGATGGATCATACCCGAGCCCTTTGCGATACCGCCGATGCGGCAGACCTTACCGCCAACGGTAAACTCCACGGCGATCTCCTTCGGCCGCGTATCTGTCGTCATAATGCCCTCGGTCGCGGCGTGACCGCCGTCGCGCGAAAGTCCTGCAACCAGCGCAGGAATGCCCATTTCAAACGGCTCGATCGACATCGGAAGTCCGATCACACCCGTCGAGGCAACGACGACATCGGACGCGTCAATCTTCATCTCCTTTGCCAGAAGCTGTGCGGTCTTTTCCGCGATCTCAATGCCGTCGGCATTGCAGGTGTTCGCGTTGCCGCTGTTACAGATCACCGCACGCGCGTAGCCGTCGGCGATATGGTTCTTCGTCACGGAGAGGGGCGCGCCCTTTACAAGATTCTTCGTATAGACCGCGGCGGCAGATGCACGCGTTTCGCTGTAGATCAGCGCGATATCTCTTTTCGTTTTATTCTTGCGGATCCCGCAGTGGATCCCGTTTGCTAAAAATCCCTTCGCGGCACAAACGCCGCCGTCAATGATCTTCATTTTTAAGCCTCCAAAACCAAACCACGGGTCTCATCCGTCCCGATGGCGATATTCATACATTGCAGTGCGGCACCCGACGCGCCCTTACCGAGGTTGTCATAGCGTGCCACCAAAAGGATGCGCTCGTCGTTTCCAAACACAGAAATCTGCATCGAATCAAGCCCCGAGAGCGCGTTTGCCGAAAGGAATCCGCTTTCGTCTGCATCGGCAACGAACTTCACAACGGGTCCTGTATAGGTCTCGGCGTAGATACACTTGATATCCGAAATGCTGCCGCCGATATCCGATGCAAACAGTGGCACCGTCACGAGCATTCCGCTATAAAAGTCGGCAACGATCGGGCAAAACGCAGGGAGCGTCTTCAGCCCCGTCACGTGTCCGATCTCGGGCAGATGCTTATGCGACTGCGTGATTCCATATTGGCGCGGTGCGCCGAGCAGTACGCTTCTGTCCTCAGACTCATACTCGGCAATCATCTTTTTGCCGCCACCGCTGTATCCTGTCAGCGAATGCACCGAAAGGTGCGCCGTGTCAGGAAGCAAGCCCGCCTTTACCAGCGGATAAACGAGCGAGATCACGCCACTCGCGTGACACCCGGGCACCGCGATGCGGTGCGAGGTCATCACACCCTGACGGTGTGCGTCCGAAAGCTCGGGAAAGCCGTATGCAAAGAGCGGAGATGTCCTGTGCGCCGTCGATGCGTCGATCACCGTCACGTCGGGATTCTCGATCATCGAAACCGCCTCACGCGCCGCATCGTCGGGAAGACAGAGAAAGGCAACGTCACAGGCGTTGAGCATCCTTGCTCTCGCCGCGGGATCCTTGCGCTCGCTGTCCGAGAGCGTCAGAAGCGTGACGTCCTCCCTGACAGCAAGACGGTCGTGGATGCGAAGCCCCGTCGTGCCTGCCGCGCCGTCAATGAATATCTTTTTTGTCTGCATAAAAGCCTCCAAACCTCACGGGTTGTCCTTGAACGTAATCATTATATAGCAACTGCATTCAAAATGCAATAGATTTTTGAATAATTTTACAAAATATAAGTAGAAAAATAGAATATTTTATCAAATGATTTTGTTTATTTTGAATAAAAAGAATATTTATTCACAAAATGCAAAATTACTTGCAAAAGTTGTCAATGTAGTGGTCGATCGAGCTCTTGATGACCTGAAGCGCCACCTTGCGGTCGGCGACCTCGTTGACCGCGGTTTCCTTGTTTTCAAGATTCTTGTAAACCGAGAAGAAATGCCGCATCTCTTCAAAGATGTGCGCGGGCAGCTCGGATATGTCGGTGTAATGATTGTAGGTCGGATCGTTGTAGGGAATCGCAATGATCTTTTCGTCGTTGCGCCCGTTGTCAATCATTGAGATTACGCCGATCGGATACGCACGCACGAGCGTCATCGGCTCAATCGACTCAGAGCAGAGCAAAAGCACGTCCAGTGGGTCGCCGTCGTCGCCGTAGCTGCGCGGGATAAAGCCATAGTTGGCAGGGTAGTGCGTCGAGGTGTAAAGAATACGGTCAAGGATCAGCATACCCGTTTCCTTGTCCAGCTCGTATTTTTTCTTGCTCCCCTTCGAGATCTCAATCACGCAGATAAAATCCTCGGGCGTGATGTGCTTCGGGGAGATATCGTGCCAGATATTTGACATAGCGTTACTCCTTTTTGATAAATTATACCATAATATAATACCACACGCGCGCGGAAAAAGCAAGAGTCTTTTTGTTGGGCGGTTATTTTTTCTGAAAATTACAAAAAAAGCATTGCCTTTTTTCCGTGCTTGTGCTAAAATGAATAAGAAAAAGGGGCAAAATGCTGTGGAAAGTCGGTTCTATCCATCAAAATGGCGGAATCGTCCATTCCATTTTCTCTTTTTTTGCACGGTCATAAAATCAAAAAGACATAAAGGAGCAAACTTATGAAAAAATTCAACGTCGGTATTCAGCTGTACGGCGTGCGCAACGCCATGGCAGAGGACTTTGAGGGTACGCTCAAGGCATTCAAGGAAATGGGCTACGACTATGTCGAGTTCGCAGGCTACTTCGGCAAGACCTCCGAGGAGATCAAGGCACTGCTTGACAAATACGGACTGACCTGTATTTCTGTACATCAGGGGCTTGACTTCTACAACGACGATGTGCAGGGCGCGATCGATTATCTGAAGGGCTTCGGTGTCGAGTATTCCGTCATTCCGTGGTACGGTAAGGATGCACTCGCGGGCACCGACAAGTGGGATGCCACCGTTGCACGCTTCACCGAGGTTGCGAAGGCGCTGAAGGCAAACGGTATGAAGCTCGGTTATCACAACCACGATTTCGAGTTTGAGACCTACAACGGCAAGTATCTGCACGACTACATCTTCGAAACGGTCGGTCTTGACCTCATTTTCCCTGAAATCGACACCTGCTGGGTACACTATGCAGGCATTCGCCCCGAGGAGAAGCTCTATCAGTTCAAGGGCAACGTTCCCGTTGTTCACCTGAAGGACTTCGTTTGCAAGAATCTCGGCGCAGGTCCCGTCTACGATCTGATTGACAAAAACGGCAACAGCATGAAGGGCGCCTCGCGTGAGGATAACGGCTTCGAATTCTGCCCGCTCGGACGTGGCAGACAGGACTTCGCCGCCATTCTCAAGGCGTGCGAGGAGTGCGGTACCGAGACGGTCATCGTTGAGCAGGATAGGACCTACGACGGTATGACCGAGATGGAGGCTGCAAAGATCGCGAGAGACTATCTGCGCGACACCTTCGGCCTTTGATCAAAAATCTAAAATAGCGGGAATTTGTGAACTATTTGGGGTTCACTTCGTTTCACGCGCCTTCCCCGCGCGTGGAAAAAGGGGCTGAGTCATTTCAGCCCCTTTTTTCATTTGCAGTCAAAACGACCAGTTTCCGTCCTTGAAGATTTCTATGCGTTGCCCGTTTTCGCATTGCGCAACGATTGAAAGATCGTCAGCGCCGATCATAAAGTCCTCGTGAATGATCGAATCGTTGACCCCGAGTGCCGTATTTTCCTCAAAGCTGCGCGTCTCGTAATCGCGCACGCAGTTGTGGAAGCCGCGGCCGAGCGCCAGATGACAGACCGCGTTTTCGTCAAACAGCGTGTTGTAGAAAAGAATACCGCAGTCGTTGATCGGAGATGCGTAGGGCACGAGCGCGACCTCACCGAGATATGCCGCGCCCTCGTCCATCCCGATCATCTCGCGAAGCAGAGCCTCGTTTTTCTCGGCGTGTATCTCGACCGCCTTTCCGCCCTCAAAGCGGACGGAAAAATTCTCGATCAGCTGTCCGTTGTAGGAGAGCGGGCGCGTCGCATAAACGATACCCTCCGCCTCGCCGCGCTTCGGCGTTGAGAAGACCTCCTCGGAGGGGATGTTCGGGTTGAAGAAATGGCCGTCAAGCGTATATTCACCGCCCGCGAGGAAAAGCCCCTCGGGCATCATACCGACGGTAAGATCGGTTCCGTTTTTCGAGGTGTAGTGAAGCGAGCGGATCGCAAGACCGTTGAGGTACGCACAGCGCCGCGCGAGATTTTCGTTGTGCGCCGCCCACGCCGCAACGGGATCGTCGGTACAGCGCGAGGTGTGAAGGATCGCCTCCCACAGTCGCTCTATGGCGGCGTTTTTCTTGAGATCGGGGAATACCTTTTTCGCCCACGCCTCACCGGGCACAGCGGCAATGCACCACGGATACTTGTTTTCCATACGGTCGCGCAAGGGCTTGATGTGCTTCATTCTTGCGCGCGATGCCTTTGCGATCTTCGCCTGATCGAGATCGCTCATTCCGTCTGGATCCTCGGAAAGCAGATAGATCATCGACGGCAGATGCTCAGCGCGGTAACGCCATTTTTCAAGCTCGTAGCTCGGCAGCTCGGAGAGCGTTGTGAGCGTGCGGTGCTTTGCGTGCAGGCGATCGATCCTCTGATCCGAAAAGTCGACCGTCACGCGCCGTGCGCCGAGGCGATAGCACTCCGCCGTCAGCATCCGCACGAATTCGGGCTGGTCAAGCTCCGCCTTGATGATGACCTCCTGGCCCTTTTTTACATTGATACCCACCGCGGCAAGCAGATGGGCATATTTTTTCAAAACCGTTTTTTTCATCTTATAATTCCTCAAGTATTTTACATACGAATGCGTAGGTGCGTTCAACGGACGAGATCGAGAGCGACTCCTCGGGCGTATGCACCTTGTGCAGCTCAGGACCGATCGAGATCGAGTCAAGTCCCGGGAGCTTGTCGGAGAGAAGACCGCATTCAAGCCCCGCGTGAATCGCCTCGATGATCGGCGCGTGCCCGTACATCTTTGTAAAGACCGCCGTAGCGGTGTCGCGCAGGGGTGAATCCTTGCGATATTCCCAAGCAGGATACGCTCCGTGCGTAGAGTAGCTGCCGCCAAACGCACGGCAAAGTGCTGAAAGTCGGTCGGAAAGCTCGGTGCGCGCCTGATTCTTCGAGCTGCGCAGAGCAGAGGAGAAGGAAATGCTGTCCTCATCCGTCGCGAGAATGCCGAGATTGAGCGAGGTCTCGACCAAGCCCTCGATATCCTCGCTCATCCTTAGCACGCCGTTGGGAAGCTCCTTCGCAAAGGCGAGCAGATTCTGCGTGAGGGATTCCGTCAGCACCTCGGCATCGGTATAGCCCGTGGCAGAAATCGAAAGCTCGGCATTCGTTTCCTCCGCAAGGAAAGCGGAAAGCGCGGCTGAAAGCGCCGCCTCGTCAATCGGTGCCTCGGTCAGAACGAGTGCCTCCGCCGCACGCGGAATGGCGTTGTCCTTACCGCCGCCCGAAAGCGAAACGATACGGAGCGCGGGGATCCCCGAAAGAAGCGATAAAAGGTCAAGGATTGCATTGCGGTGACCGTTGTTGATCTCAATACCCGAGTGACCGCCGCAGTAGCCCGAAAGACGGATCGAGGAAAGGTAGCCGACGGCACCTTCGCGCACGGTCGGCAGGTGCATATCCGCCCGCACACCGCCCGCACAGGAAACCGTAAAGATCCCCTCGTCCTCAGAGTCGAGGTTGATGAGCATCCGCCCCGAAAGAAGCGACGCATCAAGTGCCCCCGCCCCCCGAAGACCGATCTCCTCGTCTGCCGTCAGTAAAACCTCGATCGGCGGATGTGAAAGTGACGTGTCCTCCAAAATGGCAAGCGCCATTGCGACTGCAATGCCGTTATCAGCGCCCAGCGTTGTGCCGCGTGCGTGTACCGTGTCACCCGTTACGGTCGGCACAACCCCTTCTTTTGTAAAGTTTATTTTACATCCCTCGACCGCCTCGCAGACCATATCGAGGTGTCCCTGCAAAATAACGGTAGGATGCCCCTCGTACCCACGACTCGCGGGCTTATAGATGACGAGATTGCCGCCATCGTCAGCACAGCAGGGGAGAGATAAGCGCTCCGCCACCGATGCGCAGTAGTCACGCACGCCTGCGGTCATCCCCGAGGGATGCGGGATCGCACAGATCTGTTCAAAGTAATAAAAAACCCGAGACGGGGAAAGACTTTCAAGCACAGACATAAAATGACTCCTTCATCAAAACTGCATCCATTTTAGCATAAAATTCCCAGAAAAGCAATTGACTTTTTATTATTTCTGTATTATTCTATAAATATTATGGTATTTTTTTAAGAGAAAAACTCCGAAAGCGAGAAAAAAATGTGTAACGTTAACGGCTTTTTATCATTTCTGAAGGAGGCACCCGTCGCCGCGCTGACGGTTGACGCGATCCGCCGCCGTCTGCTTTCCGCGGGCTTTCACTCCCTTTCGCTTGATTTTGATGCGCTTGAGGACGGAGCGGGCTACTTCATAGAGATCGATCGCTCCGCCCTATTTGCCTTTCGCGCCGTGAAGGACGCGCGCGGTATTATGGCGGTTGCGGCGCATGCCGATTCGCCGACGCTTGCCGTCCTGCCGACCCCTGAGCGAGGCACGTCGCCCTATCTGCGTCTGGCAGTCGAAAAGTACGGCGGTATCAACCCCGCGACGCTTCTTGACCGCCCCCTTTCGGTTGCGGGAAAGGTTGCCTGCCGCACCCCCAACGGCGTTGAAACGAAAACAGTTGACCTTGATCGCGATCTTTTCATCATTCCCTCGGTCGCTCCGCATCTGACGCGCACCAAGACCGAGAATGCGCCGCTTGATCCCGCGGTCGACCTGCAGCCGCTTTTCGGACTTGAAAACGCCTCGCTCTACGATCTCGTAGCAGAGAAGCTCGCGATCCCGCGTGTCGATCTTCTCGATGCGGAGCTTTTCCTTTACAACCGCACCGTTCCCACCCTGCTTGGTGCGAAGGGAGAGCTTCTTGCCGCACCACGCCTTGACGATCTTTTCTCGGTCTATCCCGCGCTCTGTGCCCTTCTTGACGCAACGCCAACGCACAGCATTCCGTTGCTCGCCGTCTTTGATCACGAGGAGGTCGGCTCCTCCACGCGCAGCGGTGCCGCATCCCCGATTTTGACTCGCATACTTGAACGCATCTGCGGCGCACTCTCGCTCTCCTTTGACACGGTGAATCAAAACAGCCTATTCATTTCGGCGGACGGAGCGCATGCAAAGCACCCAAGTCACCCCGAGTATAGCGAGCAGACCGCAGCACCGATCCTTGGCGGCGGTATCGTGATCAAGCACAACGCAAACCGCCGTTATACGACGGGTGCCGAATCTGCCGCGATCTTCCGCGAGATCTGCCACCGCCGCAGCGTGCCCGTTCAGGATTACGCCAACCGCCCCGATATTTCGGGCGGCTCGACCCTCGGCGCCGTTGCCCTGTCAAATCTACCGATGCTAGCCGTTGATATCGGTGCCGCACAGCTCGCGATGCATTCAAGCTATGAAACCGCGGCGTGCGCCGACCTTACCGCCCTTTATCGCGGATTCGTTGCCGTCTATGAGACCGCCCTTACCCAAAGTGGCGACGGCTATTGGATTGAGCTATCCGAAAGGAGGATCTGATGAATACCGAAAAAATCAAGACCCGTGCCGAGGTGGCAGTGGAGGATACCTGGGACCTCTCGGTCCTTTTCCCAAGTGATGACGATTGGCGCACGGCATTTGAAAAAATCCCCGCGCTCGGTGATTCGCTTGCCGCTTATCGCGGACGGCTTTCCGACTCTGCTGACATTCTTTTATCCTTTCTGAAGGCATCCGATGCCGCTGACCTCTCGCTTGAAGCAATCGCACAGTACGCAAGCCGAAAGTCGGATGAGGACACGGCAAACGCAAAGTACGCCGATATGCGCGGCAAGGTGCAGTCTGCATTTGCCGAATATGGAAGCAAGCTGTCCTTCGTGAGCCCTGAGCTTCTGGCAATCCCAGACGAAAGGCTCGACGGATTTTACGAGGCGTGTCCAGCACTCTCGGAATACCGCCGCTATCTTGACACCCTGCGCCGCCGCCGCGCCCATATCCTCAGCGATGCCGAGGAGCGCATCCTTGC
This sequence comes from Clostridia bacterium, assembly GCA_017452895.1. Taxonomy (GTDB): domain Bacteria; phylum Bacillota; class Clostridia; order Oscillospirales; family CAG-272; genus UBA1740. The sequence continues at coordinate 18,072 of JAFTLE010000004.1, forward strand.
GGCAAGTGCCGAGCTTGCATCCGCACCCGAAAACATCTACTCGATGCTCCAGAATGCCGACCTTCGCTTTCCCGACGTCACTGACGGCGACGGCGTGGCGCATCCGCTCACCGCGGGCAGCTATATCACCCTGATGCATTCTCCTGACCGCGTTCTGCGCGAGAACACCTTCCGTAGCTTTTACGCGGTCTTCGACGCTGTGAAAAACACCTGTGCCGCAGCGCTTGACGCGCAGGTGCGCGCGCTGATGTTCAAGGCACGCCTTCGCAACTATCCCGACACGCTGACCGCCTCGCTCGACCGCACCGAGGTGCCAATCGAGGTCTACAAAAACCTCATTGAAACGGTGCGCGGGCATATGGACGCAATGCATCGCTATCTTGCCGTCCGTCAAAAGAAAATGGGGCTGGATACGTTGCATATGTACGACATCTATACGCCGATCGTCAGCGAAAGCGATCGCTGTATCTCCTTTGCCGAGGCGAAGGAGACCGTGCTTGAAGCGCTCGCGCCGCTCGGCGAGGATTATCTCTCGATTTTGCGTGGGGGCTTCCAAAGCCGCTGGATCGACGTCTACGAAAACGTCGGCAAGCGCGGCGGTGCCTACTCCTCGGGCGCGCGACCGCACCCCTATGTTCTTCTCAATCACAAGGATACCCTTGACGGCGAATTCACGCTCGCGCATGAGATGGGGCACGCCCTGCACTCCTATCTTTCGGCAAAGCATCAGCCCTACGTCAATTCGGATTACGTCATCTTCGTTGCCGAGGTTGCCTCAACCTGCAACGAGGTGCTGTTGATGAAGCATCTACTCTCCAAAACGACCGACAAAAAAGAACGCGCTTATCTCATCAATTACTTCCTCGAGCAGTTCCGCACCACGCTCTACCGACAGACGATGTTCGCCGAATTTGAGTGGGAGATCAACCGCCGCGCCGAAGCGGGAGAGTCGCTGACCGCAGAGCTGCTCAGCGAGATCTACTATGATCTGAACCGCATTTATTACGGCGAGCATATGGAGATCGACCGCGAGATCGCGCTCGAATGGTCGCGCGTATCGCACTTCTATTATAATTTCTATGTCTTCCAATACGCAACGGGCTTTTCCGCCGCCGTCGCGCTCGCACAGCGCATCCTCTCGGAGGGCGCGCCCGCCGTTTCCGATTATCTTGCCTTTTTGTCCTCGGGCAGTGCCGCCGATCCTATTACGCTCCTTCAGCGTGCGGGGGTTGATATGACGGCACCTACGCCAATCGTCAGCGCCCTGTCGCTCTTTGACGAGTTGATTACGGAATTCGACACGCTTCTATCATAAAAAAGAGCCGAAAGGCTCTTTTTTATGTGCATATTGCAAAAAAGGGTGCGATCTTTTTTGTGCAGAACGCCGTTTTTTAAAAAAAGAAAACAAAAGTGTCCCGAAATATGTTAAAATGTATAGGGTAATAAAAATTAAAGGCATACGAATAGGGAGACTGTTATAAAAAAATATTTCTTTATTTCTACGTCGTCTGTAACGGACAAAACATCGTGATCCCTCCCCGCTCCACCGTTTCCGTTGCACTCGTCGCAGAGTAATTTGATGGAGGAACAATGAAAAAAATCTGTCTTTTGTGCGTGATTCTTCTTCTCATTTTTGCATTTCTGCCAATACTCACACTTACTGCCGCAACACCGACAGAGTTTGACGGCGTGCTGACCTGCCTTGGCATATCGGCAAGGGTCGATGGTGAGAGCAACGGACTCCGTACGCTCTACAAGATCGACCTTCAGAAACTTTCCGCCTTGGAATCGGCGGGCTATTCTCTTGAGATCGGCGCTCTTTTGGGTGTTGGCAGCTACGGCGACAAAACGCTTTACAGTTTCAGCGACCTGACGCTTGAAAATGCCGTGCAGAGTCAGAATCTTACGGCGGCAACCGTCTACGCCACCAATCCCGATGCCTCCGCATCCTATACCTTCCTCACCTACACCGAGGGGGAGAGTGCAGCCTTTGCGCTCACGCTTCAGTTCGGTGACGATGCGAAAACGGCGGATGCCCCGCGTGAGCGCTATCTTGCAAGCTTCCTTTACCGTGGCTTCCTTCGCGCGGTCGATCCCGCGGGCAATGTGACCGTCGTCTACGCCGATCCCGCAGAGTCCTACCGCGGCGGCGTATCCTTGAACGACGTGGCACGCACTCTGACAGAGGGCGGTGAGTATGCCGATTCGGAATCGCTCTTAGCACTCATTGCAAGGGTTGGTCACCGCGTCACCCTCGTCTGCAAGAATCCGAACGGCGGTGCCATCGAAACCGTCGCGATCCTCTACGTTCCAAGCGGCGAGTGCGCCGATCTGTCCGATCTGCCAAGCGATCTCGTTCCCGATGGATATTCCTTCGAGGCTTGGAATTACGGCGGTAAACCGATCACTGCGGATATCCAGATCCACGCCATCCTGACCGAAAAGGAGAACTCCTGGTCGCCGCCGATCCAATAGAAAAAGGCTCCAAACGGAGCCTTTTTCTATTGGGTATAGTGCTTCAGAATGTATTCGATGCAGCTCGCTGTTCAAAAGTGTACCGTCAAGATCGCACGCGATCATTTTATAGGTTGCCTATGGACCCTCCCAAGTGTTTTCAAGGGATGAAATTTTAGCATATGACGCGGATTTTGTCAAGCATATGCTTGACAGAACGCCGATGATATATTATAATATAACATTATAGTACAAATTGACGGAGATCACGTTGCGGTCTGCCGTTTTAAAAAGAGGAAACAAAATGATCTGGTCGAAAGAAGAAACCCTATCAAGAAAAGAAATCGAGGCTTTACAGCTATCCCGTCTGCAGGAAACCGTCAAGCGCGTCTACGAAAAGGTCGCGCCCTACCGCGCGAAGATGGATGCGGCAGGTGTCCGACCCGAGGATATCAAATGCCTTGCGGATCTTGCGAAGCTTCCCTTCGTCACCAAGCAGGATATGCGTGACAACTATCCCTTCGGGCTGTTTGCCGTGCCGAAGGATGATCTTGTCAGAATCCACGCCTCCAGCGGCACGACGGGCAAGCCGACGGTCGTCGGGTATACCGAAAACGATCTGAAGATGTGGACTGAGTGTGTCTCCCGTATCGCCTGCATGGGCGGTGCTACGAAAAAGGATGTAGCGCAGATCTGCTTCGGCTACGGTATGTTTACGGGTGCGCTCGGACTGCATTACGGACTTGAAAATATCGGCGCTGCGATCGTTCCCTCATCGACGGGCAACTCCGAAAAGCAGATCATGTATATGAAGGATTTTGAGACCACCCTGCTCGTCGCCACTCCCTCCTACGCGCTCCGTCTGGCGGAGGTCGCGCGTGAGCTGGGCGTCGATCCCAAAAAGGATCTGAAGGTGAAGATCGGTCTTGTCGGCAGTGAGATGCTGACCGACGCGATGCGCGCCGAGATGCACAAGTGCTGGGGGGATGAAATGCTCATCACCTCGAACTACGGTATGAGCGAGCTGATGGGCCCCGGCGTATCGGGTGAATGCGAATACATGGACGGCATGCACATCAACGAGGACTATTTTATCCCCGAGATCATCGACCCCGTAACGGGTGAGGTGCTGCCCGAGGGAGAGAAGGGCGAGCTTGTCATCACCTGCATCAAGAAGGAGGGCTTGCCGCTCATCCGCTACCGAACTAAGGATATTACGCGCCTGACCTACGCGCCCTGCAAATGCGGACGCACCTTCTGCCGTATGGAAAACCTCTCGGGTCGCAGCGACGATATGCTGAAGATCCGTGGCGTGAACGTCTTCCCGAGCCAGATCGAGGAGGTCATTCTCGGCTTCGACGAGTTAGGACCGCACTATGAGATCGTCGTTGAGCGTGACGGTTACCTTGATAAGCTGACCGTCAGGGTCGAGCTTGCACACTCCACCGACTCCTTCGCGGAGCTGGAGCGCCTTGCCGCCGATGTCAAGGGCAGACTCAAAACGATGCTTGGCGTGGATGCCAAGGTCAAGCTGGAATCCCCCAATACCCTCCAGCGCTTTGAGGGAAAAGCAAAGCGCGTTAAGGATCTAAGGAGTAAATAAAATGAACGAAACAGTCATTATGCTCGGCAATGAGGCGATCGCGCGCGGCGCGTATGAGGCAGGTGTAAAGGTCTCCTCCGCATACCCCGGCACCCCCAGCACCGAGATCAGTGAGAATTTAGCAAAGTACGATGCGGTCTATACCGAGTGGGCACCGAATGAGAAGGTCGCGCTCGAGGTCGCCATCGGCGCATCCATTGCGGGCGCACGCAGCCTTGCTTGTATGAAGCACGTCGGACTCAACGTCGCGAGCGATCCGCTCTACACCTTTGCCTACACGGGCGTTGGCGGCGGCTCGGTCATTGTCGTTGCGGACGACCCCGGTCTTGCCAGCTCGCAGAACGAGCAGGACACCCGTATGATCGCACGCTCGGCACACATTCCCGTGCTGGAGCCCTCCGACAGCAAAGAGGCGAAGGAATTCGTAAAGCTCGCGTATGAGATTAGCGAGAAGTACGACACCCCCGTGATCCTTCGCACCACGACGAAGCTCGCACATTCGCAGAGCGCTGTCACCCTCTGTGACAGAGTCGAGGTCGCCGATAAGGTCTACGAAAGAAATGTATCGAAGTATGTGATGATGCCTGCCTCGGCAATCGGCCGTCACCTTGTGGTCGAGGACAGAGAAAACCGCCTGAGCGAGGACGCGTCCGCGCTTGCGATCAACCGCGTTGAAATGGCAGATACGAAGATCGGCTTTATCACGAGCGGAATTGCCTATCAGTATGTCAAGGAGGTCTGCCCCGACGCGAGCGTTCTGAAGCTCGGTATGGTCAACCCCCTGCCGAAGAAGCTGATCGAGGAGTTCGCGAAAAAGGTCGACACCCTTTATATCTTCGAGGAGCTTGAGCCCGTGATCGAGGAGCAGGTACGCGCCCTCGGGATCTCGGTGAAGGGCAAGGAATGCTTTACAAAGCAGGGCGAGTACAGCGCAAACCTTCTGCGCCGTGTTCTTTACGGAAAGGACGGCGCGACCTTCGAGCGGATCGATACGCCCAACCGCCCCCCGATCCTTTGCCCCGGCTGTCCGCACAGAAGCGTTTTCTCGGTGCTGAATAAGCTGAAGATCCACGCCTCGGGCGATATCGGATGCTACACCCTCGGCGCCGTCGCACCGCTCGGCGTCATCGATACCACCGTCTGCATGGGGGCGGGCATCTCGATGCTCCACGGTATGGAAAAGGCAATGGGGAAGGATTATATCAAAAATTGGGTTGCCGTCATCGGTGACTCCACCTTCTTACATACGGGCGTGAATTCGCTGATCAATCTGGTTTATAATAAGTCCACGGGTACGGTCATCATTCTCGACAACCGCACCACGGGTATGACGGGACATCAGGAGCACGCCGCAACGGGTAAGACCCTGAAGGGTGAGGACACATACGCGATCGATCTGTCGGTGCTTTGCCGCTCGGTCGGTGTACCGAACGTCCTCGTCGTTGATGCCTTTGATGTTGCCACGCTTGAGAAGACGGTGAAGGAAAGCGTTTCTTCCGACACGCTCACCGTCATCATTGCAAAGGCACCCTGCGCCCTGCTGAAGGGACAGAAATTCCCGAACGTATGCGTTTGCGATACGGAAAAGTGCAAAAAGTGCGGCATGTGTCTGAAGATCGGATGCCCCGCGCTGACAAAGCAGGCAGACGGCACCGTGAAGATCGACGAAACGATGTGTAATGGCTGCGGTCTGTGTATGAGCTACTGCAAATTCGGTGCGATCTCTAAGGTAGGTAGATGATATGATAAAGAATATTATGATTGTAGGTGTCGGCGGACAGGGCACGCTTCTGACCAGCCGCATCATTGGAAAGACCGCCCTCGCCGCAGGGCTGGAAGTAAAGATCTCCGAGGTACACGGAATGGCACAGCGCGGCGGAAGCGTCGTGACCTTCGTTCGTTACGGCGAGCGGGTGTACGAGCCCGTCGTTGAGGAGGGAGAGGCTGACGTCATCATTGCCTTCGAGCGATTGGAGGCACAGCGTTACGCTCATTTTCTCAAGAAGGACGGCGTGTTGATCGTCAACGATTGCCGCATTGATCCGATGACCGTCGTCATCGGTGCGAAGCAGTATCCCGAGGGCATTATTGAGACGCTGAAAAAGAAGCACAGCGTTTACGTCATCGACGGTATGCAGATCGCGAAGGATCTCGGCAACAGTAAGGTGCTCAATTCCGTCGTGCTCGGCTACGCCGCAAAGCATATCGGCTTTGACAAGGAAAGCTGGCTTGAAACCGTGAAGGCAACCGTTCCGCCGAAGACCGTAGATCTGAACCTCAAGGCATTTCTGGAAGGCTACGAAGGAGTGTAAGTTATGTTTGCAAAACAGCTGTCGGTATTTATCGAAAACAGACAGGGCAGGCTTGGCGAGGTCTTGAATGTTTTAAAGGATAACGGTGTGAACATCCTCTCGCTCAGTCTTGCGGACACCACCGAATACGGACTTTTGCGTCTGATCGTCAGCGACCCCGAGTCGGGAAAGGAAAGGCTTGCGGAGGCAGGCTTCTCCTCGATCTTGTCGGACGTTCTGATCATTGAGATCCCCCATACGGCAGGAAGCCTGCAGGGACTTCTCAAGAGCATTGAGACTGCGGGTGTCAACGTTGAATATATGTACGGTCTTTCCATTGAAGCGGAGAGGGCGTACGTTGTTCTGAAGGCATCCGATCTTCAGGCGGCGGCAACGGCAATCGAGGCGTACGGTGTCAAAACCGTCACGCGTGAGCAGCTTTCCTCAATGTAAAAAAATGATTGTCGATTTTCATACGCACGTTTTTTCGGATAAGATCGCCGAAAGGACGGTTGCCACACTCGCGGCAATGGCAAATATCCCGCCCTACACAGACGGCACCGTGGCGGGGCTTACCGCCGCCCTCAAGAGGGGCGGCGTCGATCTTGCTGTCGCACTCCCCGTCTTGACGAGGCCGTCGCAGTTTGAGGGGGTCAATCGCTTCGCCGCCGCGCTGAACGAGGCGGGCGGAGGCATCCTCTCCTTTGGCGGGATCCACCCCGCGTGTGAGGATCTGCGCGGGAAAATGCGATGTTTGAAGGAAATGGGGTTTAAGGGTGTAAAGATTCACCCCGACTATCAGGAGACCTTCTTTGACGAGGATTCGTATATCGAGATCCTTTGCGCCGCGAGGGACCTTGATCTGATCGTCGTGACCCACGCAGGGGTCGACGACGGATACAGGGATCAGCCCGTCCGATGCACCCCCGACCGTGTCAGAAACGCCCTGGAGAGGGTCGGCAGCGTCAAGCTGGTGCTTGCCCATATGGGCGGCAACCGTATGGCAGAGGAGGTGCTCTCAAAGCTCGCGGGGCTCGATCTTTATTTCGATACCGCGTACAGTATGCACGAAATGGAGCGGTCGCTTTTTTGTGAATTCGTCCGTCGGCACGGTGCTGACAGGATCCTTTTCGCAACCGATAGCCCGTGGCGGGATATTGGGGAGGAGGTCGCGATCCTTCGCTCTATGGGTCTTTCCTCTGAGGAGGAAGAGAAAATCTTTTATCGCAATGCCGAAGAGCTTCTCGGCATCAAGGAGTAAATTATGAGCTACAATCAGAAAATGTACGGGCTTGGAAGCCGTCGCTCCATCATCCGTGAGATTTTTGAGTACAGTAAAACGCGTGGCCTTGAGATCGGCGCGGACAAGGTATTCGATTTCAGCCTTGGCAACCCCAGCGTCCCCGCACCGAAGGAGGTCAACGAGACGATCGAACGCCTTCTTCGCACAGAGGACTCCGTGCTGCTGCACGGCTATACCTCGGCGCAGGGCGACCTTCGGGTGCGCACCGCGATCGCCGAAAATATCAACAGACGCTTCGGACAGTCGCTCACGCCGAACCATATTTACATGACCTGCGGCGCGGCGGCATCGCTTTCGATCTGCCTGCGCGCTCTCTTCGAGGAGTCGGGCGAGGAGTGCATCGTATTCGCCCCCTTTTTTACCGAATACCGCGTATTCGTTGAGAATGCGGGCGGTACGCTCGTTGCTAGCCTGCCCGACAGCGATTTACAGATCGACCTTGCAGATTTTGAGGAGAAGATCAGCGCGTGTACCAAGGCGGTGATCCTCAACTCCCCGAACAATCCGAGCGGTGTCGTTTATCCTGCCGATAAGATCGCAGCCGTCGCAGAGATCCTTACGAAAAAGTCTAAGGAGTACGGACACGACATTTACCTGATCGCCGACGAGCCCTACCGTGAGCTGGTCTACGGCGAGCTTGACGTGCCGTACCTGATGAATTATTACCCAAATACGCTCGTTTGCTATTCTTATTCCAAATCGCTCTCTCTGCCGGGTGAGCGTATCGGCTATATTGCCGTAAACCCCGCGATGAACGATGCCGCAAATATCTATCTTGCGGTTTGCGGCGCGGGCAGATCGCTCGGCTACGTCTGTGCGCCGAGCCTGATGCAGCAGGTCATTCTGCATTGTCTGGATGCAAAGGTCAATATTGAAGCCTACCGCGAAAACCGCGATCTGCTTTACAACAGTCTCACGGCGTACGGCTATGACTGTGTCAAGCCCGATGGCGCATTCTATCTGTTCGTCAAAGTCCCTGCGGGGGATGCCTACGCCTTTTATGAAAGGGCGAAGGCGCACGAGATCCTCGTTGTGCCCTGCGACGATTTCGGCGTGACGGGCTATGTCCGCATCGCGTACTGCGTGGATAAAAAGCGGGTGGAAAACTCGCTCCCCGCGTTTGCCGCGCTCGCGAAGGAATACAGCCTGTAAGAAAAAGCATCCGCAAAAGCAGTGTTTGGGGACGCTTCTCCGAAAGTTCAAAAATTCCCGACAAAGTGTCGGGAATTTTTTTTAATTTGATTGACTTTTGAATTTGATTTGACTATAATTGAGGTGAGTTCAAATCAAAAAAGGAAGGCGATCCAAATGCAAGCGATCCGTCAACGTAAAAGCTTGAATATGACGGAGGGACCGTTGCTTGGTAAGGTCCTGATTTTCATTCTTCCGCTCGTTTTCACAAACCTTCTTCAGACCTTCTACAATGCCGCGGACATGATTGTTGTCGGTATGTCGAGCGAGCCCGATTCCGTCGGCGCGATCGGTATGACGGCACCCTTCGTCAATATGGTGGTCAACGTCTTTATGGGCTTTTCGGTCGGCGCGAACGTGATGGTCGCGCGGCACATCGGTGCCAAAGATGACGATGCCGTCAGCCGTACCGTACATACCGCCATTGCGATGAGCCTGATCTTCGGCATCGGGGGCGTGGCACTTGGGCTTTCGACCGCGCGTCCCGTGCTACGGATGATGGGGGCGACGGGAAAGCTCCTCGAGCTTGCCGTGACCTATACGTGCATCGTTTTTATCGGCATTCCGTTTTTGTCCTTGACGAACTACTGTATTTCGATCTTCCGCGCGAAGGGGGACACGCGCACGCCGCTGATCGTGCTTTCCGCCACGGGTGTCCTGAACGTTCTGCTCAATCTCTTTTTCGTGATGGTCGTTGATCTTTCGGTTGAGGGCGTTGCAATCGCTACGATGTGTGCGAACGCCGCATCTGCCGTGATTTTGCTTTTCATTCTGCGGCGGGACACGGGTGCGTGCCGTTTTTCCTTCCGCCGTTTGCGGATCGACCGCTACGCCTTCCGCAATATCCTTTATATCGGTGTTCCCGCGGGAATTCAGGGGGCGCTCTTTTCGCTTTCCAATATCATCATTCAATCCTCGATCATCCGCGTGAATAATCTGGTGGCACCTGCGGGTAGCGCCTATCAGCCGATCGTGAAGGGAAATGCCGCTGCAACAAATCTTGAGGCCTTCGCTTATACCGCGACGAACTCCGTGCATCAGGCGGCGGTCACCTTTACCAGCCAGAATCTCGGTGCGAAAAAGCCGCGGCGTATTTACCGCGTCATGGGCGTTTGCTTCCTTGTTACGACGGTTATCTCGCTGATCTTCTCGAGTGTGTTTTTTTTGTTTTACGATCCGCTGATCGCGTTGTACGGTATTAAGGCGGGGGCAGAGGGAAGTCTTGAATCGATTGCGACCTCAGCGGCGTATCAGCGCCTCTATTGCGTTTTGCTTTTGTATGCTCCGCTTGCTTGGATGGAGGTCGGCGGCGGTGTCGTCCGCGGACTTGGCAAATCCCTGACCTCGACCGTCATTTCACTGATCGGCGCGTGCCTTTTGCGTATCGTGTGGATCTTGACGGTCTTTGAGCATTATCAGACGCTGTTGTCGATCTATATCTCCTATCCCGTCTCCTGGTTGCTGACGGCGATGTGTCAGTTTGCGGTCTGCTTCTTCGTGCTGCGCCGCCTTCTGCACGGAAAACCACAGAGGAGCTTATAAAAAATACGGTCTCAAAAGTTGAGACCGTATTTTTTATCGGTTGCTTTTATTGATCGGTGTCAGTCGGCAGAGGAATGAGCTGTGCGGAGGACTCTGCGCCCTTGACCAGCGGTACGGAGGTGTCGGTTGCTGAGGGTAATGCGACGCTTGCCTCCTCAGTAATGGCGGTTTGCTCTGCGGTAGGCAGGGGAACGTCCTTCATCCCTTCCGCTTCTGTCAAGCGCATTTTTTTCGAGACGCCAATGCGGAAGAAGTAGGCGAGCAGATTCTGCACACCCTCTACCATAAAGAAGGCACCCATAAAGATTGCGGTCTTATGCAGGTTTTCAGGCGTGACGGGAATGCGGATCAGAAGGAAGCCGCCCGCGATCACAAGGACGGCAATGACGAAAACGATCCACCACAGCACGGAACGGAAAAAACGCGAATGCACGGCGGTTTGCAGTTTGAAGGAGCCGTCGATCATCAAAATGACACCTGTACACATCACGAGATATTCAAAGGAACGGTCGGGCGCATAGAGTAGAAGTCCCCCGCCCGCAAGGGCGGCAAGAGAGGAAATAATCTCAATGACCAGAATGAAGCCGCGCGTCTTTTTTCCAAGTGACAGGATCAGTTGCAGGAGTGCAAGCAGAAGGACAGCGCCCGCAATGATACGGACAGCCCAAGTCAGCGATTTTTCGGGAAAAATAATCAGAAGGATGCCCGCGCCGAAGAAAAGCAGGACCAGCGAAAGGGTCGCCCACGGGATTGATGCAAGTCGGGAGGGGCGCTTTGCATTTGCCGCACCCGTTATTTGATTGTTCTCTTTGATTTTGACTTTTTTGCTCATTACTTACTCCTTAAAACGCAGATCGATCAGATCTCAAAGCAGATGTTACCTTTTGCTCGGGCAGATGCATCACGGAGCGGTCGCCGCTCCAGTCGATACGTAAAGTCGCATGCTGCTCTCTAAAATTATTTTTTGGAATTGTCCTCGTACATCTTGTAGAGCGTTTGCTCGACCGATTTTACCACCTCAAACTGCTTTTCAAGCGTCAGTCCGCGGAAATAGCCCAGAAGCAGTCGTTCAAGATCGGAGGGCTTATCGCCGGGGATTGCGGGCGGAACATATTCGTTCGGATGGTCGCGATAGGAATAGCCCGCACCAGAAGAAAAACGGATTTTGGGGTCGTGTGGCTCAAAGTAGAAGGGCGCAGCTGCGCTCTTTTTTTCTTCCTTTTCCAAAAGGAACTCGGTCGTCACACCGAAGTAGTCGGCAATTTTTTTGAGCGTTGCATTCTGCGGAACGCGACCCTGCTTCCAGCCCGTAATCGTGCCCGACGAGATCGAAAGCTTCTTCGCCACACAGTTGGCAGACAAGCCACGCTTCGTACACAGGTCGCTATATACGTCCCAAAACATCGTTTTCCCTCCTAAACATCATGCAATCTTAACAAAAATTAAAATTATTTTCAAAAATTAAGAAAAAATAACAAAATACTATTGACAATTAAGATTTATTGAGATATAATGGTGTAAGCAACTATCACCACAAAAATATTGTAGCATAGCAGTGTCGAAAAGTCAAGAATTGTGTAAAAATTAAGAGAGGAGGAGCGTACAAATGAGATCGGAGTACATAGTGGTCAAAACGCATCATACGGATCGGGAAGGGGAGCGGTTTGGTTACGGCATTGCCCTGATGTCCTACGGCGAGGAGGGAATCGTGGAGCTTGATCTGTTTGCTGACGTTTCGAGCCAGCGGGAGGACCTGGTCCGACTTGCAAAGGAGTGTAACGACCTCGCCCTTGCGCCGATGCATCTGCGGGACGTGGTCGAGGATTTCATTGCGTAAACAGAGAAGGGCGGCATCAGGATGCCGCCCTTGTTTACTGTCAACGAGCTGACCCGATTCGATGGCACCGTTGCCGCGGGAGGCGCCGCCTTACCCGCGTGATTCGTCAGCACCTCAACGCCGCCCTCGGTGACACCGACGGTGAGCGCGTAGCCCCAAAGATTCCCGTTCAGCTCGTGCCCCTCTTGGATCTTGCCCGCAAGCGCGTTCCCTGTCGCGGATGCGGGCGCCGCGATTGTACGGCATGATATTTCCGTAGTAGAGCACCTCGATTGTTGTTCTCATATCTGCCCCCTCCTTTGGCAGGGACGATTATACCAGAACAATCCGCGAAAGTCCGGACGAACGGTGCGATGTTAGCAGATTAGTAACAGAAACCAGCAGACGGATCGCTCCGTCTGCTGGTACTCAATTTATACATACAGTAAGGTGGTATTCTCGGGCAATTCCTTGTCATAACGAGATTGCATTAAGTCTTTAAATCCTTCGTTATATTCATACCCTATAAAATTCCTGTGACACTGCAATGCAGCAATTAAGGATGTTCCGCTTCCGAGAAAGGGGTCAATTACCAGCTCACCGTCATGTGTAGATAATTGAACAATTCGTTCAACCAACTCATTTGGGTAGATAGCTGGATGAATGTACTTTTTTCCAACACTGCCGGCTTTTCGATTGATATTCCAGAAGGCGCCGCCATTCATATCAGGATTTTTATAATCGCCAAATGATGCTTGAATATCTTGATTTACACAAAAATCATTACTTTTGGTGAATAATAAAACATATTCGTGCCTATCGACAATGTTTTTGTCGGATGTCGGTATTCCTGAGGATTTGTGCCATATAAGAATACCTTTGTAGTAAAAACCGATCTCCTTGCACATCGTAACGAAATCATGTGGAATAGATATTACTTTACCCGCTTGAACACGAATATTTATGTTTATCCATAAGCTCCCCTTGGGGGATAGTTTTTTGTAGCACTCTGTCCACACTGTTTTCATTCGGTGAAGGTAAACGTCGTATCCTTCCTGTCCGATTTGTCCCTGCTTAAAATAGTCTTTCAAGTTCCAATACGGGGGAGAAGTTACGGCAACACTTACCGTTCCGTCTGATACGGAATCCATTTTTTCAGAAGTTCCAAACACAACGCGTCCCTGACAGTTTCCTGCTGAAGGGGTCACGGGTGAAGTTAACGTGAATTTTGCGCTTGCACAAACGGGTAAAGTCTCTTGGTATATCTCACAATTATTACCGCAGTCCGCGAGAGCACGCAAACGATCAACAACCTCTTGATCGCTTAAAAGGATATGGTCGGTTATGTTGGCGCATCCATCATCTTCTGTAGGGATCCATACATTTCCCGGATCTTTTCCCTTAGGGTTATAATTCTTAGCCCTTTTGCCCCACTCCACATCTTTCCAAATGTGTTTCTCTCTGATCGCGTCTTTTTTTACGGTCATGAGAGAATAGCTTTTGCACAACCAAACAACGTATCTAACATTGTCTTTAAATGCAACGTTCTGAACACTTTTAGTAGGATATACGATGGTGTTAATGTATGTATATCCCAAAGCGGTTGCTTCTGATATGACATCCAAAAAATCATGTATAACATTTCCGTCCGGATCGTAGTCGGTAGAGCAAATAACAAAAAATGTCCCGTCATCTTGTAGGCGTGCTTTGCCATCACGCAAGGTTTCTATGGCTTTTTCAAAGGGCAAAATCGTTATTATTGTTTGTGTCATGGCGTCTCACCTCCTCCCAATCGCTCCTCCGCGATTTTGCAATACGCATCAACGGCTTCTATCAGAATCCACCGCCTATTGAGTTTGCGTGCAATCTTGGCAGTTGTTCCGCTACCACCAAAAGGATCCAGCACAATATCGCCTTCATCTGACCATGATAAAATATGATCTTCTACGAGCTTTTCCGGGAATATCGCCGGGTGCTCATACGCGATAGAATCTCTTGTTGAAAAGCCTTTTCCGTTGACATATCTCCACACGTTAGTTCGTACAGAAAAGTCTTTAACAATTTTCTTTCCTTTATTGGTGAGACTGCCATCCTGCTCGCGCCGAGTAACATCACCGTACGTAGAGTGTCCGGCCCATTTATTAGGACGATCTCTCAAAAGATGTATGGTTTTGGGCTTGCCTTTACTCAATACAAACATGTATTCGTATGCATTGAAATATCTATTAGGATGCGGCGGAGCGGTGCCTGCTTTTTCATATATGATGATATCATACATGTTGAATCCGACCTCTTGAAAATACAATGCCTGTCTAAAGCTGGTTAAACTTTTATTGCCTTTTTCAGTCTTATCGCCTATAACCCAAACAACGACTCCACCGGGCTTCATCACGCGGTACAATTCTTCTGCAACAATCTTAAATACATCAAAACTCCAGCCAGCGCAGTCTCCGTAAGCTCGCAAATCATCATAAGGCGGGCTTGTCACAACCAGATCCACTGAATCTTCGGGCAGTTGCTTCAAAAACTCATTGGAATATGCTTGAATTATTCTATTTGTATACTGTTCTATTCCCATGATTTCTCCTTATGCTGTAATGCTTTCATATTCTTCTTCGGTGATCGCGCTTTCGGCGAGTAGATATTCCAAATGATATGATCTGAGAATCATTTGCTGCTTTAGCGTGCGTAAACGTTCAACGAAACTGATATGAAGGTAATTATTATCGCTCAACCCAGCATAAGCCTGATGCTTTTCTTCAATCCTAAGAAAATGTATCTTTCTGTGACAATTCGGACACAGAGCAAACAAATTCAAATAATGATCAGGTCCGTTTGCAATATGGAAGGGTATTAAGTGATGGAATTCTACATATGGTTCGCCGGCAGTCGTGATAAAGGTTGACTCGCCACAACACTCGCATTTTAGCAAATCGTCTTCCAAAAAGCGTGCCATATAGTAAGATTTAAGCAAGCTAACCAAGGTAGTATTTCTTACTCGCACGCCCTCTTCAACTTCCGACGCTCTGCTTGAAATCTCCTCAAGTCTCACACGCAGGTCTTCCGCATCGACCTCGCGATAATTTGAAATTATCTGTGCATGACCCTCCGGAGCGGCTTCAACAAATTCGGAATAATCGTTATTCTTTAGTGCAGTGATGATTTTTCTGATTTGAGCGCGTTTGGCGGTATCGCTTCTATAACCGATAATTCTTAATAATGCTCCGTATCTTTCATTCAAAGCAGGGAGCAGCGTCTCCACCAAATCCCTTATGCTACCTTCGAACAAATCAATATTGGAGCGGAATGCTGTTTCCGCAATAGCAACACCAAACAGGATGAATTTATCTACACGAATATTGTAGAGATCCCAGCTGATTTTTACCCTGGGATTCATACCTGTGTTGAGATTAGTTATGGTGTCATTATATCGGCGGCGCAAATCGTTTTCACAATCCTCAAAAAGAGAATGATATCGAGATATTTTATAGGTCTCCAGACCAAAGTATATTTTGTAGAGCTTTTCTAATTGCGTTTCATTTGTTATGGCGCAATTGCGCTGATAGTTAATCACGCCATAGCCATGCGTTGTTGCATCAATCGGTAAATCACTACGAACGCCAAGAAGATATTTCAATAATTCTTTTCTACCATCTTCTTCCTGTTTATCACGTGTACGTCCAAAGCTGTCGACAAGTCTCTTTATATCGTTGAGATGTGACAAGACTTCTGCCTCGTGAGAAACCCAATCAGTTTCTGAATCGTAATGGCTTCTGCGTGAAACTATGTACTTATACTGATCTACGGTTAAGCCGTCGTTTCTCAGAATATGTCCGAGAATGTCAGTATAAGGGGTATAGCTTATTGCAAAATTGGAAGAATCGTTGCAGCACAATGTTACATTGTTAATATCTGCTGTTGCGGGCTGGGAGATCATTTTGATTTTCTGATGTTCCCAAATAGCCAGAAATTCTTGACTGTTTGCATTTAATGCGATTTCTCCAACAGGTGTTAAACTACTAAATTCATCCGTGGTTCCTGCGGACCTAGAATGAAAATAGCCATAGTAATACAATATTTGACGTTCGTTTCTGATGAACGCAACCATGTCATTTTCAATGCTTCTATATCTGAATCTATGATCTGTGTGACGAGAGATCATTTGTCTAACGCCTTCTTCTGTTAATCTCTCATTTGCCGCAACAGCAGTTATTTCTTCAATGGCGGCATTGGAGATAATGTGTTTGACGGAATTGTCCGATAGCTCGCCGGTATCGTTTATTTGCTCGACACACACTTCTTCCACAGCTTTCATAATGGCAGAGCTTATGTTAGCTTCAGAATAAACAAAAGTTGCAGACTCAACTACATCTTTAAGCTTTTTCTTGACACCGGATTGTCCGCCCGATCCCATCAAAAGTGTGAAATACATCTTTTTCGCATTTTGATAATACGTGTTGCATTCCGCCTGGTTGTTGAACTCGGTTACTGCCGCAAAATTTGTAAAGGACTTGAACGCATCGGATTTGAAATTAATGGCGTCGTTCTCAGGATAAAAGAATGCCTCAGCTGCGGTCTGTACGGTTGGATCCAATGTAGCAATAAATGAATCAAACGCCTCGGTGACTTTTCGGATGTACTCACGAGTCATTAAATCGCTACTCAAAAAAACATAATAATACAGCACAAGAAACTTCTTGGTATACCAAAGTGTACCGCTGGTAGTTACTTTGGTTAATTCCATCGATTTTGTGAGCGCATAATTACCCGGCAAAACGGAAGAATAGAAAGAATCATATGTCATATGAATTTACCTCCTAATAGTTTATCACTGTAACATTTGGCATAGTGCAAAGCGAATTTTCGTTAGTTCTGTGGGATGCTCAGATATGAGCTTCGCAATGTCTGCAGGTATTTCATTCCTGCCTGCCGCAGCCAGATCATAGAATCTACTTCTGCGTTCCGCATCCGCTCCTGTTTTGTCATCAAGAACAGACAGCATTCTGTCTTGAAGCTCGATCGGAGGAGGAGTAGCTGTAAGGAGATCGTAGAAATATGGTTTCTTAATTCCTACCGCATTATAGAATTCTTCTTGTGACATAGCAGCTTTTTTGATCTGTTCTACCAGATAATCACCAAACGCTGTTTTTTGCCTTTTTTTCAAGCGGATCTACCTCCGTATAGTATGTATGTTTACATACTAACATACTTTTCGGATTTCGTCAAGGGGATTGAGTAAATTTGTATTGATTTAATGCAAAAAAGACCCGCCGCGTCAAGTTTTCACTTGATCGTGACTGGTCTTTTCGGTTTTTGCCACTCGAAGGTGCCGCACAAATTATTGTTACGGTTTAATCACTGGGGCGCCCCTCGTTCGGGACGGTTTTTCGTGATGTTACAATTTTTTGTTGGATGGAGGTGAAAAGCAGGAAACAGCCTTATAGATAGGAAGAAGTGGGTAGAATGTACCCACTTTTTAGGTGCTTTCTACCCACTCTTTTCGGCGGAGAAGGAGCGTTGTCTCTCTTTTACAAAACAGTATCTTTTTTCATTCGTTGCTGCTCGACCATGTAGAAAGCAACGAAATATCATTTGGTAATCAATTCTCCGGCGGCAATTCCTGTGCCGTCGCTCAGTTTATCCAATACATCAAGAGAGGCGTTGGCTCTACCGGTTTCAATTCTGGAAAGGTACTTCACATCGATTTCACAACCCAAGGCAAGATGTTCTCTTGAAATGTTCAGCCTTTTTCGATAATCGATCAAATTTTTTGATAAGTATAATCTTGACCGTTTTTCTGTCTGAATCCTCAATTTTGATTCCCTGTACATTGTGTGTTCCACCCCGGATTTGTTCTCCACGCTTCTCATCAGATCCCCGATCCGCAAAAAATGTACCAAAAGGGTCAATTGACCCTTGGCGTTTACCGTCAAAGAATGTATAATGATGCCAAGCTCAAGAAAGGAATGTCATAAAATGGATACTATCGCACCATTAAAAACATCAAAAGCTTCTCCCTGCGACCTCTTGTCCGAATACAAGATCACGGTCATTACAAGAACCGATTCGCAAGAAACCTACGGCATTGTCGCGCCATACGACGACAATTGTGAGGAGCTATATGTACGGGAAATCGGCACCGACAAAGAGATGGCCCTCTCTATCGTTGCGACATTAAATCATTATAGAGTTCCTTATGTACATTTTCTCGACGTAATCTGTGATCTGATGCATGAGTAGTGTTAAATTTTTTGGGAATCAGCCAACCGTCTGTCATGACTTTTCTTTCAATATTTTTTGTTGAATTTGAGATGTTTTTTTGTTCAAGCTTATCGACAGGTTTTGTGGTATTCAACGGTTTCCCATTCGCCAATACCGTTGGTATAAGCAACGACGGTCAGAACTGCCTTATACTGAACGCCCGTTTCCCCAATGAACTCTACGACAAGGCCCAAGGTTCCTACCGTTTTACTGCCCTCATCGTGTCCCACGTATTCCCACGTGGAGCCCGTCCACTTGTAAATGTACAGATGTCCCTCGATGTGCGATGCAGTCGAGTGCTTTCTGGCACAACCGGCGGCACTGCCCTCATTGCCGACAAAGACCATATCAACATCCATCGTCGCAATGCTGGTCCATTGAGGCTGCACCGTACTCTCCTCTTTTTGTGCGGCAAAGACAGGCAATGTCGGCAAACCAAGCATAATCAGTGCAAGAGACAGTGATACAATTGCTTTGGTCAAATGTTTACGCATCATATTACCTCCAACGTCATACAACGTCGGCTGTTCCCATTCTCTTTAACAAAAAAATCCCAAAAACGTGACAACATTTTTGAGATTTTTTATTTTTCCTTATTGAACGCTGCTAGCGTATTGAATCAGCGCCTCTATGCTGAGTGTATTCGACCATATCTGATAGGCATACTCTTTGTCATTCCACAGAATGCAGGTCGCGTTTTTGTTTTTATATTCAACCAACGTTGCCGGATTGCCGTTGATTTCCATATCGGTTATCTTCATCTCCTCGTTATCCACGTACTTATCGGCAGGCTCTAACACAAATTGCGTGAACGAGAACAAATATTCTTCTCCGATATAATAATCCAGTGTAACTTTGGCATTTGTATTCACAACCGTATCTTCCCAGACATCCTCCGGCAGATTGGACGGCTTGCGTGTTTGCTCAATATAGGTCGGCGCGACAATCTCTTTTTCAAGCGTTTCATCGGCGGGACTCTCTGCCTCCTCCCCCGCCGGAGATTCGTACGACACAGAAAAGTATTCGTCATACCAACCGATAATGGCATTGTAGATTGCCTCGCGGATCGCCGGCACACAGCCGACCATTGCGGCAAGCATCGTGATGCTGATTACGATCGCCAAAACCAGGCGGAAGGTTTTGCCGCGAGTCATCCTCTCTCTCGGCGCGTTCTTGTATTTACGAATTGCCTTGCTTCTCTTTTTGTAATACGAGGGATCAAAGCTTACGTCCGATATGTCCAATTCATACATTGCCTTCGCATCGTCCTCAGCCGACTTCATGGCTGCCAATGCAATCAAATGATCGAATTTATCGAGATGATTCTGCATAAAGATTGTTCCCTCCCATCTCCCAAAGCTGCTTTTTCGCCCTTGCATATCGCTGTCTTGCCAATTCTTCGGAAATATTCATCATTTTTGCAATGGCCTTGTAATCAAATCCAAGGCTTTTGAGTAAAACCACATCGCGGTATTTGTCATCCAAACGATTGATCAATTCGTGAAGATATTCGCAATTCTGCTGACTTACATAAATTTTATCCACGCTTGATTCGTAATCGGGAAGCTCGATTTCCTCATATTTTTCTTCCTCATAATTGTAATGAACCAGCGATTGCTCGTATTGATTCTTGCGACGCTTCACGCGCAACGCATTCAAGGCACAATTTCGGCATACCACCGTGATGAGTCGGTCAATATACCCCATGTCCTGTGCCGTTTTAAATTTTTCTATGCTATCTATCACCAATGCAATGGTATCGTGCACGCAATCCTGTGCATCTCGATGATCCTGTAAGTATTTCATGGATATTATGTAAAGTTGTTTTTCATATTTTACGTATATCGTCTCCACGAACGCACGCTCGTCATCATTTAAAATATTCAAAATTATCGGTAACATTTTGACGCCTCCTTTAACTTTTATTATATCATCGATATAGAAAACTGTCAATCCAAAATCTATCTCTTTCATCGATCACAAATACCACAAATAAAGTCAAAAGCCACCAAGGAGATTTCTCCTCGGTGGCTTTTTGTATACAAAAGAACAAGTCCACAACATTACTGCTGTGGACTTGGATGTGTAAGGCGACAAAAAGATATTTTTGCCACTTTTTATCTGGGTTTGAACTCTCCACATTTATTCTATAATGAATTGCTTTTCGACCATAAGGTGAAAAGCTACATTAGTACCTATTCACTATTACTTATTACTTCCGCCAAAAATCGACAAGGATTTAGTGAAAAGTGAAGAGTGAAGGGGTACTAAGTAAAAATCGACAAGCTTCTGTTGAAACTTGTCGATTTTTGTGAAGGGCGGATAAAAAAATGTTTTCGCCTTTTTTGTTTAGGTTTGAACAGCCGCGATATTAAACACTTTTACTAAAGCAACTCCACTTTATCCTTTGGGCGGATAGGGATCGTTGCCATAGGAGTTCTTTTCACGAATTTTCCCATTAGTCCTATGAATAACCAATTCAGACTTGTTATTAACAGCAATATTTTTTGCTATATATATTGCTTCCGCCTGTGTTGTTGTTCTTGCTGTTGCTTTGCTATTGCCAGCGCCTTTAACTTGCCATCCACCTTTAGGATGTGGAGTTACGTGTTGACTTTTTCCCATATTTAATCTCCTAATTGTTGACTTTCAATTCATTTTTGATTATATTCATCGGAATAAAACGATTATTTACTTCGTTAATTATTTCGTTATAAATATCATATTTCTTGGAAAGATCTTCGACTGTTATAGCAATTGCATATTTAATATTCATATCGTTAGATACAGTCCAGCGAGAAAATAATTCCAACCATATTTCCCAATCTCCTGCATTGAAGGCCGAAAAAATATTCTCAAAGTGATAACAAGTATCCCATTTTACGCGTCCCTCTTTAATGCTAGGATTCGCACATACATTTTTTCCTTTAGTATCAATCTTGTGTAACGAAGCGCGAAGATATGCCCCAAGATAATCAGCCCCTTTGGTTCGGATGCCGCCCTTCTTGGTCAAAACGTCGCTTTCGTGCTCGATGATCATTTTGATGGGGGTCTTGAGTCTGCCGATCGCGCCTTCGCGGGTTTCGGGCTTCTTGGAATAGAGGTCAGTATATACGATATCTGCCATTTAAATAAATCTCCTTTTTTTAAGATCTTGCGCGGCGAACGTAAGCGGCGAGATCCTTATCCGTGAGCTTCGGGTCGTTCAAAAGCTCACGCGCCGCTTCGATCTCGCTTCTTGTGACGTGCTCTCCTGCCGCCGTGCCCTTCGGTGCTACGGTGCGGAGATGCTCCTTGCCGCTTCCTGCGGCAATCCTTTTCTTTGAGCCACCCGTAGCGAGGAATGCTTCCTCAATGGTGCATCCGTTATTGCGAAGGCGCATAAAACGCTCGGGATTTTCGATATCATCCATCGAGGAAAGCTCAGGGTGAGACTTTCTCAGCTCGATGAAATCCTTTGCAAGCTGCACCTCGTTTTTCACGGACGGATCCTGCGGCTCTTTCGCAGCGGCAGGCTCTTCTACGGGATCTTCCACGGTGGGGGCTTCCTCTGTCTCGACGTCCTCGTCGATAAACAGATCATTCATCTCTTCGTCGAAATCAGGCATCACTTCTTACCTTTCTTGACACGAAGATCATTGCCGACTACCTTATTCACCTTTGGATCGCCGGCTGCGGGGTTGGTGGGCGCCTGAATCTTGCCGCCCTTGTTGGTTGCATAGGGGTTTTTGGTCTTCATATGCTTTCTCCTTTCCTTTGCCGGTGCTCCGGCTTCAATTGTAACTATATCATTTTGGTTTCACAGTGCAATAGCATTTGACTGTTTTTTTAAAAATTTTTTATAAAAAAAAGAAAAACCGCACAAAAACGTGCGGTTTCTCTATTTAAGATGCTTTTTTCAGGTATTTTTCATACCCGCTGTACCCCATGAAGTGCAGGACGACCCCGATCTTCTCGGTCGTGAATCCGATCTCCTTGAGGTATTTGACGACCTGCTGCTTCTTGTTGTCGCCGCGGATGTATCGGACTCCGAAGTAGGCTTGCCAATACTCGTCGTAGGTGATACCGTAGTGAGCGATCGCCGCCGCCTTCTCCTCCATTCCAAGCGCCTTGAATGCGCGCTCGGTGCCGTACATCCTTCGGAGCGTTTCCGCATAGGCGAGCTTCTTTGCGTTCGTTTTCACGTAAGAGTCCGCCTCTGCCTGCGTGTCCTTCTTGATGGCGACCTGACCGTCAAAGAGGACGGCGACCTTGCCGACGTCTCCCTGTTCAAGCCCGAGCTTCTTGAAGTTTTCCTTCGTTACGGCTTCGGTCGCATAGGAGCCGTAGACAAGCATTCCCTCATTCAGCGTATTGCTGAATTCCCCGTAATCGCCAAGCGCCTTGCGGTAGATCTCGTTGATCGTCGCGCGAAGGATGCGTACCTTCTCCTTTTTCTCGGAGTCGGAGAGGTCGCTTGCCTCGATGGAGTCGATCTCCTTATACAGATCGCTGATCGCGCTCTTGTACTCGCCGAGGAACTTCTTCTTGTAGTACGCCGTCTCGCTCCCTTCGTTGTCACGGTACACGACCTCGTCGTAGATCTCGTAGAATTGCGTGGACAATTCGTTTGAGAGGACGGGATCGATCGTGAAGTTGGCAGAGAAGGGATCGCGCTCCGCCCGCTTGGAGGTCGCAGGGAGGAGAACGTCGCCGATGATACCCGTGTACTGATCAAGAACGTAATGCATGCGCTTCGGGGATATGTTGAAGAGCTTGCCGATCCCGATAGCGATCGAGCTTGTCGATTCGTCGTAACGGTTTTCTGGGCGCACGTTCTCAAACTCCCGTCCCTCGATCTGTCCGCCGTACCACGTCGTGTTCGTCCATGCGTCCTTGACGGGAGAGATGATCGAGCGGGAAGCGGTATCAAAGGGGAGGTTGTTCTGATAGACGTTCTCGAAGTATTCAAAGAAATCAAAGCCCTCACCGTCAATTGCACTGTGCGTCTGCACGACGGCGCCCGCGAACATTGCGGAAATGCGTCCCTTCGGAATCTTGAAGTAGGTCTCTCCAAACCACGGCAAGACGTAATAGATGGTCTTGTCGGTGTCGCTCAGCTCCTCGTATTCGTCGTCGCCGATTGCCTGATGCAGAAGCTCAAGCAGGATCTGCGGCACGAATCCGCCGAAGAACGCGAGCTTGAACAGAAGGGCGGAGACCTCCGCGAGAGTCATCTTCGTGTCAACGACGTTTCGGTACATTCTGCTCATACCCTGCACGGCGGGGTTGAGGAAGGGGATGAGGTAGGTATTGAAGGTCTTCACCACGTTGCCCGACCGCCCGAAGTTTGTCGTTACCTCGGCGGATGCAAGAAGAGCCTCGTCGATGCTCGCGCCCGCCTCTCTCGCGCAGATGTACTCGTTCAGACGCGTTGACTGCTCGATGAATGCGTTGAGCACCTCGATCGATTGGAACACGCGCCGACCGTACCTGATAAACGGATTCCTGTCGGCGGACCATTTAAATCCGCGGGAGGTAACGCCGATATCGAGATCCTTGAAGTTGATATCCTTCGCGTCGTATGCGGAGACGTTGAATCCGCCTGCCGCACGGTACTCGATCCAATACTCTCCGTTCTTCGCGATCTCTTTCTCAGCCCTGCCAGACAAGAGATTCTTCAAATACTGTGCGGGATATCTCGTGTTGATGCCCGCATCCTGAAGGTCTCGGATCTTGTTTCTGATACCGAAGAAGGGGTTGAGTGACGTGATCAGCGCCTTGTAGCCTTTCATCGTTGTGCGGACGAGCTTCAGGATCGCGTTGTTGCTCATATTCGCGGTGCTGTTGAAGCCTGCAAGGATCTCGGGCGAAACCGCGAGCGTGATGCGCTTGCCGTCTCTGTACAGAGTGATCTGTCCCGCCTTGCCGCGCTCGACCCTCTGCTTCGTCTCAAACTGATCCTGCTGTTCCTCGTTGGCGTAGACGCTTTCCTCGCTGAGCACCTTGACGTAGGTGGTGTCGCCCGTTTTCACGGCAACGTCGTACAGATGCCCGAGGAGCTCGTTGACCGCCGCAGCGCGGTATACCTGAAGCGCGTGCTCGGCGATCTGATTGCCGATATCGCGGACCTTGCGCCCGCTGCCCGTCGCCTTCTTGATACCCGTCTGCACCTCGATATTGTTCTTGCCGCGGATCGTCGCAATGCCCTGCGGCGCATCCTCGCGCCCCGTGGGAACGTAGTGCGGATATTTTGCCTTCAGGTAGTCGGCATCCGCCTGCGTGATCAGCCCTGCCGCAACGCGCTCCTTCATCAGGTTGTCGTTGAATTTGTAGAGCTTATCGGCAATTTCGATAAATTCGGGATGCTCCTTCTCGTATTGCTCGA
>JAFTLE010000077.1 GCA_017452895.1 Clostridia bacterium
GCTGATTCGGCAGCCCCGAATGGGGTTTTTGCGAGCTTGTTCAGTTCTTTTGTGAGCTTTTCCTTGACAGAAGAGTCGGCACCGGAGCGTTCAATCCTTCCGGCGTATTCTTCGATCTCGTCTTCGTCCTCGCCAAGCTCCTGTTGGAGGATTTTAACCTGCTCGCGCAGATAGTATTCTTTTTGGTGTTCCTCGAGATTTTCCTTGACGCGACGGTGAACGTCGTGCTCGAAGCGGATAAGCTTTTCTTCCTCATCTAAAATGGAGAGCAGACGCTCCAGGCGCAGATAGGGGTTTTGACATTCGAGGATCTTTTGCTTGTTTCTTTGGACGATGAGGATGCTGGAGGCAATGAAATCGCACAAAAAGCCGTTGGAATTGAGGGCCTTTGCCGAATTGTAAAACTCATCGGTAACGGCGGGGTGATTCTGTCGCAAGGAATCAAGGCGTTTGAATATCTCATTTTTAAGAGATGCCAGATGATTTTGGTCGGGGGAGTCAAATTCCTCGGGCTTCGACGGACACAAAATAACGGATGCGTGCAGATAGTCTTCATCGGGGATGACGCCGCAAAGGCGTGCGCGGCATTTTCCCTCAAAGGTGATGGAAAGCGTGCTGTCAGGAGTGCGGGCGACGTGCTTGATGACGGCGACGGTTCCGATCTTATAAAGATCACGTTCCTCGGGGGATTCCACGGCGGGGTCTTTTTGTGCTGTTAAAAACACGATCCCGTCCGACGCGGCGGAAACGCTGAATGCTTTCAGTGAGAGGGGACGGGAAATTTCAAGCGTCGTCTGGATGGCGGGGAATACAACGTTTCCTCTGATCGGGATCAGGGGAAGCAGCATTTTATCGTTCGTTTCTGAATGGTTGGATGACATTTTAAACCTCAAATCATATAATAAGCGTACAGTTTTTGAGATGAATAGGGCATACCTATAGCATCATACATTATATTATAACATATAGAAAGATAAATTTCTATATAATTTCAATATTTTTTAAGATAATTTTTATAATCTTCACGCGGAAGGGACATGTAAGCGATGAGGGAGCATAGAAAAAAGAAAAAGAGGCATGGTGAAATGCCTCCCGCAAATGGTCTGCAAAAGTACCTTTACCGCAGGGATATCATAAGATTGATATTTCGGTGGACTTCCACAGTGTGTCTTGAATATCATTATAACGCATCTATTTCAATTTGTAAAGTGTAATTTTGAACAATTTTTTCTCCTCTTTATTGTACAAAAAATAGAATTTTTCCAAAAAAGGCTGTAAAATAAAAAAAAATCAAAAAAACTATTGACAAGCGATGGCAAGTGTGGTATTATACGTGCGTGAGTTTTAGAAATTCTCTGAAAAGGAAGCAGAACATCCGTTCTCACCGTATCACAAGGTGCATACGGTCAATACGATTTCTCCGCGTTGTTTGAGATGCCGGGGATAGTATGCGTACGGATGATTCTGTACGTATTTTTTGTTTTTGGAGGTGCACGGTTATTAGCACGGCAAAAGAATTGCAGATCAATGACGAGATTAAGGCCAAAGAGGTTCGTCTGGTTGGCAGTGAGGGTGAGCAGCTCGGTATTATGGACTTGAATAGCGCGAAGGAATATGCTTATTCCCGCGAGCTTGACCTTGTACTTTTGGCACCCAATGCAGAGCCTCCGGTCTGCCGCGCGATGGATTACGGAAAGTACCGTTTTGAGCGCGACAAAAGAGAAAAGGAAGCAAAGAAAAAGCAACAGGTCATTCGTGTGAAGGAGATTCAGCTTTCCTGTCGCATTGATAAGCACGATTTTGATACGCGTGTCAATCAGGCTTGCAAGTTTTTGCAGGGCGGAGACAAGGTGCGTGCAGTGCTTCGCTTCAAGGGGCGCGAGATGGCGCATACCGATCTTGGACGTGAGGTTATTGAACGCTTTGAGGAGGCTTGTAAAGAGGCTGGTGCTTCCGAAAAGAAGCCTGTCCTCGAGGGCAGATTTATGTCTGTCACGATCAGTCCTCTTGGCAAAAAGTAATTTTGTTTATGGATTCACTTGAATTTGTAAGATAAATCATTGAGTATAAAAAGGAGCAAAGAAAATGGCAAAGATCAAAACGCATAAAGCCTCTGCAAAGAGATTTTCAGTAACGGCTTCCGGCAAGGTTAAGATGAACCACACCGACCGCCGTCATAAGCTGGGTATTAAGACCGCGAAGCGTAAAAGACAGCTTCGTAAGGGCGGCATTCTCAGCGCAAGCATGACACCTACCGTAAAATATCTGATTCAGAAGTAATTGCGGCAAATAAGAATACAGGAGGAAAATCACAATGGCAAGAGTTAAAGGCGCAATCATGACGCGCAAAAGAAGAAAGAGTGTTCTGAAGGCTGCAAAGGGCTACTGGGGTTCTAAGAGCAAGAACTTTAAGATGGCGAAAGAAGCCGTAATGAAGAGCGGCAACTATGCATTCGCAGGACGTAAGATGAAGAAGAGAGATTTCCGTTCTCTCTGGATCACCCGTATCTCGGCACAGGCTAAGGTATGCGGCATCAACTATTCTACGCTTATGCATGGCCTCAAGAAGGCAGGCATTGACCTAAACCGCAAGATGCTGGCTGAGATCGCAGTTTACGACAAGGACGCATTCGCAGCGATTGTTGAAAAGGCAAAGGCTGCCCTTTAAGATCAAAACCCGGTAATAACCGGGTTTTTCTTTATTATTTCACATTAGGAGGACTTTTTTCTTGGTCTTTCAAGCTGATATCATCACGAGCAGACAGAATCCGTTCGTTGTTTTTGCGGCATCTCTCGCCGAGAAAAAACACAGAGACAAGGCACAACTTTTTATGGCGGAAGGCGAAAAATTGACGCAAGAGGCCCTGAAAGCGCATCTGCCGATCGAGTATATTTTGATATCCGAAAGCAGAAAAAGCAGGGCAGAAGAGCTGATCGCTCCCTACGCAGATCATCCAACATTTTCCAACACGAGGGTTCTTTGCCTCAAAGACGGCGTTTTTGAAAAAATTTCTACCGAAAAATCGCCGCAAGGCGTGATCTCCTTGATAAAACATCTTGATTTTTTCAAAAGTTGTTATATAATAGATGTAGAGTTTTTTCAAAATTCCAAAGAGCGGATGCTTTTGCTGGCGGGAATACGTGACCCCGGAAATCTTGGGGCGGTCATTCGGAGCGCGGTTGCGCTGGGGGTTGAAACCATCCTTCTGACAGAGGATACCGTTGATCTTTACAATCCCAAAACGATCCGTTCCGCAATGGGGAGTCTTTTTCATATCCGCACCCTGCGCGTTGGCGACACGGTTTCTTTGATCCGTGCTTTACAGCACGCGGGGCGGCGCGTTTTCGCCGCCGAGCTCAGAGACGGAGCGATCCCACTTTCTGCGGTAGGCATCTCTCCGTTTGACGTTGCGGTCATCGGCAACGAGGGGCATGGGATCGATGAGAAAATTTCAAGAGCGTGCGACGCAAGCGTTTATCTGCCGATCTCTGAAAAGGCAGAGTCCTTGAACGCGGCGGTCGCAGCTGCTATTTTTATGTGGGAGCAAAGATTTGATCCAAATGAATGATAAGCTGATCTACTGGGTCTGGTTAAATCTGCGCTTAAAACCCGGAGACTGCACCCTTTCCAAGCTTTTGCAGGTGCATCCCGATCCCGAGCGCATTTATTCGGCTACACGTGAGGAATATCTGGCGATCCTTTCGGAAAAATGCAAGGAGACCGAGGCACTTTGCGATAAAGATCTGACATACGCAGAGCGGGTGATTGCATATTGTAAAAAGCATGAGATCGGAATTCTTTGCTATGACGATGCCGCCTATCCCGCAAAACTGCGGGAGATCAAAGCGCCGCCCGCTGTGCTGTATTGGTGCGGTACTGTGCCGGATTTTGAAAAGCTACCGATGCTTTCGGTGGTCGGCACGCGCAAAATGACGGATTACGGCAAGGAGGTTGCCTACCGTATCGCCGGTGATCTTGCGCTCGGCGGCGCCGCGATCGTCAGCGGCATGGCACTCGGCGTTGATAGCGTTGCTTTAGCGGCGGGGATCGCCGCGCAAATGCCGACTGTTGCCGTTTTGGGCTCGGGGATCGATGTGATCTATCCGTATGAGCACGCACGGCTTTACGAGCGAATCAAGAAAACGGGTTGGATCGTTTCTGAATATCCTCCCGGAACTCCACCTGAGGCAAAGAATTTTCCGCGAAGAAACCGTATTATCAGTGCCTTGTCGGATGCCGTTCTCGTGGTAGAGGGATCCGAGAGAAGCGGTGCGCTGATCACGGCAGAATATGCTCTTGAGCAAAACAAGCCCCTCTTTACAGTTCCCGGTCGTGTTGATTGTATAAACAGCGGCGCGTCGCTTCTGCTTTTGCATTCGGGTGCCACGGCGGTTGGAGCTGCTACGGATCTTTTTCATCATTGGCGCATTTTGGGTGGAAAAGCATTTCGCTTCTTTGAAACCGAGCACATTGACTTGAAAAAGATGAATGCGCATTTGCGTCAGTTGGGCGTCTCCAAGCAAAAGGTGAGCTACGCGGAGCTCTTCCCGAAACGCAAGGAGAAGGTCATTCCGAAGCTGGAAAGCGATGCACCGAGCTGTCGCATTATTCCGGGATATGAGGATCTGGTCCGAAGCCTGCCAGAGGGGGAATTTTCTCCCGAGGATATTAAGGGCGTCGATCCCAGCCGACTTAATTCCGGTCTTACGATGCTGATGCTTGGAAATCTGGTGACACCCTTGCCCGGCGGAAAATTCCGCCGTAATTATTAAACGTATATTTACAGAAAGGACCTTCGAACAACTATGGCTAAAAAGTCCAAAAATCTGGTTATTATAGAGTCCCCCGGTAAGATCGAAACGATTCGCTCGAGCCTTGGATCCAATTATACGGTCTTGGCTTCTGCCGGTCACGTAAGAGATCTTCCCAAAAGCACGCTTGGTGTTGATATTGAAAACGGCTTTACACCGCACTACATCAATATTCGCGGAAAGGGAGACACGATCAAGTCGCTGAAAAAGGTTGCCAAGGAGGCTGATAAGGTCTTTCTCGCGACGGACCCTGACCGTGAGGGAGAGGCGATCGCCTGGCATCTTGCGGAGCAGCTTGGGATCCCACTTGACAGAGCCTGCCGCGTTTCCTTTAATGAGATCACGAAGCCCGCGATCAAGGAAGCGATCAAGTCCCCTCGCGGCATTGACGAGAATCTCGTAAATTCTCAGCAGGCGCGCCGAATTCTTGACCGCATCGTTGGATATAAGCTGAGTCCGTTCCTTTGGAAGACGGTCAAAAGCGGTCTTTCCGCAGGGCGCGTGCAGTCGGTTGCGACGCGTATTATTGTTGAACGCGAGGCTGAGATCCGCGCATTCGTTCCGCAGGAATACTGGACGCTGGATGTCGATCTTTCGGTGGACGGCACGATCGTGACCGCTAAGTTCTACGGTACCGCCAAGACAAAGATGAAGGTGACGAACGAGGCGGCTGCCCAAAAGATTGTAGATGCAGTTACGGGTAGACCCTTTACGGTCTTGGGCGTACGGCGCGCGATCCGTCAAAGACAGCCCAGCCCGCCCTTTACTACGTCGACCCTTCAGCAAGAAGCATTCCGTAAGCTTGGTTTTCAGGCGCAGCGCACGATGAAGGTGGCGCAGGAGCTTTACGAGGGTATCAATCTCGGAAGCGAATACGGCGGCATGCAGGGTCTGATCACTTATATGCGTACCGACTCGCTTCGCGTTTCTACATTGGCACAGAATGCGGCGCTTGACCTGATCCGCGCACAGTACGGCGAGGATTATCTGCCCGCAAAGCCGCGCGTCTTCAAGACGAAGGCAAACGCGCAGGATGCACACGAGGCTATTCGTCCGTCGAGCGTTGACATCCTTCCGAAAAATATTCGCAAGAGCCTGACGAGCGATCAGTACAGACTTTATAAGCTGATCTGGGAGCGCTTCGTGGCCAGCCAGATGGCGGTTGCGGAATTCAATACCGTCTCCATTGATTTTGAAAATAACGGATATCTCTTCAAGACGACGGGGTATACCGTGAAGAGCCGCGGTTATATGGCGGTCTACGAAAGTCCCGATACGGATAACAAGGGCGACGAGGGCGAGGAATTGACGGTGTCGCTTCCGCCGATGGCAGAGGGGATGTCCTTTGATGCCGACAAGCTTTCACCGCTTCAGCATTATACGGAGCCGCCTGCGCGCTATTCTGATGCGTCCCTGATCAAGTTCCTAGAGGAAAACGGGATCGGACGCCCCAGCACGTACAATACGATCATTTCAACGATCATTTCGCGCGGATACGTGAAGCGCGAAGGGAAGACCCTGGTCTCCACACAGCTCGGTGAGGTTACGACGAAGCTGATGTCGGAGAATTTTCCTGAGATCGTGGATTATGAATTCACGGCAACGCTTGAGAACAAGCTTGACTCGATTGAGCAGGGCGATGCCACGATCGAGGGTGTGCTTGGTGAATTTTATACCGATTTCGCCAAGGAGCTTGAAAAGGCGAATCTTTCCGTTTCGCGCCAGGACGTTGTCATTCCCGATGAGGTCAGTGATATTGAGTGCGAAAAGTGTGGCAGTCGCATGATCTACAAAAACAGCCGCTTCGGCCGTTTTCTTGCGTGCCCAAATTATCCCGACTGTAAGAATACGAAGGCGATCGATAAGGATGGCAAGGTAATCGTCCGTGAGGAAAAGAAGCCCGAGATCGCCGATTTTAAATGTGAGATCTGCGGTGGTGACGTTTTGATCCGAAGCGGACGCTACGGTGCGTTTTACGCATGCTCAAACTATCCCACTTGCCGCTTTACCCGTCAGAAGGTTTCCGAGATCGGGGTGGCTTGTCCCGATTGCGGTGCGCGGATCATACCGAAGCACGGACGTAAAAGGATCACCTTTTATAGCTGTGAAAAATATCCCGAATGCAAATTTTCCTCATGGGACCTTCCGACCAATGAGAAGTGCCCCGATTGCGGAAAGATGCTCTTTTACAGAAAGAGCGGAAAGTCCTTGATCTGTAAGGATAAGCAATGCGGATACAAGAAGGAAAACGTCGTTTTAGAAAATAGCGGAGAGAATGAAATTGAATCCTAAGATTCGAGTGATCGGTGCCGGTCTTGCCGGCACCGAGGCCGCAGTCCAAGCGGCCAATATGGGAGTATCTGTCGAGCTTTACGAGATGAAGCCGAAAAAATATACTCCCGCCCACCATACCGCGGGCTTTGCGGAGCTTGTGTGTTCGAATTCCTTTCGGTCTTCTCAGCTTTCCAACGCGGTCGGAGTTTTGAAGAAGGAGTTGAGCATGCTTAACTCCCTGTTTATGGAGGCCGCCTATAAAACCGAGGTGCCTGCCGGTTGTGCGCTTGCGGTCGACCGTGAGCGTTTTTCGGCATATATTACCGATAAGATCCGTTCGCATCCGCTGATCACGGTGGTTGAGGAGGAGGTCGTATCGATCCCGAGCGATGGAATCAACGTAATTGCAACGGGTCCTTTGACGGCTGACGGTTTGGCAGGTGAGATATCGTCACTGCTCGGCGGAGAACAGCTGCACTTTTTTGATGCCGCCGCCCCGATCGTTGATTTTGCTACGGTCAATACCGATATTGCTTTTTTTGCCTCGCGCTATGGCAAGGGAAACGGTGACGACTATCTGAACTGCCCTATGACGCGCGAGCAATACGATGCCTTTTACGAGGCGTTGACATCGGCTGAGGAGGCGCCGCTGAAGGCGTTTGATTCGGCATCGCAAAAGGAGCTGACGGTTTTTGAAGGATGTATGCCGATCGAGGTGATGGCGAGACGGGGAAGGGATACGCTCCGTTTCGGGCCGATGAAGCCTGTCGGACTACCGTTGCCACAGACCGGCGAGGATGCCTATGCCACGGTCCAGCTTCGCCGTGAAAATCGGGATGGAACGATGTACAATATCGTCGGCTTCCAAACGCATCTGACCTTTGCCGAGCAGCGTCGCGTTTTCCGCATGATTCCCGGACTTGAAAATGCGGAGTTTTTCCGCTACGGTGTTATGCACCGTAATACTTATATCAATTCACCCGGATTGCTTTCACCCGATTATTCTGTGAAGGAACGCCCGAATCTTTATTTTGCAGGGCAAATGACGGGAGTTGAGGGGTACGTTGAATCTGCGGCATCGGGCTTTGTTGCCGGTGTTTCCGCGGCACGTCGCGCGCTTGGTTTGGATACGCTTTTGTTCCCGCGCGAGACGGTGATCGGTGCGATGGCATGTTACGTAAGCGAGGGGCCGACACACGGTTCCTTTCAACCTATGAATGCGAATTTCGGTATCCTGCCGCAGCTCGATACAAAGATAAAGGGCGGTAAAAAAGCACGCAACGAGGCGTTTGCTGTTCGTAGTGAAGGCGTGCTGGCGGATTTTCTGAATGAATTAAAGAAGGGAGTACAGGGATGAGAGTCATTATTGACGTAATGAGTGGCGACAATGCACCGCTTGAGCTGATCCGCGGAGCGGTGAATGCAGCGGAAGAGCTGTCGGTCGATATTACGATCGTCGGCGACCAGGAGGTCATTCGTGAGATCGCCGAAAAAGAAGAGATCTCCTTGGAAAAGCTGACAATCGTTCACGCGGACTCTGTCATTTTGATGGAAGATAAGCCGCTTTGCGTTGTGCGCGAAAAAAAGGATTCTTCTATGAGCGTCGGTCTTCGAATGCTTGCGGAAGGTGAGGGAGATGCCTTCGTCAGTGCAGGTAATACGGGCGCTCTGCTCGCGGGCTCGACCCTCGTTGTGCGCCGTATCAAGGGTGTTCAGCGTGCGGCGATCGCGACGGTGCTTCCGTTCCCAACGCCGATCTTGTTGATGGATTCCGGTGCAAATCTAGTGGTCACTCCTGAAAATATGGAGCAGTTTGCTTATATGGGCTCCATTTATATGTCGAAGATCTACGGGCTCGAAGCACCGCGCGTCGGACAGCTGAATAACGGCACTGAGTATAACAAGGGACTCCCCCTTCAGGTCGATACATATGAGCGTCTCACGGGACGTGAGGATCTGAATTTCATTGGAAACGTTGAGTCGCGTGAGATCCCGTTCGGCGCGTGCGACGTTCTGATCACGGACGGTTTCACGGGAAACATTACTCTGAAGCTGACCGAGGGGATGGCGAAATTTATGTCCTCGACGCTCAAATCGCTCTTTACAAGCAATATTGTTACGAAGGTTTCAGGTCTTGCGATGATGAACAAGATCAAGGAGCTGAAGAAGCAGTTTGATGCGTCCGAGCATGGCGGTGCGCCTCTGCTCGGTATTGCCAAGCCCGTTATCAAAGCGCACGGCAGCTCCGATGCAAAGGCGATCAAGAGCGCAGTTCAACAGGCAATTTCGTTCGTGAACACGGGCATCAATCAGGAAATCGCCAAATTTTCTTTGGAATTCGAGGCAAAAGTCAAGGCAGAAAAAACCGCGGCACAAGAAGTGCAACCGCAGGAGAATTAAATGGCACATGGAAAAGATATAGCAGGACTTCAGCGTCTGATCGGTTATCAATTCAAAGACCCTATGCTTTTACAGACCGCATTGACGCATTCCTCGCTAACAAATGAAAATAAAGCGCGTAAGCTCAATACTCCGTCGAACGAACGCCTGGAGTTTTTGGGCGATGCCGTTTTGCAGATCTATATCAGTGAGTTTTTGTACTCGACCCATCCCGATTGTAAGGAAGGAGAGCTGACGCGCTTTCGTCAGCATCTGGTCTGCGAGGCAACACTTGCACGGGTCGCGCGTTCGATCTCGCTCGGAGATTATCTTTGTCTTGGAAACGGCGAGGAGTCGGGGCGTATGCGTCCTGCGGTTCTTGCTGATGCATTTGAGGCACTTCTTGCCGCGATCTATCTTGACGATGCCGCGGAGTCAACGGGATTTCCCAGGAAATTTCTTTTGAGCCTGATGGAGCAAGAGATCCGCAACTGTACGCTCAGCCGCGGCGGAGATTATAAGACCCGCTTGCAAGAGCTGGTACAGAAGGATGGCGTCGAGGAATTGGCGTATGAGGTGATTGGTGAAAGCGGTCCTGATCACGATAAAACCTTTGAGGTGATCGCAAAGATCAACAGTAACGTTGTGGGCCGCGGAAAGGGTCGCTCCAAGCGTGAAGCCGAGCAAAATGCCGCAAAAGAGGCATTGAGGCTCTTTGGCGTTGAGGAATGATGCAAAAAAGGCACGTCAATATTCCGATCTTTATCCCACATTTCGGTTGTCCGAACACCTGCGTGTTTTGCAATCAACGGATGATTTCGGGGAGAGAATCGTTTGATCCACGATCGGTCAATGATACCGTTGACGCAGTCTTATCGACGGTCGATCCTGCCGTTTCTGACGTAGAGATCGCCTATTTTGGCGGTTCGTTTACAGGAATTGATCGGGATCTGATGCGACAGCTGCTGAGGATCGCGGATTCCTATTGTAAGCGTGGACTTGTGCAGGGCATCAGGCTTTCGACGCGCCCCGATTATATTGACAGGGACGTGCTTGATATTCTGGCAAGCTTTCCGATCTCAGCCGTAGAGCTTGGGATCCAGAGTGTTTCCGAGCGTGTACTGATCGAATCCGAGCGCGGACATACGCTGAACGACACGGAGCGTGCGATCTCGCTTTTGCGTGAGTACGGTATGCCCTGCGTCGGGCAAATGATGATCGGCTTACCATCCTCAACGCTCGAGGACGAGTTGGCGACTGCACGCCTTTTGATAAGCTCGAGCGTTTCGGCGGTGCGGATCTATCCTACCGTCGTATTTCGGAATACCGCACTTGAAAAAATGACGGAACGCGGGGAATATACTCCGCTCACGCTTCGGGATGCCGTCCTTCGCACGTCGGAGGTGTTCTCCCTGTTTGTTCGGGCGGGCATTCCCGTTATCCGAATCGGTTTGTGCGCGAATGATGCACTTGTTGATCCCGATTCTTACTGTGCAGGTCCCAATCATCCCGCGCTGGGAGAATTGGTGATCGGTGCCTACTATTATCAAGAAATCATTCGAAAAATTGAGCTTCCTGCCACCGAAACGAGGGGGCGGACGCTTATTCTTTCGGTGCCGCCCGGTTACACCTCGATTGTGATCGGTCAACGGGCGTGCTATAAAAATCAGCTGTTACAGATCTATGGACTGAGAAAGATTGCGGTGCACGAGGACGAAAGAATTCCGCCGTATACCGTTGGGGTACAGCTTGTAACTTTTTAAAATATCAGCAAAGGATAAAAAATATGTATTTAAAGAGTCTGGAACTGCACGGATTCAAATCCTTCCCGAACCGAACGGTGCTCAACTTCGAGCGCGGTGCTACCGTTATCGTTGGACCGAACGGAAGCGGAAAATCGAACATTTCCGATGCGATGCGCTGGGTGCTCGGCGAGCTTTCGA
>JAFTLE010000078.1 GCA_017452895.1 Clostridia bacterium
CCACGAGGTTTGCTCCGTAGATGGGATCATTCTTTTCTGCGGCGCCTTGCTCGTTTTCAAGCACCTCTACGTATGCAACGTTTCCCTTGATGTTGATGCTTGCCCAAGACAACTCCTTCTTGTTCTGTAGAAGCTTGATTGCGATCGCATCGGGATCTATGCGAGAATGAAAGGTGCCGATCGAAAGTCCGACGTCCGAAAGCGCGCTCACGATCTCGCCTTCGCTCAAGTCAACGTTCCCCTCAATGCGTACATCCCAAATCAATCTGCCCGAAAATATAACCAAAAAAGCGAATACAAAAGCGCCGAAAAAGATGCCTGCTCGCATTTTGTAGCGGCAAAGCACGGGAACAAGTCCCCGCTTCTTCGCGCAGATCGGTTGAATATTTTTCTCGCGCATAGATGCTTCGAGAATCGGCAGCGCACTTGAATAGATACATACAATAAAGGTTTCCCCATCTGTACGATAGCCAAAAGAGCCGAGCTGCTTATGAAGTAACAGATCGTAGACCTCTACGCGGTCTTGACAGCGAAACGTAAGCTCTACATAGCCGCGTATCAACGAAAGCCGAGAATGCATCATCAATCTGCCTCCCGCTGATGGAAGTCGATCGTATCGATCCTGCCCAAGATACGCACCGCACCGCTGTAGTAGGTATTGCAGTTGAGTGTTTTGCCAAGAATCGAAACATATTCGCGGCTTTTCATTTGAAATACGATCTGCTCATCCGTATACGCAACGATCCGCCTCACACCGCACAGTAAAAGCGTGATCTGTCCGTCCGATCTGCACTCCGCTTCTACGCGTGATGGGTATGGCGTAGGTAAACGCCGTCTTTTTTCCGTATTCTTTCTCTCCACAAGCCAGCCTCCTGTCATAATATCACTTTCAAAACCGTAAGATATAACAGTTTATGAAAGGAAAAATGTCAAGATGCTAAGAACTGCCCAAAAAAGTGTCGTCTATGATCTTTTACTTATACTATTTTCGCTATTTCTCTTTTTCTATATGCTTTTTTTCGCTAAAGAAACGGTAGCGGGAATGCTCGAAGGGCTTTCGATCGGAACGCTTTCGGTCGTACCCGCACTCTTCCCATTTATGGTGATCGCCGAGCTCTTGACGAATTCACCGACGCTTTCCGACTTTTTGAAGAAGCGCGGCGGCTTCTTCCGCGCGGTCTTTTGCTTGCCGCCGATTGCCATAATTCCCTTTTTCTTCGGCTGTCTTTGCGGTTTTCCCATCGGGGCAAGGGCGACGGCGCAGCTGTTGGAAAACAAAAGCATCACCAAAAAGCAGGCGGCAAAATTACTCTGCTTTTGTAACAATACAGGGCCTGCCTTTGTGATAGCCGGCATCGGGCTCGGCTTTCTTAATTCTGTGAGGTGCGGTGTTCTCCTCTATTTTTCGCAAATCATTGCCGCAGTAATCCTTGGAATCACGATGCGAAGCAAAGACGACCGCTTCGCGCCAAGTGCCACCGTAGCACCGAAAGGTCGATCCGTTGCGGACGCGATCGCAAGCAGTGCGCTTGCCTCGGTTAAAATTATTGGTTTTATCGCATTTTTCTCCGTGATCTCTGCGCTTCTTTTGAAAAGTATTGAAAACGAAGTTCTGCTTTGTATTTTATCCTCTTTTTTAGAGATCGGGAGCGCGGTTAACAAAATCGCGGGCTCTATGCTTCCGTTTGTTATGAAGCTGCTTTTATGCGCCTTCGCCATCTCCTTTTCCGGGATTTCAGTACATTTTCAAACCTATTCGGTTTTCTCGGCTTTCCCAATCGGTCGATTGAAATATATTGGCTTTAAGCTGCTGCACGGTGTGCTTTCCGTGGCGATCACCTTCCTGCTCCTCCCGCTCCTTCTATAAAAAAAGAATCGGAAAGATTTCCGATTCTTTTAATTCATACGGCGACGGCCTTCGACCGCGCGATGAAGCGTGATCTCGTCCGCATATTCAAGGTCCCCCCCAACGGGAATACCGTACGCAAGACGCGTAACGCTTAGGTCAAAGGACTGCAATAGCTTGGCAATATACATAGCCGTCGCCTCTCCCTCGACCGTCGGGTTCGTGGCAACGATCACTTCTCTGACATCCCCATTTTGTATCCGTTCGAGAAGGTCCTTTATATTCAGCTCGCCGGGACCGATGCCGTTGATGGGAGACAGGGTTCCTCCAAGCACGTGAAATACACCGTTAAACTCGCGAACACGCTCCATAGACAATACGTCCTTGGCATCCTCAACAACGCAAATCACACCTTGATCACGACGGTCATCGGTACAGATCGGGCAGTATTCTCCCGTAGAAAGATTGTGGCAGATACGGCAAGTATGTATGTTTTCCTTCACACCGATGATCGCATCTGCAAATGCGCGCGCTTCCTCGTCGGAAAAGCCAACGACGGAAAACGCCAGGCGTGCCGCCGTTTTTCCGCCAATACCCGGCAGCTTACGAAACTGTTCGATCAGCTGTTGGAGTGGCGCAATGTACTCCATCATCTCAGAACAGTCCTCCGGGCATACCGGGAATGTTCATCTGCCCTGTAAGCTTCGCCATTTCCTCATTCGACACCTCGTCAACCTTCTTGATTGCCTGATTGACAGCAGCAACGATGATGTCGGTCATCGTTTCAATGTCGTCGGGATCTACGATCTCCGGCTTTACGTCAATGGAGATCAGCTCGCGGCGACCGTTCATCTTGACCGAAACGACACCGCCGCCCGCGGAAACGTCGTACTCTCTTGCCTCAAGTTCTGCCTGAAGATTTTCCATATCCTCCTGCATCTTTTTCAGCATTTGCATGCCACCCATACCACCGTTATTCGGAACTCTGACTTTCATATATATCCTCCATAAAACTTATTCAACCGAATTTAAAAGCTCACCGAGAAGATCCTCTTCCCTTTTATCAGCACATTGGATCTCCAGTGCCGTGACGGCGATCTCGCCGTCAGATTCATCCGTGATATTACGTAAAATTGCGTTACGTACATCTTCGCGCTCCAAAAGATCCTTATAGAAACCGTTTTCAACGCAGATCAAAACACGTCCGCTCTGATCGACGAGCGCGGTTGCCGTGGAAAGCGCACCGACAAGGCTTGGCTTTGCGGCGATCATCTTCTCCGCAACCTCTCTGAAGCAAGAGAGCTTACGCAGCTGCGGCTTCTCTGCCGATGGCGCGGGGGCTGCCACCATTGCCTCTTTTTTCGGCGTGACGGCAGGCGCGGGTTCATCGACAGTTTTGGCGACGGACATTTCCTGCGATGGTATCGCCACCGTTCCCTCAACACGAAGTCTTGAAACCTCGTTTTCAAGCTTTACGATCCGCGAAAGCAATGCCTCGGCAGAAAAGGAAAGCCGCTCCTCACACATACGCGTTAAGAAAAGCTCTGCGACGGTTCGACGGGACACGCCGGGGCGCAGCATTGCGGCCTGTGCCTCTTCAAGCACGCGCGTGTGGTAAATGAGCCTTTCAAACGGGAACTCAGACGAAAGCTCAAGCAACGCACTTGCTTCGACCTCGGTTAGATCCAGATATTCACCCGCATTCGGTACGGTCGCGGCAATCAGCATATCCCGATAAAAATCTGTCAACTCCTGCCAGAATACCGAAATATCACGCGAGGACATCGTAATATCGGCAATTTCTCCATATAGCGTAGGATAATCCTTGTGCAGAATCGAGTTTACTACACGGAACAGGGCGTCCCTGTTGCCCAGCCCCAAGGTCTCTGCCGCGAGATCGGCATCGATTCTCTGCTTGCGTCCCGCACAAAGCTCAAGAAGGCTCACAGCGTCACGCATACCGCCCTGTGCAGTTCTCGCAATGACGCGCGCACCTGATTGATCAAGTTCGATTGCCTCTGTTTCGGCGATTGTAAACAGCCGCTTCATGATCACGTCAGTGGTGAGACGGCGGAATTCGTAGCGCTGACACCTTGAAATGATCGTGCTTGGCAATTTATGAAGCTCGGTCGTCGCCAAAATGAAAAGAACGTGCGACGGCGGCTCTTCTAACGTTTTCAAAAGTGCATTGAAGGCGCTGCCAGACATCATATGCACCTCGTCGATAATGTAGACGCGGTAACGAAGCTCAGCAGGTGTAAAAACGATCTCGTCCTTAATATCGCGGACGTTATCAACACCCGTATTGCTTGCGGCGTCCATTTCAATGACGTCGGTCGCCGTGCCGTTATCAATGCTTCGACATGCGGCACAGGCATTGCAGGGATTTCCGTTTTTCGGATCAAGACAGTTGACCGCCTTCGCAAGAATCTTCGCACAGCTGGTCTTACCCGTTCCGCGGGAGCCGCAGAACAGATATGCGTGGGAGGTCTTTTTTTCGGCAACCTGATATTTTAAAATATCAGTAACCTG
Organism: Clostridia bacterium; assembly: GCA_017452895.1. GTDB lineage: Bacteria > Bacillota > Clostridia > Oscillospirales > CAG-272 > UBA1740. The sequence goes on from JAFTLE010000078.1 coordinate 4,379, forward strand.
CTCTTGTCCGCACACGTCGTCAAAATCGAGTGGGCGCCATTTTCGATACAAAGCGCGATACATAAAAAGCCTCCGTTAATCGTTGTATAAAAAAGGAAGGCACGTAACCGAACGGATTGCGTACCTTCCGTATTCCGAACCCCGGAAAGAGCCATACACCTTAAATTCGAGCAAACCCTTATATGCGTTAACCGCCCCACCTGCTCCAAACAGGCAGCCCCGCGGCACATCCGATCAGTTGCTTAATGCTGCTTGGTTCCCCACCTGACATGATTCACAACCTCGAATTGCGCAGGACCCATTCTTCATCACAGATGAAAACGGCGCAGACCACACAAGGATAGCCCTCAATTAAGGGATTCCCCCCTGCTATAGCGGATTTCAGGTACAGGGCGCCGCTACCTCCCCGGCTAGTATGACTCCGTCCGGAGTCCGGAATACGAACATATATATTGTAACACAAAAATTAAATATATGCAATAGCATTTTGAAATTAAATTAAAAATCCACCGTTTGGACTGATGATTTGTCCCGTGATGAAATCGCCACCGTCGC
>JAFTLE010000079.1 GCA_017452895.1 Clostridia bacterium
CACTCTCGGTCTTGTTTTGTTTGAACATTCGGAACGTTCAATTCTATTTTGTGCTAAGTACGTGTCCAATTCACTCACTCCAACAATTCCTCATGTTTTTTAAGCGTTTCTTCGTTCGAAAACTGTTTACACAAGACGTTTTCTCTCATCTTGGAAAAGTCATATTTCCCCAAACATAAGTTCCTTAAAAAAGTGTAAACAGCCTCATCATCATTGTTCAAGATAAGTCCATCTACGTTGTCTCGAATCTGCTCTGATGCCGAAGCATATTCAGTGACAACGCAAGGAAGGCCAAGCATTTGCGCTTCGGTCACCGCCATTGGTTTCCCCTCATATCGCGAAGGAAGAAAGAAAAAGGTCATCTCTTTTTCATAAGGCATCGGATTGGAAATACTCCCTAACAAAACAACATTATCTTGCAAGTTGTTTTCTTCTATGAAGGATCTCGATTCACTTGCGTCAGGGCCATCCCCAATCAAATACCAAACAAAACCGAGTGCAACTCCCTCTTCCTTCAGCCGTTTGATTGCATGCAAACCACGATCAAGACCTTTGTGTGCAAACGCGATTCTACAAACCGACACAAAATTGATTTTATTGTGGTCAACCGGAAAAGAAATTTGTTCATTTGCCCTCTTGTTTACATCGATTTTGGAAAGAACATTTTCAATAAAACAAATTTTTTCGGAACATGTTGGCAGCATCGTCATAAGGTTTTCACAACATTGTCTTGATACCGTTACAATCTTATCAACTTTTTTATACATATATAAATCAATCGCAGGTATCATATAACTGTTTTTGACATCAAGGTGTACCCATATGATTTTTCTTTTGGCTTTTACCTTGTTTGATGCTACGTAATGCGCTCCCCAGCTCTCAATATAACCTATTGCAACATCATATTCGTCAGCCAGTTTTCTCGAAATTCTGGCATGTGCTTTTTCGGTTGACTGCCACAGAACCATTTTCCACGACTTTTTTTTATTATCACTGCGGTCAAACAATTTCAATAGAATAGCTTTTACAAACTGACCATTCCAAACGCTGTGCCAAGCCTTCTTTATTTGCTCAGGCATCCGACACTTTCTTTTGGCTGGGGGCAAAATGTTAACTTCCGCCGGGATTCGCTCAATTGCTTCTCCCGAATTCTTGTACATAATCAAGTCAACATCATACTTAGAATAATCAAACTCATTCAAAAGCGATAACAAAGCCGTTGTCGTCCCGCCAAGCATCATACAGTCATAGGCAAACAAAATTTTCTTTTTGTTACTCATTTTTACTCCAAAAAGCTCAATATTTTTTGAGCTTGTGCGATATTGTTCTTCTCATTTAAAACGAAGGTGCGTGCCGCATCACCGAAGGCCATGCGTTCCTCGACGGGCATTTGAGCCACCTTCAGGATGGCGTCACGGATGCCATCGACCGATATATCCTCCAAATAGATCAAATACGGCTCGTATTCCTCTGGAATGCCGCCAATGCGCGTGGAAAGGACGGGATTCCCCGATACCATATACTCAAAGAGCTTTGACGGGAAGCAATATTTTGAAGCAGGCTCTGCGGGATCGCGCGTGCTGATCAGCATCGTTGCCTGCCTTTGCTTGCGAAGGAGATCCTCACGCGACGGAAGATAGCCAAGCATTTTGATGCGCGGGTCCTTCTCCGCCCGTTCCTTGATCAAAGGAACCGCATTGCCGTTACCCGTCAGCCATAACTCGTAATTTCCGTCGAGCGTTTCAAACGCATCGAGAAGCTCTCGGATCCCGTAACGCAGATCGAGCACGCCCGAATACATCACCGAAACGGTATCGGTATCAGGACGCGGATCCTCAACCAGAAGCGTAGGGTCGTACGAACCCTCCATTACGCAATAGCTGCCGTCAGGCAGCTTTAAAAAGTCTGCCATATGACGGGAATACAGAACGTAGCGGTCAATCTTTTTCATATAACGGCGGATCTTGCGCCAATCAATGCCCTTCAGAATTTTCTTCAATCGGGACATATGCATATCCATATATTGAGGCAGGTCGGGAACGATCAGAACGATCTTGGCAGTCGGATTCACCTTTTTCACAGCAAGTGCTGCACCCATAAAGGGTGTATGCATCTGATAGACAAAAACTGTTACGTCTTCACCGCGATTCTTCTTTGCCCAAACCTTCGCGGCTTTTTTCATTGCTTTCGCCTTGGAAAGAAGGTTTACGTATTTATAGTTGAGATATCCGACGTTGTAATCAACCGACGTTCCTGTGCGCGACCACGTTTGGGGCGCAATCTTTTTTTCGGGATAGGTGGGATAAGAAGGAATCCGAGAGGAGTTTAAGGAATCACAAATAACGCCAGTAGAATCCAAGCCCGCCAAAAGAGCGTCGTTTGACACCTCTGCCGAGAGGATCTTGCCGCCATTTTCGAGAATATGCGCCCGATCCTCTTTGGAGTTTCCCACTCCGATCCACAAATACTTCATAGCTTATCCCAAATTTTCTTTCATTCGTATTTTGCCGCTTCTTTCAAAACTTCCACATACATCCCGACGCATTTGTCCTTGTCGAGCTCCTCGTGCAGATAGGCTCTGCCGCGTGCGCCGAGGGTGGCGTTGCTTTCACGCTCGGTGTAGAGCGTGCGGATCGCCGCGGTGAACGCGTCGAGGCTGCCTGCCTCAGCACAAATGCCGCAATCGACCTTTTCAATCAGATGGCAAAGGGCACTGTTTTGGTCGAAGGATGCGAGCACGGGGCGCTCTGCCGCCATAATGCTGAAGGTTTTGCTGGGCACGGAGCTTTCGCCGATGCCGGGCTTCGAGATGATCAGCCCGACGTCGCCAAGGCTGAAGACGTGCGAGATCTCCTCATAGGGCTGGAAGGGCAGAACGGTTACGTTGTCAATGCCCTCGGTTGCGATTGTGTTGACAAGCTCCTCCTTCGCCGCGCCCTCGCCAATCAGGACAAAATGCAGATCGGGCAGCTCATCCTTCAGGGATTTCGCGGCATCAAGGAGCAAACGCAGATTCTGCGAGTGACCGAGGTTGCCGCTGTAACAGATATAGAATTTGTCACGCGAGAGTCCGTAGCGATCGAAAAGGATGTTATCTTTACGCTCGACTGAATAGACGTTTTCGGTGTTCACCCAGTTCGGGATGATCACGATCTTTTCCTCGGGCACACCCTTTTCCATAATGTTGCGCTTGAAATCCTCGCTGATCACGATGATCTTGTCCGCGTGGCGGTAGGTAAAGTTCTCGATCTTTCTGCCGATCTTCCAGATCAGCGAGCCCTTCTTCGTCATTTTTGCGTTCACGAGCGAGTCGGGGAAGATGTCCTGCAAATTGTAGACGAAGGGAACGTTCTTTTTATACTTTTTCGAAAGCTTCTTCTTGACAAGCGCGCAGAGCATTCCCTGCGTGGGGGGCGTGCTGCTGCCGAGGATCAGATCAATGCCCTTGGCACGAACGCCCTTACGGTATTGGATCAGGTTTGAAAGCAGATAACGGACCGCGCGCAGGATCGGGTTTCTGCCCTCTTTAAAGAGGCTGAAGCGATGCACGATGATCTTGCCGTCGTACTTCTCTTCATACTTTTTCTTCTTGTATTCCTTACGCACTTCCTTGCTGATACCGCGCGTCGGGGTAGGCACGTAAAGCTCGGTCACGATGCCTGCGTTTACGTATGCCTCCTCCAAATCCTTTGACAGGTGGGAGCTTGAAATTTGCTCGGGAGCATGGTATGCGGGGAGCTTCAGTATTTTCAATTCTTTCTCCATCTCGTTCACGCAATAGCTTCAAGCTGTAAATGCTCACTGCTTTGCATCATCAGCTTGCTTTTTGCTATTTGCCTTTTCTCTTTTTTCTTTTGCTTTTTTCTTTTTCTTTTCAATCGTCAGCGCCACTTCGCCCGACAGATACATTTTGACGATGCCAAGCAAAACCGTCAGCGTTGAGGCATAGATGATGACGGGGAATATTTTTTTATAAATGACGGTGCAGATCTGCGTCGCAGTTTCACCGCCGATGCACAACGCGACGACGTAGCCAAGGAAGGTGAGACCGCCTGCAAACAGACAGATCATAATGCCGTATCCGTAGATATAGCCGAGCACGTTGGCAATCTTTTTCAAAGCGTTCTTCATCGCCATCGCCTCCTTACAGTCCAAGAATGGGAAGCCATCCCATCAATACAACAACTTCCAATAAATACTGTGCCGCGACCCACCACAGACCGTTTTTTACAGTCTTTGAAAAATCCGATTCCGCAAGCGTCATCCCCGCATACATGCCGAGTGCCAAGGGCGGAGTAATACCGCACATCACGCCGCAAATACAGGGCAGCATCGCAGCTGCCAAGAGCGGGTTGATGCCAACCGCCGCAAGCATCGTAATGAAGGACGGACCAAACACGACAACGAGCGACGAGCCGGGAATAACCATTCCTAAGAAACAAGTTAGTATCGTGATAAACAACACAAGACCAAGCTTGCCAAAGTGAAGCGAGGTGATAAAGGTCTGTAGCTCCTCTACCACACCGATATCGGCAAAGAGCTCGCCGATCATATAACCGAAAATACAAGTGGCAATGGCAGGTGCGAGGCTCTTTACACCCGAGGCGAACATTTTTGCAAGATTATGCGGCGTTACACTCTTCTTATCCTTGGTGATCAGCACGGCATAAAAAGAGGAGACACCCGCAATGAACAGCAAAAGCGAGCTTGAGAGGTATTTGGCACCGACGGCTCCAAGCCTTGCAGTAAAGAAGCCATCCTTCAACCAATAGTCAAGCAAAAAGGGAAGCAGGATGATCACGGGGAGAAGCAGTCCCTTCCATCCCGTTTTGAAGGTTTCCTTCAGGCTAGGCAGATCCTCCTTTGCCATCGGCTTTACCTTGTAATACTTGCAAAATGCGAATACGGTTAAAAGCCGTTGCAAAACAAACCAAAGAGAGATTCCCCACAAAACCAGCCAGAATTCGCCCGTCGTGATGGTGCTATCGGGGTAAAGCGCCACGAATGCTCCAAGCGCGGCAACGATGTTGGATGAGGGCGGAATCATATTTCCAAGATAGCTTGAATTACTTTCAACGTTTGCCGCAAGCTCGGGCGGGAAGCCCGACTTTTTCATAGCGGGGATCGTAAGCGTTCCTGTTGCCATAACGTTGCCGGGGCCCGATCCGGAAAGCGCCCCCATAAAGCTACTTGCGATTACGGACACGTATCCTGCGCCGCCGGGAATGCGTCCCAAAAGGGACAGGATCACCGCGATACAGCTGTCTACGATCTTGGTTTTCTCAAGCAACTGTGACATTGCGACAAACGCGACCATAGAGTAAAGCAAGGAGGTTGAAAGGCTTTCGTGTATGTACGTGAAAACGTTCGTCCAAGACCACGTAATTGCAACGATGACCAGAAAGCTGATCAAAACCGCTTCGTATACCGGTCGCTTCAAAAGAACGAACCATATGCATATAACGGCAAGCATAACGCCGAGATAAATCAGTGCTGATGGCATATTAATCTCCTTAAACCGATTTCATTACCATATATAATTTTTGAATGAAATTAAAATTCACTCAAGCAAACACATTGTCACCAAAGGAAAGCTTGTTTGTATCAAAATGTGTGATCAGCATCGGCGAGCCCTCTGTATCATACGCTTGAATTGAGGTCTGTAAATGCTCGATTTTTTCCTTCATTTCGGCCTCGCTGTCCGCGACAATATAAATTCTGACGTGGAACTGGGAGATGGTTCTGGTTGCTTTTATCGTATCTCCAACCTTGTAGCGATTTTCGATATAGAGAACACCTTCCATTTTTCGAGCTTCCTCTACGCCCTCAATGCGCGCTACCGTGCCTCCTTTGGAAAGAAGTGTCAGCGTGCAGCAAGGCTTATGAAAGCAGGCATTGTCAAGTGCCTGATCATATCCGCACATTTTTCCGGTCAAAGCATACGCCATCATCATATGAAGGCTGTTGATGCCGTTGATGTGTTCGGTATATCTGTATTGTGCCGTTCCGCCCAAGCGGAAGCCCATTTCAAAGAACTTGAATTTTCCGTCCTTGTAAAAGCCCTGCATACTGGTAATACCGTTGCGAATTCCAAGTGCCAGCAACATTTCTCGCATATTGGAATCTACCTCTTTGATATATTGAGGTAAATATTGAGAAGGGTATGCGTAGATCTCGGAAAGAGGAATAAAGCTGTTTGTATTACCGCGTACATATTTGTCGCTCATCGAGCTCAGTGTAACATTACCGTCTACGAAGGTGTAATACACGCAGATTTCAAATCCGTCATCGAATTCCTCTACGGTTACCTGCCCTGTCCGTGAGCGCTCCTTGGCGTAATTGTAAAGACCCGGAAAATCCTCGGCAGTTTCGCACTTCATTACACCGTTGCTCCCGCAAGAATCCACCGGTTTAATGACCACAGGATACTGCAAGGTTTTAGCAGATGCCTCGAGATCACTTGTATCAATTTTATAGTCCTGCATCGTCGGAACGTTATATTTGCGGCAAGTTTCTTTAAAAACGCGTTTGTTCATAGCATTGTCCCAAACGACTCTTGAAGAATAGAAGGGCAAGCCTAGTTTTTCACAGACATCAATCGCACATGAAATGATATCCTCATTGCCGCCGACAAAAATACCGTCGATCTTTTTTTCTATCACAAGGTTTGCCAACTGTGCACGATCTAAAATATCAATTACGTGCATTTCATCGGCAATTTCTTTGATCTCACTGCTAAAGCCTAAGCCTGCAAATACCAAAACTACATTCTCACGCACTGCAAAGCTCTTGATATCCGGTGCATTGTTGGGGCCGCCCAATACCAGCAGCCTCTTTCCTGCCATATTTTCTTCCTTATTCATTTCTTACTCCTTTACATTTGCGTTCAACGTTTTTTTATTAATCGTATGCTTAAAGCCACGCAGGAAGCCGTATTCCTTTAGGAATTCAAAGCCCACCTTACGAAGCCCGCGCTCGGATGAGTCGTTGCCGCGCTCAACGGCTATATAGAAGGAATTGCATTCGCTTTCTTTATTGATGAGCGCCGTGATCAGCGCGGGGTAAATGCCGTGTCCGCGCATAGATTCGTGCACGAAAAAGCGGCATAAATAGCAGCACCCCTCCGCTATTTTGAAGAAATAATCATCCGAATCCTTATGCTTTACCCAACCGTATCCAACGGGTTGTCCGTTATGATAGGCGTAGTAGCCAAAATCGCCGAGCGAAAGCTGATATTGGAATTGCTCTGCATATACGTCGCCGCGAAGCGTGCGCACGAGCTCGGTGTTTTCATATGTGATCGGGACGAAATCAAGCAAAAGATCGCTCTTTTTCCGGATCACGTCCTTGCGTTCAATATGAAAAAGTCTTTCATGCCAGCATTTGAACAAAAAATATGCCATTATTTCAGCTCCGGTAATTCAAATCTTGTAACCAGCATATCCTCGCCGCGGTCCGATGTGACGGTGACGTATGAATTGATCGCCTTCACGGCGGCACAAAGCTTCCCGTAGCTCTGTGCAACCATGTTGACGCGGATCAGCATATGCGAATAGTCGCCGCTGACGCGGATCACGTCGTTTTCGGCGTGCGTCAGGTTGTAGGATATGACCTCGTCGATTTTGTATACCCTTTCAAGCCCGCCGATCTGTGCGATTTTCCCGGATTTCAGAATCAAGGCATAGTTGATCGACGGATAAACGAATGCATCGTGATCGAGAAGCGAGGTATCAAACTCGGCAATGCTTTCGCCAAGCGAAAGCTTGATCATCATTCGGGAAAGATCGATGCCGTTTTGCTTTGCAACCATTCTGTAATGCTGCTCACCCGTCAGGCGGTACGCCATTTCGTAGACGAAAAATTCGCCGTCGCCGTACAGTGCCTGGATCAGGATCAAGCCGTTTTGGATCCGCATACCGCGCAGCATATCGCGGATTTTTCCGTCCAGCGTTTGCTGCATTTGTGCGGCGTGGCGCGAGGGGAAGACCTCGGCAACCGGGAGCGGAACGGTCGTTTCACCGTTACGGACGGTATATCGGTCGGCAGTTGCAGTCAAATGAATGCTGCCGTCAACGACCGTATAGAAAAGCTCGGTCCCGTGATCACTGTCAATAAAGCGTTCAACGATCGCTTCGGCAGACGGCGACACGGCAATTGCTTTTTCGTAGCCGTTCTGCAATTCCTCGACGTTTCGACAAACCGTAATGCCGCGACTGCCGTAGCTGTCGGCGGGTTTAATGATGTAGGGGTATTTCGCAAGCGTCTTCGCCGCATCAAGCGTATATTGCTCAATCACGGGAACGCCGTACGCGCGGCACGCTGCCTTAAAATTCAGCTTGTTCGTAACACAATCAAGCTGCTCTTTCGTTGCATAAAAAGGAAAATGCATGCGTTCGGCAAGTCTTTGTGCGATATGAATATTAAAATCCTCAAAGCCCGTAAAAACGCCGTCGATCTCTTGCTCCCGACAGAGCCTTTCGAGCGCGTCAACGTCATCCGTGCTGATATTCACAGACAGGTCGGCAAACCGCTTGGCGGGGGAGCTTTCTTCCCGATCCGCAACGACCGTGTAAATTCCCATTTCGCGGGCCTTTGCCAGAATATCGATCATCTGCGGAAAGCCGCCGAGAACCAATAGCTTTTTCCTCATCGTTTTATTCAACGGTAATCCTCACCTTCTCAAGAGCCTGCTCGCAAAGAGCAGCGGCGGCGGATGCGCTTTCCGCCTGTGCGATCACGAAGCCGACGCGGTCCGTACTGCTGCCGATGTCGCCGAGGGTGTCGCCGATCTCTTTGACAAAGGAGATCTCGCGCACGCCGTCAAGCTTGCGGGCTTCCTCGGCACCGTCAATGCCGAGAAGCTTTCCTGCGGGGGTGGTGAAATAACGGATCGCGCTTCCCTTTTCAAATTTCTTTTCGATATCGGGTGCCTCTCCGCAGGCGATTCGGATGGTCGCCTCGATCATATCGACACCCGTGGAAAGCGGCACGAGATGCGTGGTGATGCAGTCGCCGCCCATACGTGCACCAAGCTCAACCATCTTCGGTCCGTCCCCCGTGAGCATAATTTCCACATGCGCGGGACCGTTTTTAATGCCGACTGCCAAAACGGCGCGGCAAGCGAGGTCGCGGATCTTCACAAGATCGTCCTCTGCAAGGCGGCTCGGCTGGGTGTGTCCCATTTCAACGAAGTGCGGCGCACCCGTGGTCAGCTTATCGGTCACGTTCAGCACGTGCGGCGTGCCGTCCGTGGTGATGATCTCAACGCTCACCTCGGGGCCGACCATATATTCCTCAACAATAACGCCGCCGCTTCTACCGTTTTCAGCACTGTAAGTAACTGCGTCACGAAGCTCTTCCTCATTGTGGATCAGCATCACGCCGCGGCTGCCCGAATTGTCGGTCGGCTTGCTGATGCAGGGGTAGCTGATCTGCTCCCTGACCGCGTCAAGCTCTGCGACACTCGAAAGAATAAAATACCACGGATGCTCAACGCCGTGCGCGGCAAACGCCTTGATCATTTCCCCTTTATCGGTGGATTTGATCGCGGTTTCGGGCGTGATACCCGGAAGTCCCAGTGCCTGACACGCCGCCGCGATCGAGCGCATCGGCATATCGGTGGCAAGCGTCATAATGCCGTCGGGCTTGAATTCCTTTGCGGTTTTTACAACGCCGTCAACGTCGATCGTGCTAACGTTAAAAAATTCATCCGCGAAGGGTACGCCCACGGCATTGGGGTTATAATCCACAACACCGACGTAATAACCAAGCTCCTTTGCCCGCTTGATCGCGGGGAGCTGTAAAATGGAGGCACCGATAATCAAAAGCTTTTTCATTGCTTTCCGACCTCGGCGGGTTGTTTTTCTTCGGCGGTCTCTGTCGGCGCAGCCTCTGTCGGCTGTGCCACGTATATGTTCTCTCTTTTCAAAACCGAGAAGACGGTTTTGAAGAAGATCTTCACGTCAAGCCAGAAGGAAAGATGCTCGACGTAATAAACGTCATTTTCAAGCTTTTGCTCCGAGCCGATCGAGTTTCTGTAATACGCCTGGCTGTATCCCGTAATGCCGGGACGGACCTGCAATCTCTTCTGACGCTTTTCATCGAGATTCTCAAAGCCCGTGTAGCTCGTCGTCAGGTGAGCGCGCGGTCCGATCAGGCTCATATGCCCGAACAGAACGTTCAGAAATTGCGGAAACTCGTCGATGCTCGTTTTCCGCATAAAGCGACCAACCTTGGTCACGCGCGGATCGTTTGCGCCGTTGTAGGTAGAGCCGTCCGCATTGCGAAGATTGGGGGAATTGACCTTCATGCTACGGAACTTATACATCTTGAATACCTTGCCGTTTTTGCCGAGGCGCGGTGCGTTATAAAAGACGGGACCGCGGTCGGTCAGCCAGATGATCGGTGCAAAAATCAAAAAGAAGATGGAAAACGGGATCAATCCCAAAAGTCCGACGGCGATATCAAACAGCCGCTTGAAAAAATGCTTATACATATCTGACTCCTTACAGGTAGGCTTTCAAAATTTCGGTGTATTTCTCGATGATATAAGCTACCTCATCGTCGGTGAGGCAGGTGTGCAGGGGGAGGGAGACCTCGTTTGCGAAGTGGGCGTATGCATTGGGGTAATCTGCGATGTCAAAGCCGAGGCTTTTGTAGGCGGTGTGCATCGGCAGGGGCTTATAGTGGACGTTGCAGGCGATGCCCGCGTCTGCCATTTTGAAGATGATGTCGTTACGCTGCTCGGGCGTGATGCCGGGGATGCGGGTGATGTAGAGGTGACCCGAAGAGGCGTGCGTGTCGGTGTAGTGCGGCAGGGTCTCGACACCGAGAGGGCGCAGGGCGGCATCGAAGCGCTCAATGATTTCGCGGCGACGCGCCAGCATATCGGGGTAACGGTCGAGCTGGACGAGTCCGATCGCGGCGGCGACGTCGGTCATATTGCACTTATGCCAGGTGCCGATGATATCATACTCCCAAGCGCCGGGCTTGGTTTTGGCGAGCGCATCCTTCGACTGACCGTGCAGACTTAAAAGCTGAAGCTGCTTATAGAGTGCCTCGTCATCCACACCGTCGATATGGCGCCAGGTGAGTGCGCCGCCCTCTGCCGTCGTGAGGTTTTTGACCGCATGGAAGGAAAAAGCGGAAAAGTCGGCAATATTGCCCGCCTTAACGCCGCGTCGCACAGCGCCGAAGGCGTGCGCGGTATCGGCAAGGACGGCAATTCTGCCGAGCTTCGCTTGCAGCTCACCCGACGGACGGAAGCACGCCTGCTTGCGACGGACGATCTCATAGATCCTGTCGTAATCGCAGGGAATGCCGCCGAGGTCGACGGGGATGATGACCTTGGTTTTTTCATTGATCGCCGCCTCGAGCTTCTCGTAATCCATCTCGAAGCTGTCCTTTTGCGTGTCGATCAGAATCGGGGTCGCGCCGACGTGGCAGATGACCGACGCCGAGGCGGTGTATGTATAGGCAGAGGTAATGACCTCGTCACCCGCGCCCACGCCGAGCAGGCGGAGTGCCATTTCAGCACACGCAGTCTGCGAATTCAGACAGACGGCACGCACGGCGCCGACGTATTCGGCGACGCGCACCTCCAGCTTTTTGGTGCGGGGACCCGTGGTGATCCAGCCCGAGCGCAGTGCTTCTGCAACCTCGTTGATCTCTGCCTCGGTAATATCGGGGGGCGAAAAAGAAATTTTCATTTGACGTTCCTTTCGCTTCGGCGGCTTGCCGAAGATTATACCTAATCGATGATAGTATACCACATTATATATAGAAAAGTCAATACTTTCTTTATAAAGTCGGCTTTAACTTGCGATTTTCAAGAAAAATGCAAGGGCGCGGCGCGGTTGGAGACGCCCCTTTTGGGGGCAGTGCGGTAAACGGTGCTTGAATTTTTGTAAATTACGGTTCACAAAAAGCGGAAGGATTTCGTCGGTGACGAGTCGCTGCTTTTCATCGGTCAGCGCACCGAAGGACGGGCGACAACCCCTTTGAGAGTCTCAGAATGAGTGCGGACCTCCTCACAAAATACAGAAAATAAGATACAGGCCTCGATTTTTTCCGAGGCCTTTTGAGGAGCTTTTATGAAAACGGTCAGAATCCTTTGTGTTGACATCGGCGACTACGCGAATGGAGAGCATCAAGCTATTCAAAAACGCCAAGGAATACGGCCCGAACAAATAACTCAAAAGGGGTTGTCTCGAATCGAGACAACCCCTTCAGCGCGCCTTACAGAAACCTTTGAATATCCTTCGAAAGCCGCTCCTCCTGTTTGATCAGGCGCTTTGCGATGTCCTTGGAGACCTCGTCTGCCGCCTCGTACTGATTGAGGTAGCGGCAGAGCGATTTCACGCCCATATGACAGCCGTCGGTCATCAGGTCGGCGATGGTCTTATCCGACTCCTTCATCGCGAGCTTGACATTCGTTTTCACGTGCGACATTCCCTTTGCGATCGGGTTTGGCTCCTTGCCGTCGTCGTGATAGTCGCGCAAAAGCTCGCCGATCTCGCAGCTCAGCTTCTCGTGCTCCTTTTTGCAGTCGGTCAGCAGTCTTTCAAATTCGTCGTTTTTCACGTAGGGCAGGACCTCGTCGATCGAGTCCACCCCCATTTTTACCCCCGCGTCGCACTCGCGCAGAAGCTTTATCGTATCCTGTTCGATCATATGCATCCTCCTTTTTTAAGGAGTATGTGTAGTTTTGCGAAAAATATGAGCCCCGAGCAGTCGCTTGGGGCTCATATTTTTATTCGGTGAAGATCCAGACTGCCATTTCGCTTTCCTCGGTTTGCATTTTGCCGACCGAGGCGTAGTCGGTCAGAAGCATTTCACGTCCGTCGGTGAGGGTAATCGGAGCGTCGGTCCGCGCTACCCCAAGAAATAAAAGAGATGCGGGGAGATGCTTTTGAAAAAGCACCTCCCCTTCCCCGTCCCCAAAGCTTTAAAAGGGAAAAGCAAAGACGGCTACGTTCAATTCGTTGCAGATACCAAAACGGAACAGACCGTGGTCTGTTCCGTTTTCGTTATTTGTCAACATCGGATAGCTCCGACGGTTCCTCTTGCGCTTGCTTTTTCCGCTTGTAACAGCGATACGGCAAAGAGAGCAAAAGCCATAGCAAGCCGAGCAAGCCGTCGAGCATCCGCAAGGGAAGCAGGATCCATTGCTCAAATTCCGGGAACTGTTGCAGATCGGTATGAAAGCTTTCCTTTTCATACACGCAAATGACAATATCCTCTCTGAGCCTTCCGCAACACTCGCACCGCATCGGATGCCCCTCGATCATAACGTCTTTTTTTCGGTAAGCGGTACCGTACTCTTCGTTCCAGCACGTAAGACAATATTTCGGCATACTCCTCCTACACAAACAATTGTTGGTATTTGCTTTATTATAATCGCTTATACTACATTTGTCAAGAACATTTGTGGGTGTGGTGTATGAAAAAAGTGTTAGCAGACCGTTTGCGGTCTTTGAGAAACGAGCGCAAGCTCCGGCAGATCGAGGTTGCGGTCTTTTGCGATATCACCGAGCACGCTTATCAGAATTACGAGCGTATGACGCGTGAGCCGCGGCTCGAGATCCTCGTGCGGATCGCGGATTTTTACGGCGTTTCGCTTGATTATCTGACGGGGCGCACCGATGCAAAGGAAATGAATAAGGAATAAAATCCGCCTACGGCGAGTGAACTGTAAAAGGGACGGTCTCAAATAGAAATTTTGAGACCGTCCCTTTTGTGCGCCTTGCAAATATCCAACAAATCTATTGACTTTTTTTATTTTGTAGGGTATAATATCTGTGGGTGATGAATGTGAGTGTTATAACGGCTTTGCTTTCAAAAGAAGAAAGACGAAACAAAAATATGATTACCGAATACAGCCGCGAGCTGGAAGCTCTGCCGAAAGGCAGTATTAAGCCAAAGAAAGTGAAGGATAAAATCTATTATTATTTGTCCTTCAGGGACGGTGATAAAGTCATCACCAAATATATCGGGAAGGACGAGGAAGCCTTGATTCCGCTTCGGGAACAGCTTGCAAGAAGAAAACAGGTTGAAGAGATCCTCAAAAAGCTCAAAGCACTATACCGCACAAGCCCGTTCCAAATGGAGCGGGCTTCGTTACATATTCAGCCAAAGTAGGGAACGGCCATAGCCGTTCCCTACTATTATTTCGGAAATACACACAAAAGGAGCCGTACGTAACC
>JAFTLE010000080.1 GCA_017452895.1 Clostridia bacterium
AATACGATGTAGATCAGGGCAATCACAAGATACGGAACCATCGTTTCGTAGTTGGAAAGTCCGATGTTCTTGAGGGCAGAGTAGAGGTCGTACACCGTGATAAAGCTAACGACCGAGGTCTCCTTGATCAGCGTGATGAACTCGTTGCCGAGGGTCGGCAGAATATTCTTGACCGCCTGCGGCACGACGATCTTCAGCATCGAGGTGGGGAAGCCGAGACCGACGGCACGCGCCGCCTCAAGCTGCCCCTTGTCGACCGAGTTGATACCGCCGCGCATAATTTCGGAAACGTACGCGCCGCTGTTCATACCGAAGACGAGGAAACCGACATAAAGTGCGGGGATATTGACGCCGCAAAGCGGCAGAATGACGTAATAGGTCAAAAGGAGCTGTACCACCATCGGCGTCCCGCGGAAAAGTCCTACGTAAAAGACGCAGAGCTTGTCGAGGAAGCGGATGACGACGTTATACTTTGGCGCGACCTTGATGACGGCGATCAGCGTACCGATCACGATGCCGATCAAAAGACCGATCACAGCGATCAGGATCGTGTTGCGAAAGCCCTCAAGCACGAGATCGCGGAAGTATTCCTCCTGCAGTGTATCAATAAATTTACTGATCTTGTTAATCATCACAAATCCTTAAACATAGCAAAAACCCGCGCCGTAGGGCGGGGCTTTTGCATTCGTATAATCTCTTAGTTGCCGTTGACGCCCTTGACCATTGCGGTACCGGGTGCCTCGTCAACCACAACGGCGTAAATATTGCCGTTGAGCATATCGTTGATGGCGTCGAGCGCGGTGTCGTAGCCCTTTGCCTTCACGTTCGAGAAGCCGTCGTAGCCCCAGTCAGCATCACCTGCAACGTACCAGTTGCCCGTGGTACCCGTCTGGTAACCGATCGACTTATCCTTCAGACCCTTCAGAATGTTCTCAACGTCCGCTGCGGTCTTGCAGTCGTCAAAGTCCTTGCAATCTGCGGGGACGATGATCTTCTGCGATGCGTTGTAGTAAGCGGTGGTGAAATCGAAGGATGCAAGACGGTCCTCTGAAATGGTGATGCCTGCCATACCGATGTCGGCAAGACCTGCCTCAACCTGATCGAAGATCGGGTCAAACTGCGGCAGATTCTTGATCACGAGATTCAGCTCGCGCGAATCGGCGTATGCCTTTGCGATCTCGATATCGATGCCGTACAGCTTGCCGTCGTTGCCTACGTACTCGAAGGGCTCGAACGGGCAGTTGGTGACAACGATGAAGGTGTCGTCGTTATTTGCGGCGTTAAGGTCGCCTGCGGTCACGCCAACCTTCGTGCCCTCACCCTTGAAGTACTTGTCAACAATCTTCTGGAACTCACCGTTTTCCTTGATTTCTGCAAGGAATGCGTTGAAGTCGGACTGAAGCTCGGTGTTGCCCTTCTTGATGAGGTAAGCATATTCCTCATCGGTTAGCTTGATGTCGATGATCTTTACCTTTGCGTCATCGCCGCAGGATGCGAGCATAGCGACGCAACCGAAGAGCATCAGGACAGCGAGTGCAAGACTCAAAAACTTTTTCATAAGTAAATCCTCCTTAAGACGAATGTCCTTTATAATGTGTATACATTTTACCGCATAATCATACGAAAGTCAAGACTTTTGCTCTCTTTTTAAAGCATAATGTTTCAAAAACGAAGCGCAAAACCCAAAAAATGCAAATAAAACTTTACAAACAGAAGGCTGCGGGTGCGAAAAAATAAGAGGCCGTCCATGTAGGGACTAGCCTCTTTGCGTTTGTTTATGAAGCAAAAGATCACGGATGACCTCACCCGCCATTAAAAGCCCTGCGACCGACGGCATATAGGAAACGCTGCCGGGGGCAACCTTGCGTAGCTTTTCCTCGCCCGCTCTTTTGTAGGGGGCGCGCGGCTCCTCCTTTGAGTAAACGACCTTTAGGTCGCGTACGCCGCGCCGTCGCAGCTCGGTGCGCATTACGCGGGCAAGCGGGCAGACGCTCGTGCGGAAGAGGTCCGTGACCTCAAACGCGGCGGTGCCGATCTTGTTGCCTGCGCCCATTGCGCTGATGATCTTTACGTTTGCCGCCTTCGCACGCAGAACAAGCTCGATCTTGCCGCTGACCGTATCGATCGCGTCAAGCACATAATCGTATGCCGAAAAATCAAAGTCGTTTGCGTTTTCAGGCGTGAAAAAGACGGGATAGGTGCGGACGGTAGCGGCGGGGTTGATGTCGGCAATGCGCTCCCGCAGGACATCGACCTTCAGCCGCCCGACAGTGCTGTGCAGGGCGATGATCTGTCGGTTCAGGTTGGAGAGCGAGACGGTATCGTGGTCGCACAGATCGATCTGTCCGACCCCTGCGCGTGCGAGTGCTTCGACGGCGTAGCCGCCAACACCGCCAACGCCGAATACGGCAACCCGCTTTTGCGCCAGCACGACGGACGCACCCTCGCCAAACAGACGGTCGGTTCTGTCAAATTGCGTTTCCTCTAACATATCGTACCGCCTCCGATCACGACGTCACCGTCGTAAAGCACCGCCGCCTGCCCCTTCGCGGGCGCGCGCACGGGCGTTTCAAATATTAATTGAAAGGAATCGGCGCGCACATCGCTCACACGCGCGGGCATCGCCGTCTGGTTGTAGCGGATCTTTGCCGATACGGGAAGCCCGTCCCGTAGCTCGTCAAGCGCCGAAAGAATCACGTCGCAAACGCGTACTCTGTCGGTAAAAAGCCGTTCCTCTGGCACGAGCAGGACTGTATTTTTCACGGGATCCTTGCCGCCGACGTAAAGCGGCGCGGGCAGGGAGAGACCTAACCCCTTCCGCTGACCGACGGTATAACGGACGATGCCGCGGTGCCGTCCCAGCACGTTGCCGTCGCCGTCCACGAAATCGCCCTCCGCAAATTTCTGCCCGAGATAACGCTCGAGAAACGCGGCGTAATCGCCGTCGGGAACGAAACAGATGTCCTGACTGTCCTTGCGCTCGGCACAGGATAGCCCCGCCGTCCTTGCAATATCGCGCACCGCGTCCTTCGGCAGCTCGCCGATCGGGAAAAGGGTATGCTCAATCTGCTCCCGCGTCATACCGTAGAGGACGTAGGATTGATCCTTGCCGGCGTCGCGCCCGCGCATCAGCACGCGGCGGCGGTGCTTTTCGCTGTACGCGATACGCGCGTAGTGACCCGTCGCGACCCTATCGCAGGAAAGCTCCGATGCCTTTTCGTAAAGTGTGCCGAATTTCAAACGGCGGTTGCAGAGGATGCAGGGATTGGGCGTGCCGCCCGCAAGGTAGGTTTCGGCAAACGGCTGAATGACCTCCGCTTCAAAATCCCCTTCAAGGTCGTAGGCCGTGTGGGGAATCCCCAGCTGCTTTGCGACTTCAGCGGCATCCTTTTCGCCGTCAGTCCCGCAGAAGCTACCGTGTAGGCGCATCGTCGCGCCGATGCAGTCGTGACCCGCGTCAAGCAAAAGGCGGGCGGCAACACTGCTGTCGACGCCCCCGCTCATTGCGATCATTGTTTTCATTTTATCCACCCATTGCGATCATCGCGTCGATCGGACGGCGTGCGGCGGCAATCGTTGCCTCATCCAGTAGGATCTCCTCACCCGCCGTGCCAAGCATACAGTTGTATACGTCGGGAAGCGTCGTCACGCGCATATTCGAGCAGCTCAGCTCGACCGACAGAGGATAAAACCGCCGTTCGGGATATTCGTACTGCAGATGCGCTACGATGCTGTTTTCCGTACCGATGATAAATTCGCTTTGCGCGGAGTCGCGCACGAAATCCATAATGGCGGTCGTGCTGCCCGCAAAATCAGCGGCGTCAACGACCTCCCTTTTGCATTCGGGATGCACCAGAAAGAGTGCGTCGGGATGTGCCGCCTTGGCACGCGCTACGTCCGACTTGGACATCGCCGCGTGAACGGGACAGCCGCCGGGCAGAAGAATCAGCTCCTTCTCGGGCACCGCCTTTTGCACGAAGGCACCGAGGTTGCAGTCGGGAATAAAGATGATGCGCTTTTCCCTCATCGCACGCACGATTTTGACGGCGGAGGAGGAGGTCACGCAGACGTCACACACGGTCTTGAGAGCGGCGGTCGTGTTGATATATGCGACCACAGGTGCATCTGGATATTGCTCCTTCAGCGCGAGGACGCGCTCCTTGTCAAATTGCTCTGCCATCGGGCAGCCTGCCATCGAATGCGACAAATACACGCGCTTTTCGGGGGAGAGGATCTTCGCCGTCTCCGCCATAAAACGAACGCCGCAAAGCAAAAGATTCTTCTGCGGGACGTTCATTGCGCTCTTGCTCAGACCGAAGGAGTCGCCCGTATAGTCGGCAACCTCAAGGATCTCGTGCGATTCATAGCTGTGTGCGAGAATGCAGAAGTCGCGTTCCTTTTTTAATCTTAAAATTTTATCTTGAAGATCACGTATCAATCAGATCACCTCTTTTTCTTTGCTTCATTATAACATCGCAAAGATAGTTTGTCAAGAAAACGCGGTGTGTAAATTTCGGCAAAAGCGTTGACAAACGGGAACTTCGGCGTTATAATGGGGGCAATGTTAAAACTTAGACGCATCAAGGAGGAGTTGTTGCTATGATTACATTACCGAAAAGACCGCTGATTATCGCACATCGCGGCGCATCGGGCTATCATCCCGAAAACACGCTACCCTCGTTTGCCGCCGCCGTAGAGATGCAGGCGGACGCGATTGAGCTTGACGTCCATTATACGAAGGATCGTGAGATCGTCGTGTCGCACGATGCGACGATTGACCGCCTTTCAAACGGACAGGGGCGCATCGCTTTGTATACGCTCGAGGAGCTGAAGCATTTTGACTTCGGCTACAAATTTTATAAAGGATGCCGCGGCATCCGTATTCCGACGCTCGCCGAGGTCTATGAGCTTTTGAAGGACACGAAGCTCTACGTCAATGTTGAAATCAAGGGGTCCGATCCCCAAATGCCCGCAGACCTTGACGCGCTCGCACGCCGCTACGGTATGGAGGATCGCGTCTTTTATTCGAGCTTCTGTCACTGGCAGCTTGCGCGTATGAAAGCGGTCGCGCCCGATGCCTTGGTTGCACCCCTTTACGGCGCATTTTCCTTGCATGATGCCCCGGCTTATGCAAAGAGCTTCGGTGCCGCGGCAATACACCCCGATATGGGCGATATTTTCGAGATGCCCGAAATCGTTGCACGCGCCCACTCGCTCGGCCAGCGCGTCCACGTGTGGGCACCCAACAGCGAGGAGCATATGGAGCGCCTTCTGCGCCTCGGTTGTGACGGCTTAATCATGGACTACCCCGACCGTGCACGGAAGATTCTTGAAAGTATATAAACAGAGGCGGAGTCCGAACGGACTCCGCCTTGTTTTATACGCAAACGGGTGCCTCTGTCGGTACCGTAAGCTCGGTGAGGAATGCGTCCTCCCCCAGCGCATCGAAAAGCCCTGCCTTTTTGAAAATGGCAAGCGCATCTTCGTCCGCGCCGTAGATCAAAAGGTGACGACCGCGCGGCGCGATCTCCTCGTGCAGCTCCAAAAGGCGGATCGCGAAGGACGCGTCCACATAACGAACCCCCTCAAGCGACAGGATCACGCGGGTCGCGTCGTTCGTCACGCACGCCTCAAGCAGGGCGGCAACCCCCTCTTGATTTGCGAAGAACGCCGCCGTATCGCACTTGACGAGTGCCGTGTCGGGTGCGGGATCCTCCGCGCGCGCAAAGCGTGCCCGCGCGAGGCGGACGAGCATCAGAATGAGCGCAAGCAGAATGCCGATGAGGATCGCGTAGGTAAGATCGAGCAGGACGGTCGCGATCATCGTGACCGAGAACATCAGGATCGCATCCCATAACTTTCCCTTGAAATACCGACGGATGGCGTGCCACTCGTTCATACGCACGGCGGTCACCATCAGAACCCCTGCGAGCGCCGCGTAGGGAACCATACCGATCACGCTCGGTAGAAGAAACATACAAAGGATCAGAAAGAGCGACTGAAAAATACCCGTCAGACGCGTCTGTCCCCCCGACTTGATGGCAACGCTCGTGCGGGCGATCGCCGCCGTGGACGGCACGCCGCCGAAGAAGGGGATCACGATGTTGCCGACCCCTTGCGCGACAAGCTCGATGTCCGAGTCAAACGGCTCGTTTTTCATATTGGCGGCACACGTACCGCACAAAAGGCTCTCGACCATGCCGAGCGCCGCAATGGTCAGCGCAGGGGAGAGAAGGTCGAGGATCATATCAAAGGAGAGGGCAGAAAGCTGTAAGCGTTCGCTGTTAACGAGCGAGCGCGAGATCTCACCGATCGTGCCGACGTCGATCTGAAAGAGCGCGACCACCGCCGTGATCAGAATGATCGAAACGAGACTGCCGGGCACGTATTTTGCAAAGCGCTTCGGGTAGACCAGCATAATGAGCACCACGGAAAGCGAGCAAAGGAGCGTCGGCAGATGAATATCGGGGAGCGTCTCCTTGAAAAAGAAGATCACCTTGCCCAGCGTGCTTTCTCCCGAAAGCGATACGCCGAAGAAGTTGCCGAGCTGTCCCAGCGCAATGACGAGTGCGATGCCCGAGGTAAAGCCAACGACGACGGGACGCGGAATGAAGCGGATCAGCCGCCCCACATGTAAAACCCCCGCAAGAAGCAGGATCACGCCCGCGAGCAGTGATGCGACGAACATACCCGTAAGCCCGTAAGCGCCCGAAACGATACCGCCGAGAATGACGGTCATTGCCCCCGTCGGCCCCGAGATCTGGAAGCTACCGCCGCCAAGAGCGCCCGTTACGATCCCCGCGACGATCGCGGTGATCAGTCCTGCCGCGATACCGACCGCGGTATGCTCGGGTCCGACCGACGCCTGCCCGAAGGCAAGTGCGAGCGGAAGGGCGACCGCCGCAACGGTGAGCCCCGCCAGAAGGTCCTTTAAAAGTCTCGCGCCGTTATAGCCCTTGAACTCACGGCGAAGCATTGATGCAAAATTCTTGAAAAAACTCATTGAAAAATACGCCTCTTTCTCAAATTGCGTGAAAAACGGCGGCAACGCCGCCGAAATTCAAATTAAAGCGTTTTGGAACGCTCATCCACCATACGGCGGAAGTTTAACAGACTGTGGGTGTAGGGGGTGTCCATAAAGGGACTCGTGATGATGAAGTCTGCCGTTGCCTTGTTGTTCGCGATCGGCACGTCGTAGACCTGCGCGATGCGGAGCAGCGCCTTTACGTCGGGATCGTGCGGCTGTGCCGCAAGTGGATCGGAGAAGAAGATAACGACGTCGATCTTGCCTTCCACGATGCGCGCGCCGACCTGCTGGTCGCCGCCGAGCGGACCGCTGTTAAAGCCGCGGACAGGGAGTCCCGTGCGGTCGGCAACCATCTTCGCGGTCGTGCCCGTGCCGCAGAGGAAGTGATGCTCAAGGATCTTCTTGTTCTCTAAGCACCAGTCGATCAGCTCCTGCTTTTTATTGTCGTGTGCGATGAGCGCGATGCTCTTTTGCGCGGGCATCGTCAGCTCGATCATTTCATTTTCAAACATAGTCGTCTCCCTTTCGCTGACGGATAAAGCTTTCAAGTGCGGTGAAGGACGCGTCGCTCAGATGATGCTCGATCTTGCAGGCATCCTCGGTCGCGGTCTCGGCATCCACACCGATCGATATGAAAAAGTCGGACAAGAGCGTATGGCGGCGATACATCTTATCCGCCACCTCAAGCCCCGCCTCGGTCAGATGCAGAGAGCCGTCGGCATCCACCGATACGAAGCCGCCCTGTTTGAGAAGCCCGATCGCACGGCTGACGCTCGGCTTCGAGTAGCCCATATATTCACCGACGTCCACGGAACGGACGGATCCGCCCCGTTTTGAAAGAATATGTATGGTCTCAAGATACATCTCTCCGCTTTCCTGTAAATGCATAGCCGTCCTCCTTCCAAAATATACTTCATACAGTATAACACATCTTTTTGAAAAAAGCAAGGTACAGTTTTATTCTGCAAAAAAATCCAAAAAATTTCAAAAAAGGTATTGACAAACCGTAGAAAACCGATTATAATATGAAACGGTTAGCCGATGCTAACTTAATTTTTGCACGAAAAGTTAGCCGATGCTAACGGGAGGATCGTATGATACCGCTGACAGCTGCAGTTATTGGAGAAGAGAACATCATCGGACAGATCGGTGGAGAGGCAGAGGCGAAAAAGCATCTGGCAGACCTCGGATTTGTCGTGGGTGGCACCGTGACCGTTATTTCCACGATCGCGGGGAACCTCGTCGTCAATGCGAAGGGCTCACGCGTCGGCATCGGGCGCGAAATGGCGCAGAAGATCTTTATCCTTTAATCAAAACGGGGCACTGCCCCGCATTTACTTGCATAACCGTTAGCCAATGCTAACTTCATAATGAAAGGAAAGGCATATGAATTTGCGGATCGCACTTGCGGGAAATCCGAACAGCGGAAAAACTACGCTGTTCAACGCCCTGACGGGCTCCAATCAGTTCGTTGGTAACTGGCCGGGCGTTACGGTCGAGAAGAAGGAAGGAAGGCTGCGCCATCACGACGGCGTGACCGTCGTTGACCTGCCGGGTATTTACTCGCTTTCCCCCTATACGACGGAGGAGGTCGTTGCCCGTAATTTTCTGGTACACGAGCGCCCCGACGTCATTCTCAACATCGTGGACGGAAGCAACCTTGAAAGGAATCTCTATCTGTCCACCCAGCTGACCGAGCTTGGTATTCCCGTCGTGATGGCGATCAATATGATGGACGTCGTCCGCAAAAACGGCGACAGGATCGACACGGCAGAGCTTGCCCGTCATTTCGGCTGTCAGGTCGTCACGATCTCCGCCCTCAAGGGCGAGGGCGTACTCGAGGCGGCAGATGCGGCAATCGAGGCGGCACAAACGGCAAAGCCGATGCCGATGCACATTTTCTCGGGTGCTGTTGAGCACGCGATCGCACATATTGAGGAGGCGGTACTGCACGATCTGCCTGCAGAGCAGCAGCGCTGGTACGCCATCAAGATCTTTGAGCGCGATGAAAAGGTAAAGGAAAGCTTACATATTGACGAAAAGCTCCTCGCGCATATGGACACGGATATTGCCGCCGCCGAAAAGGAGCTTGGCGACAACGCCGAAAGCATCATCACGGGTGAGCGTTACGTCTACGTTGCGCACGTGATGAAAAGCTGCTACAAAAAACAGGACCGCACGAAGCTCTCCGTGTCGGATAAGATCGACCGCGTGGTGATGAACCGCTTCGCCGCACTCCCGATCTTCGCGCTCGTGATGTTCCTCGTTTACTATATCGCGGTATCCACCGTCGGCACGTGGGTGACCGACTTTACGAACGACGGACTCTTTGGCGACGGCTTCCATTTTCTCGGCATCGGTCGGGGAAAATACGAGGCGGCTGTCACCGAGTACGCCGATGAAACGCTCTTTGCAAGTGAAACGCTCCGCCCGACTATTCTTCGCGCAGTCAACGCCGAGGTCGTCGGTGCTGACGAGATCCTCGCCGCGATCGATGACCGCGACTACTTCGCCTTTGAAGAGACGTGGGGCGCATACGGCCCTGCCGTGATCGAGCATCTTGCGCACGGAAGTGAGGCGACAGCGACCCTCTTGACCGAGACCTTTGACGCGATCCTTGCGGGCGCACCCGCGCCCGACGGCTACGGCGCGTGGGTACCGGGTGTCGGCGTGCTTGCCGAGCGCGGTCTTAACAAGGTCGGTGCCGCAGAGTGGCTGACATCTCTGATCGTGGAGGGCATCATCGGCGGTGTCGGCGCGGTGCTTGGCTTCGTTCCGCAAATGCTGATCCTCTTTTTGATGCTCGCATTCCTTGAGGCTTGCGGATATATGGCGCGCATCGCCTTCGTGCTGGATCGCTTTTTCCGCCGCTTCGGTCTGTCTGGTAAATCCTTTATTCCGATGCTCGTCGGCATCGGCTGTGGCGTGCCGGGCGTAATGGCGTCGCGCACGATCGAAAACGAGCGCGACCGACGGATGACGGTCATGACCACGACCTTTATGCCGTGCAGCGCCAAGCTGCCGATCATCGCGCTGATCTCAACGGTGCTGTTCGGCGGTGCGTGGTGGGTCGCCCCCTCGGCGTACTTCCTCGGCATTGCCGCGATCGCCGTCTCGGGCATCATTCTGAAAAAAACGCCGATGTTCGCGGGTGAGCCTGCACCCTTTATCATGGAGCTGCCCGACTACCATATGCCGTCGGTCGGCAATCTTTTGCGCAGCACGTGGGAGCGCGGCTGGTCCTTCATCAAAAAGGCGGGCACGGTCATTCTGCTCGCAACGCTCGTCATCTGGGCGGGCTCGAAGCTTGGCTTTACGGAAAACGGCTTTGGCTTCTCGGTCGATATGGAAATCGCCGACAGCATCCTCGGCAGGATCGGCAACGCCTTCAAGTGGGTGTTCGCACCGCTCGGCTTCGGCTCGGCAGAGGCGACCGTTGCCACCTTTATGGGACTGCTTGCAAAGGAGGAGATCGTCGCGGTCTTCGGCGTGCTTGACTTTATGGGTATGACGAGGCTTGCGGGCTATTCCTTCCTCATCTTCAATCTGCTTTGCGCCCCCTGCTTCGCCGCGATCGGCGCCATCCGCAGTGAGATGAAGAGCCACAAGTGGTTCGCTCTCGCCATCGCCTACCAGTGCATCTTCGCCTATGTGATCGCCTTTATCGTCTACCGCATCGGGGCACTCTTCACAGCACCCGTTACGCTTTTAAGCACGCTCGGCTTTGCCCTCGCACTCCTTCTGCTCGCGGGTATGATCTTCCTGCTCCTCTACCCCAAAAAGCAAACCAAACGCGACAAATAACCAACCGAAAGGAGACGCTCTATGCTCGCCACAGTCCTCATTTCGATCGCCCTCGCGGTGATCGTCGGGCTCGTCATCTTCAAGCTGATCCGCGATAAAAAGCAGGGGAAGTCCTCCTGCGGCTGCGGCTGTAGCACCTGCCCCCACAGCGGCGCCTGCCACTCCCGCGCAAACGAACCGAGGAATCGGTAAACGCCCCGACCATAACAAAAGGCAGAGAACCCTTGGCGCACCTGCGATAAAGCAGGTACGCCAACTCTATTCGCCTGCGGCAGTGATATGCGCTACGCGCGTGTGATGTTACAAAGGCGAATAGAATATCACTGCGACCATAGAGTGCAAAGCAACTCGGGGCAATATCACTTTTGCGAAGCAAAAATATCACGCTGAGCGAAGCGAAGCATATCACTAAAAATCTTTACCGCCCAACAGTATACCATAAGGTGTAACACACTATACCTTGCAGGGCAAGAAGTGTGAAAAGGAGTACAGAC
>JAFTLE010000081.1 GCA_017452895.1 Clostridia bacterium
AAGGGTGCTCGACAGAAATTCGTACGTCAGCCAAGTCACTGTCGGAGCTTCCTTTCTGCTTCCTTTTATTACCCTGTTTTTTGGCGCATTGCCCATACTGATCCTCTATTTTGCGGGGCGTCCGATGTCTTTGCACGAGGTCACTTCGTACGTCTTTCTGGCGATGCTGTTGATTTCCGCATGCTCGGTCGTTTTCTACTGCAGACAGAAGATTAGTCTCTCAATTCTTCTGTATTTCGCGTTTCTCGTTCTTTTCGTGATCGCACTTTCCGCTTTCAACGGTTTGGGGGCGCTTTTTGCCTTCACCCCCTCGGCATTGACCTGGCTTGCACTGATCCCCGCCGCCATTTATGTCGAGCTTTGCCGCTTCCTTCCGATGCTTGCAAACCGTTTTTCAAGAACTAAGAATCATCATCAAAGCACAATCAACGATTAAATATTTTAGAGGAGATAAATAATAATGGGATGTTCTCACAACTGCAGCTCCTGCTCTGAAAATTGCGCTTCGCGCGAGTCGGGAGAAAACAAAAGCATGTTGGCACCAACTAACAGCGTCAGCGAAATTAAGCACGTTATCGGTATCGTCAGCGGAAAGGGTGGTGTCGGTAAATCGATCGTCACCTCGATGCTCAGCGTCTTGATGAACCGTCGCGGCTACAAAACCGCGATCCTTGACGCCGACATTACAGGCCCCTCTATTCCGAAGGCGTTCGGTCTGAAGCCGGGCAGTGTAGAAGGAACCGACCTCGGAATGATTCCCGTCCGCACCAAAACGGGAATCGAAGTCATGTCCTTAAACCTGCTTCTCGATGAGGAATCAAAGCCCGTCGTATGGCGCGGTCCTGTCATCGCAGGTGCCGTCAAGCAATTCTGGTCCGAGGTCGTTTGGAATGACGTTGACTATATGTTCGTTGATATGCCTCCGGGAACGGGCGACGTTCCGTTGACGGTATTCCAGAGTCTGCCACTTGACGGAATCATTATCGTCTCGAGCCCGCAGGAGCTGGTTTCCATGATCGTAGAAAAGGCTATCAACACAGCGGCACTTATGAAGATTCCCGTTCTCGGTCTTGTCGAGAATATGAGTTACCTTGAATGCCCCGATTGCGGGAAGAAGATCGAAATTTTCGGCAAGAGCCACATTGACGAGCTCGCCGCAGCACACGGACTTGAGGTTCTTGCGAAGATCCCGATCAATCCCGCTTTCGCAACACAGATCGACGGCGGCGTCGTTGAATTGTTCGATCATCCGCACCTCGACCACGCAGCCGATCTTATTGAGAAAAAATTCCCGATTGCATAAAGCTGCATAATAAAAGGACACCTTCGTGTCCTTTTGTTATAATTTGTCCTTATATATTTAACCAAATGATAAAAAAACAGTCAATTGTCGAATTTTTGTCAAAAAGGTATGGACTTTTTTAAAGGTATATGTTATAATAAATAGGATGTAAAATTATGCTGTGTAGGATTCTTGATGCGCAGCATATCTACAAAAAATTTCTAAGGAGATTCACAAGCATGAAAAAGAAAATGACTACTGTGGCCTTCAAGGGAACAAAGGAGCAAGAGGCTGCGCTCGATGCTCTCATTGCCGAATTGAAGGGTGAAGAAGGAGCTTTGATGCGCGTGCTTCAGGGTGCGCAGGGTATTTACGGCTACCTTCCGATCGAGGTTCAGAAGCACATTGCCGTCGCTCTTGACGTTTCGCTTTCTGAGGTCTACGGCGTTTCTACGTTCTATTCGCAGTTCTCTCTGAACCCGAAGGGTGAGGTTGCTATCGGCGTTTGCCTCGGCACCGCTTGCTACGTTAAGGGCTCCGGTGACATCATCAACAAAGTAACCGAGATCCTCGGTGTTAAGGCCGGCGAAACCTCTCCTGACGGTAGATACAGTCTTGAAGCGACCCGTTGCATCGGCGCGTGCGGTCTTGCCCCCGTTTTGACCATCAACGACGAAGTATACGGTCGTCTTACCGTTGCTGATATCAAGGGTATTCTCGAAAAATACATGTAATTTCGTTTTCTGAAAATATAGATTGATGAAAGGAAGCTTAGTATGAAAACTTTAGCAGAACTCGCTGCCATCAAAGAAGCAACGGCTGGCGATCTTGCCATTCGTACGGGTGGCGCACAAAATAGCGAAGAGAAGCACGTATTGATCTGTGGCGGTACGGGTTGTACCTCCTCGGGTAGCCCCGCACTCCGCGAAGCAATGATCGAAGAGATCAACGCTGTCGGTCTTGCAGACAAGGTGAAGGTTGTTCAGACCGGATGCTTCGGTCTTTGCGCACTCGGCCCGATCGTTATCGTTTACCCCGAGGGAACTTTCTACTCCAGAATCGAGCTGAAGGACGTCAAGGAAATCGTTGACGAGCACCTTTTGAACGGTCACATCGTAAAGCGCTTGGTCTACAAGGAGACCCTGAAGGAGGACGGCACCGTTTCCGCCCTCAACTCCACGCGTTTCTATGCCAAGCAGAACCGCGTTGCACTCCGCAACTGTGGTGTGATCGATCCCGAGAACATCAACGAGTACATAGCAGGTGACGGTTACAAGGCATTGGGTAAGGTTCTTACCGAAATGAAGCCCCAGGAGGTCATAGACATCATCCTGGAATCCGGTCTTCGCGGTCGCGGCGGCGGCGGATTTCCCACGGGTAGAAAGTGGCAGTTTGCCGCAGCCCAGCCCGCAGGGAAGAAGTACGTTGTTTGTAATGCGGACGAGGGCGACCCGGGTGCATTCATGGACCGCTCCATTCTTGAGGGGGACCCCCACGCAGTTTTTGAAGCAATGGCGATCGCAGGCTATGCGATCGGCGCTGACGAGGGTTATATCTATGTTCGTGCAGAGTACCCGATCGCCGTTCACCGTTTGCAGGTCGCTTTGAAGCAGGCACGCGAAAACGGTATGCTCGGCAAAGACATCTTCGGCACCGGCTTTAACTTTGATATTCAGCTCCGTCTGGGTGCAGGCGCATTCGTCTGCGGCGAGGAGACCGCTCTGCTTACCTCGATCGAGGGTAACCGCGGTGAGCCGAGACCCCGTCCTCCGTTCCCGGCTGTGAAGGGTCTGTTCGGCAAGCCCACGATCATCAACAACGTAGAGACCTATGCAAACATCCCGCAGATCATCCTGAAGGGCGCTAAATGGTTTACCTCGATGGGTACCGAAAAATCCAAGGGTACGAAGGTATTCGCCCTCGGCGGTAAGATTGAGAACACCGGTCTCGTTGAGATCCCGATGGGTACGACCCTTCGTGAGGTCGTTGAGGAGATCGGCGGCGGCATTCCGAACGGCAAAAAGTTCAAGGCAGCACAGACCGGTGGTCCTTCCGGCGGTTGTATCCCTGCTGACCTGATCGATACGCCCATCGATTACGACAACCTCATCTCCATCGGCTCTATGATGGGCTCCGGCGGTCTGATCGTTATGGACGAGGATAACTGCATGGTCGACATCGCGAAGTTCTTCCTCGAATTCACGGTTGACGAGTCCTGCGGTAAATGTACCCCCTGCCGTGTTGGCGTTCCGAAACTTCTTGAGATCCTTGAAAAGATCACCAGCGGCAACGGCGAGCTTGAAGACCTTGACCGTCTTGAAGAGCTTGCAAACTATATCAAGAGCGCATCTCTTTGCGGACTTGGACAAACCGCACCAAACCCGATTCTGTCCACGCTCCGTTATTTCAAAGACGAGTATATTGCTCACATCGTCGATAAGAAGTGTCCTGCAGGCGTCTGCAAGAACCTGATGCAGTACACCATCGCTCCCGAAAACTGCTTTGGCTGCGGTATGTGTGTCAGAGCTTGTCCCGTTGGCGCGATCACGCAGACCGACCTTGCTCCCACGAAGGGCAAGAAGTCGCCGTATGCGATCGATGCTTCCAAGTGTATCAAGTGCGGTGCTTGTATCTCCACTTGTAAATTCAATGCCATTTATAAGGCATAATGAAAGGAGCCGTTGAAAATGGAAACTGTAAACGTAAAAATTAATGGTAAAGAGTATGCGGTTCCGAAAAACGCAACTGTACTCGAAGCTGCAAAATATGCAGGGATTGACATTCCTACGCTTTGCT
Source organism: Clostridia bacterium (assembly GCA_017452895.1). GTDB lineage: Bacteria > Bacillota > Clostridia > Oscillospirales > CAG-272 > UBA1740. The sequence continues at coordinate 4,079 of JAFTLE010000081.1, forward strand.
ATCTGAAGGACCTCAACGAGATTGGCGCATGCCGTCTCTGCCTGGTAGAGGTAACGGGCGCCCGCGGTCTTGTAGCCGCTTGCGTTTATCCCGTAGCTGAGGGAATGGAGATCAAAACCAACACCCCCGCGATCCGTGCCGCAAGAAAGACGAATCTTGAGCTGGTTCTTTCCAACCACGAAAAGAAGTGCCTCTCCTGCGTTCGTTCCACCAACTGCGAGCTGCAGAAGCTCTGCCGCGACTACGGCGTTGATGAGGATCACTTCGGAAAGCCCGCTGATGGCAGATTTGCGATCCAAAACATCGGCCCCTCGATCGTTCGCGACAACAACAAATGTATCCTTTGCCGCCGTTGCGTAGCTGCTTGCGAAAAGCTGCAGGGCATCGGTGCGATCGGTGCAATGAACCGCGGTTTCGATACCGAGATCGGTTCTGCATTCGAAAAGGATCTGACCGAAACGACCTGTATTAACTGCGGTCAGTGTATCGTTGCTTGCCCTGTCGGCGCACTTTACGAAAAGGACGATACCCAGAAGGTATTGGATGCGATCGCAGATCCCGATATGCACGTTGCCATCTGCATGGCACCTTCCGTTCGTGCTCAGATCGCTGAGTCCTTCGGCAATCCGATCGGTACGGATGGGGAAGGCAAGCTTGTTGCTGCTGCAAAGATGCTTGGCTTTGACGGCGTATACGATATGAATCTCACCGCTGACCTCACCATTATGGAGGAGGCAACCGAGTTCATCGGCAGACTCAACAATGGCGGAAAGCTTCCGATGATCACCTCTTGCTCCCCCGGATGGGTCAAGTATTGCGAGCATTACTTCCCGGATATGGTAGAGAATCTCTCCACCTGCAAGTCTCCTCAGCAGATGTTCGGTGCAATGTATAAGACCTACTACGCTGAGAAGATGGGTCTTGATCCGAAGAAGATCTTCTTCGTTTCCTGCATTCCTTGTACCGCAAAGAAGTTCGAGGTCACCCGTGACGATCAGAACGCCGCAGGCGTTCCCGACGTCGACGTCGCGATCACGACGCGTGAGCTTGCCAATATGATCGAGAAGGCAGGCATCAACTTCAATTCGCTCGAGGACGTTGCATTTGACGATCCGTTCGACGTTTCCTCGGGTGCCGGCGTTATCTTTGGTGCAACCGGCGGTGTTATGGAGGCTGCTCTCCGTACCGCTGCTGAGGTTGTGACCGGCACGAAGCTTGAGAAGGTTGATTTCACCGACGTACGCGGCACTGAAGGCATCAAATTCGCCTCCTATATGCTTGGCGACCTAAAGCTGAACGTTGCGGTTACCAGCGGTACTGCAAACGCAAAGAAGCTTCTGAACATGGTCAAGAATGGGGAAGTGAACGTTCACTTTATCGAGGTTATGGCTTGCCCCGGCGGTTGTGTAAACGGCGGCGGTCAGCCGATCCAGCCTGCTGTTGTTCGTAACAACGTCGACATCCGCGCAAAGCGCGCAGCTGTTCTTTATTCGGCTGACGTTGCGAAGGATATTCGTAAGTCTCACGAAAACTCTGCCGTCAAGAAGCTCTATGAGGAGTATTTTGGCGAGCCGAACAGCCATAAGGCCCACGAGATTCTTCATACCTCCTACGTTAAGAGAGGTATCTAAAACTAAAAGCCGTCACC
>JAFTLE010000082.1 GCA_017452895.1 Clostridia bacterium
ATTTCGGCTATAAAACCGATTTGTTCTCTCTTTCTGTCGTTATATGGGTTTGGGCTTAGCCCAATTTGTGTTTGCCTGGTCAAATGCGATGCTTGCACTTTATTCAAAGTGAAAATTCTCCGCTAAGGACATCACAATATTGCGGTGGATTTTTTATCTTTACATCAGCGGCGCAAAGACCCGCAAGGTGGCGCGGAGCATCCGCCGCCAAAGGCGCGGACGGCTGCTCGCCCGCGGAATCTGCTCAGATGCGGCAAGCGTCGCACAAAGGTCGGCCTTCAGGTCGGCAATGGCGTCACAACGATAGAGCAGTACGCCGTTTTCAAAGTGATGCACAAGACTCCGATAGTCGAGGTTGACCGTGCCGACGATCGCCACGCTGTCGTCGCAAAGATAGCTTTTCGCGTGGATGAATCCGGGCGTGTATTCGTAGATCCCGACTCCCGCCGAAAGCAGGCGCGCGTAATAGCTCTGCGTGATCTCAAAGATCAGCCGCTTGTCGGGAATGTGCGGCAGAATGATCCGCACGTCGACCCCGCGCATCGCCGCGTTTTCGATGCAGGTGCAAAGGTCGTTGTCAATGATGAGATAGGGCGTCGTCATATAGACGTAGCGGCGCGCGCTTGCCAAAAGATTGCGGATCGCGCTTTTTGTGACTCGGTGTCGGTACAGCGGCCGCGGCCCGTCGCCGAAGGGAACGACGTACCCCGACCCCACCACGTCCGAAAAATCGGGATACAGCGCCAGCTCGGGGAGCTCTGTTTTTCGCTTGCTCACGCCGAAATCGAGCAGAAAGAGCCGCGTCAGCTCGTAGACCGCTGCCCCCTCAAGGCGTAGCCCCGTATCCTTCCAATGACCGAAGCGCACGCGCGCGTTGATATATTCGTCGGCAAGATTCACGCCGCCTGTAAATCCGACCCTGCCATCGATGACCGTGATCTTTCTGTGGTTGCGGTTGTTGAATTCGCTGTCCGCGTTTCCGCGCAGGCGGGAGAAGGGAAGACACTCGATGCCGTCGCGCGCAAGCACCCGCGTGTAATTTCCGGGCAGCGTCTTCATACATCCCACGTCGTCGTAAAGGATCTTGACCGTGACCCCGGCCCTCGCCTTCTCCCGAAGGATCTCAAGGATGGAGTCCCAGAAGACCCCCCGCTCGATAATGAAATATTCCATAAAAATGAAATGCTCCGCCGCCCTAAGATCGGCAAGCATCGCGCGGTGCAGATCCTCACCAAGCGGAAAATAGGTCGTCGCCGTATTTTGAAAGAGGTGCGTGTCAGCAATGCGGCAGAGCATACGCAGGTCACCCTCGATCGGTGCGCCCTCCCGCGCAAGCGCCGCCGTCGCGCGCGTATCGTCGTACTCGTAGCCCCGCGTTTGCAGCTCCTCAAGACGGCGCAGAAATTTGCGCTTGAAGCTCCTCGAATAAAAGAGGAAATAAAGCATAAAGCCCACCACGGGCAAGCCCATGACCGTTAAAAGCCACGGCACCTTATAGTCGGGATTATCGTCCGAGGACACGATCTTCACCACGCAGAGGACATGCGTTGCGATCGCGGCAAGATAGAAAAAACGGAAGTAGTAGCAGAGCGCGATGACCGCGCCGATAATGCCGACCACCTCAAGCACCGTGATCAGCATCGCCAGAATATAGCGCGCGGGAATGTAGCGTATGCGCCGCGTTTTCCGCTTCCTTTCCATAAATTCCCCTCCAAACGCCTTTTTAAGAGACCATACCTCGCAGAGAATAAATCAACCTTAAAATCCGCCGTATAGTTTCCCCTTTTTTGGAAAGACTATCCACAGATCCCAAAATAAAAAGGAGAAAAGAAATGACGATCAGCAGCAAAGAAACCGATCTTTTAAAGGACCTGAAATCCGCCGAGCAGCTCTGCATCGAAAAGTACGCGCAGTATTCCAAAATGGCAAAATCGACTGCGCTTTCTGCCCTCTTTTCGAGTATGGAGAAAACCGAGCGCGAGCATCTGTGTGCCGTCACCGATATGCTGGCAGGGAAGGACCCCGCCCCGCCCGCCTCGATCTCAAACTCGAACAACCAAAACTGCACCGCCTACTCCTACGCGAGCGAGGAGGACCGCAAAAGCGACGCCTTCCTCTGTCAGGATATGCTCAGCACCGAAAAGCATGTTTCCTCGATGTACGACGTCAGCATCTTCGAGTTCGCCACCCCCGCCGCCCGCAAAATGCTGGGCCACATCCAAGCAGAGGAGCAGCAGCATGGCGAGCAGCTCTACGCCTATATGAAGGCAAACGGGATGTATGCCTAAAAGCAAAAAGGAGTGCAGCGCACTCCTTTTTCATTTTCAGAGAGAACGGTCGCTTTTTTGCAAAAAAAGCTTGGCAAAAAACCTGCTGTGGGGATCTTTTTGTCTCCTCTGCTTTCCCCTTTTTAAGTTTTTGCGCGACTTTTTTCAAAAAGTCGCATCTTCCTCGCATTCATTCTCTCACCGCTATGCGCCTTGACAAAAATCGACGCGTGTGCTATACTCTTTCGCGGAAGGGGGCGAGGACGTGAAACGCTGGAGGCTGCTGCAAGCCGTATCGGTATTCATGGGAAGCGTGCTTGGCGCGGGATTCGTGTCGGGGCAGGAGCTCTACCTCTTTTTCGGTCGCTTCGGCGTATTTGGTGTCTGCGGACTGCTTTTGTCCATGCTCCTTCTCTCGCTCTTTTTTTACATGCTCCTTCGGTGTCTGGCACGCGATCCGTTAAAAAAGCCCTGCCTGCCCGAGTGCCGTGCGCTTTCCTATCTTGGAGAGGGCATTGAGCTGTCCTTTCTGTTCGTGATCGACCTCATTATGGCGTCGGGGGTCGGCGCACTCTTCGAGGGCGTGCTTGGCGGCACGCTCGCACGCGTGCTGGGTGCGCTCGTCTTTTGCGCGGCGGTCGCATTCCTCATTTGCCTTGGAACGACGCAGGTTCTGCGCTACTTTGCCCTCGTGACGCCGCTGCTCGTACTGCTTGCCATCGGGATATCGGTCTTCGTTCTGCTTCGCGGCGGATGGCCGACGCTCTCACGCGAGTTTTCCTTCGCCTTTTTCCCAAACGCGCTCTCCTATGCGTCCTACGGCTTCCTCGGTGCGCTCGGAATGTTCTGCGCGCTCGGGCGGCGGATCAACGATCGGCGCACAGCGTCCCTCGGTGCGATCCTTGGCGGCGTTTTGCTTCTTCTGTGTGCGGGCGCGATCCTCTTTGCGCTGCTCTCATCCCCCGCCGCGCGCAATGCCGAGCTGCCGATGCTCGCGGTCGCTGAGCGCGTGCATCCCGTGCTTTATTACGCCTACGCTTGGCTTTTGCTCGTTGCGATGCTCGGCGCGGCGCTCTCGGTCGCATCCCCTCTCTTTGAACGGCTTGGCGAGCTTTGCCGCATCCGAACGGTGAAGGGGCGCGTGCCGCTTGCCGCAGGGCTGTCGCTTCTCGTGTTCGGCCTGTCGCTGTTCGGCTTCGCCGATCTGGTCGGCGTGCTCTATCCGCTTTACGGGTATATCGGCTTTCTCTTTCTTGCCTTCCTATTATATAACTATCTGCGCGGACTTTACCGCGCAAAGCGATAAGGAGTTCCTATGCGTTACAAAAACTATATTTGCGACCTTGACGGTACGCTTCTCAACACCATTGACGACTTGCGTGAGGCGGTCAATCACGCCCTGCGTGAAAACGGACTACCCCTGCGTACGCATGCGGAGGTCCTATCCTTCGTCGGCAACGGCATTCGTCTGCTGATCGAGCGCGCGATGCCGAAGGACGGCGACAAGCATCCGAAATTCGATGCGGTCTTTGACAGCTTCCGCGCCTACTACGCGATCCACTGTGAGGATAAGACCGCGCCCTACGACGGCATTCTCGAAATGCTCCGTGCGCTGAAGGACGACGGCTGTCGGATCGCCGTCGTGTCAAATAAGGTTGACTCTGCGGTACAAAAGCTGATGCCCGTTTACTTCGGCGGCCTGATCGACGTTGCCGTTGGGGAAAACGAGGCGGCGGGCATCCGCAAAAAGCCCGCGCCCGACGCCGTATTCTACGCGATGGAAAGGCTCGGCGCGACGAAGGAGGACTCGGTCTTCATCGGCGACTCCGAGGTCGACTATCAGACCGCGGTCAACGCGGATCTGCCGTGCATCTCGGTGCTGTGGGGCTTCCGCACGCGTGAATTTCTTGAGGGCATCGGTGCATCCGACTTCGTCACCGACCCCGCTGAGATCGTAAGGAGGCAAACGCAATGATCCTCAAGGGCCTACAAAAAATGACCCTGCTCGATTACCCCGGCAAGGTCGCCGCCACCGTCTTTACGGGTGGCTGTAATATGCGCTGCCCCTTCTGCCACAACGCACCGCTCGTCCTGTTTTCAAACGAGGTGGAGACCGTCTGTACCGAGGATTTTTTTACCTTCCTTAAAAAACGGCAGGGCATTCTTGACGGTGTCTGCGTCACGGGCGGAGAGCCGCTCTTGCAGGCGGATCTCGCCGACTTCCTCGGCGAGATCAAGTCGCTCGGCTTTTCGGTCAAGCTTGACACCAACGGCACCAACCCCCAAAAGCTGCGTGAGCTGATCGACGCACGCCTTGTCGACTATGTGGCAATGGATATCAAAAACTCCCCCAGCCGCTACGCCGAGACCGTCGGCATCGACGGCTTCGATCTCTCCCCCGTCTTCGACTCGGTTTCGCTGCTCCTCTCGGGTATCGTTGACTATGAATTCCGCACCACCGTCGTGCGGGAGCTGCATAGCGAGGAGGATCTGCTCGCCATCGCCGCGTGGATCAAAAACGCACAGCACTACTATTTGCAGGGCTACATTGATTCAGGCCACCTGATCTCTGACGGCCTCTCCGGATATTCCGCACAGGATCTGGGAAAACTGCTCCTTTCGGTGCAAAAAATACTCCCTGTGACAGAGCTGCGCGGAATCTGACGTTGTACTAAATATGGACAATTGCACAAAAAAGACATCTATATATTGTGCTTTTTGCCAATTGACAAATACTCCTTTTTATAGTAAACTATATACACTGCGAAATTATGAGTTTACTGAAAAAGGAGTATTTTTATGTATCAGGTATTGAAAAGAGAAGGTAAGGTCGTAGACTTTAACCTTGAGAAGATCAGCTCTGCCATCCGCATGGCGTTTGAGGCACAGGAGAAGCAGTATCACCCCGACGTGATCGACTTCCTCGCACTGAAGGTCACCTCGGCGTTCGGTGACAAAATCAAGGAGGGGCTGATCTCGGTCGAGGACATTCAGGATTGCGTTGAGTCCACGCTGATCAAGGCGGGCTACGACGACGTTGCGAAGGCGTACATTCTGTACCGCCGTCAGCACGAGAAGATGAGAAAGGTACAGTCCGCCGTCCTCAACTACAAGGATGCGGTCAACGACTACCTTAAGATCAACGACTGGCGCGTGAAGGAGAACTCCACCGTGACCTATTCGGTCGGCGGTCTGATTCTCTCGAACTCGGGCGCGATCACGGCGAACTATTGGCTCTCCGAGATCTACGATGACGAGATCGCAAACGCGCACAGAAATGCGGACATCCACATTCACGACCTCTCGATGCTCACGGGCTACTGCGCGGGCTGGTCGCTGAAGCAGCTGATTCAAGAGGGGCTTGGCGGCGTTCCCGGCAAGATCACCTCGGCGCCCGCAGCACATCTTTCCACCCTCTGCAACCAGATGGTCAACTTCCTCGGCATCATGCAGAACGAGTGGGCAGGCGCGCAGGCGTTCTCCTCGTTCGACACCTACCTTGCCCCCTTCGTCAAGGTGGACAACCTCAACTACGGACAGGTCAAAAAGTGCATTGAAGCCTTCATCTACGGTGTCAACACCCCCTCGCGCTGGGGTACGCAGGCACCCTTCTCGAACATCACGCTCGACTGGACGGTTCCCGCAGACTTGGCAGAGCTGAACGCGATTGTCGGCGGCAAGGAGATGGACTTCAAGTATAAGGA
>JAFTLE010000083.1 GCA_017452895.1 Clostridia bacterium
AACCTTGCTTTCCAAGCTGCTTGGCAGCATGATGTCGCCGCTCTACGGCTTCGCATGCGTCCTGCAGGCATACATCGACAAGCTCGGTGGTGCGCCTGAAAGCGAAGAAGCTCCCGCTGAAGCTCCCGCAGAAGCTTAATCTGCAAAAAATTAAAACAGTAATTGTAATATCGGAGGTATCATAAAATGGCTAACGAAAAAACCGCACAGATTATTGAACTCGTAAAGGGCCTCTCCATCCTGGAGCTGGCTGACCTCGTAAAGGAATTCGAGGAAGAATTCGGCGTTTCCGCCGCTGCTATGGCTGTTGCAGCTCCTGCTGCAGGTGGCGCTGCTCCCGCAGCTGCTGCTGAGGAGAAGACTGAGTTTGACGTCATCCTCAAGGCATTCGGCGACAAGAAGCTCGACGTTATCAAGGCTATCCGTAACATCACGGGTCTCGGCCTGAAGGAAGCTAAGGAAATGGTTGAGGGCGCTCCCAAGACCGTTAAGGAAGGCGTTTCCAAGGACGAGGCTGCTAAGATCGCTGACGAGCTGAAGGCTGCCGGCGCAGAAGTCGAGGTTAAGTAATTTACACCCCGTAAAAAATAAAAGCTGCTCGGCGCACCTGCTTGCCGACGGCTTTTGAAACGAAAGAGTCTGTTGCATCTGCAACAGACTCTTTTGCTTTATTCTACCGTAATCGTCTTTCCCGCCTTAACGACAAGCTTCTTGCCGCCGGGGTGAGGTTATAAAGCGACATTGCGTTCGGTTGCTGCTCAAGATGCTGTGGCAGGCGATCTCCATACTCGAGTCAAGATAGATGCTTTTGACATGCTCAGGCGCGTAGCGCGAGGGGAGCGTGTGCGCGTTGGCGTTGGAGGTACCGCGCATTCCGTATTTTTGAAGATCTCGATCAGCGGCACGTCCTGCGATACGCCGCCGTCGCCGCGGGCATCTATCTCGACATCAAGACGGCGTCGGAGCACCTCGCGCAGTCCTATGCGTAGGTCTGTGTGCCGAGCCAAAAAATGTCAGCGCATACGATGCGCTCTATCGGGAATATAGGACCCTCTGCGACCACTTTGGCAAGGAAAACGCCGTTATGGAGCGACTGAAAAAATAAAGACGCAAAAGAGAGTGCCAACCAAAACACAAATTTTGACGGGCACTCTTTTTTGGCAAAAAAACACGGATTTTGTTGTAATATTGAACAAATCAAACATTTTTATACGAGAAACGTTTGAGCATATTGACGAAACGGTTTGGACGTGTTATAATAGAGATACCCTGAAAAAAGGAAGGAAAGAAAATGGAGAAAAAAGAACTTCTTGCAATCACCGATCACACCCTATTAGCTCCTGCGTCGAGGCCTGCTGACATTCTCCGTACCGTTGACGAGGGCATCCTCTTCAAAACGGCATCGGTCTGTATTCCTCCCTGCTACGTGAAGCTTGCATCCGCGCACGCAAAGGGCGCGATTCCGATCTGTACCGTAATCGGCTTTCCCCACGGCAACAGCTCACCCGCCGCAAAGGCCAACGAGGCGCGTCTTGCCGCAGAGGATGGCGCGGATGAGATCGATATGGTCATTAATATCGGACTTTTGAAGGCGGGGGATACCGCCGCCGCTTTATCGGATATCCGTGGTGTACGCGCGGCGTGCCGCGGAAAGATTCTGAAGGTCATCGTCGAGACTGCGATGCTGACCGAGGAGGAAAAGCGCACCGCCTGTGAGATCGTCAGCCAAAGCGGTGCCGACTTTATCAAGACCAGCACGGGCTACGGTGGCGGCGGCGCAACGCCTGCTGACGTACGCCTTTTACGTTGCTATACCGCCCCTTCTATCCGTGTCAAGGCGGCGGGTGGGATCGCGAGCTTTGATGATGCCGAGGCAATGGTCGCCGCAGGGGCTGACCGACTCGGCACCTCGCGCCTCGTGAAGCTCTACCGTGAGGAGGTGGAGAAGTGAGCCGCAGAGTATTTCTTTTCGTTCTCGACTCTCTCGGCGCGGGTGAGTCGCCCGATGCGATCGAATTCGGCGACCTTGGCGCGCATACCCTGCGGACACTTGAAAGATCGGGTGGACTGCGCATCCCGAATCTGCAAAGGCTTGGCATCGGCAATGTTGACGGTCTCTCCTTTCTCGGACGGACCGATTCGCCGATGGCATCGGTTGCCCGCCTGCGTGAGGCATCGGCGGGGAAGGATACGACCATCGGGCATTGGGAGCTGGCGGGGTTGATCAGCCGCGCGCCGCTGCCCACCTATCCCAACGGCTTTCCCGACGCAGTGATTGATCCCTTGCAGCAGAAAACAGGGCGCGGTATCCTTTGCAACAAGCCCTATTCGGGCACCGAGGTCATCAAGGACTACGGCGCGGCGCATTTGCAAAGCGGCGACCTCATCGTCTACACCTCGGCAGACAGTGTCTTTCAGATCGCCGCGCACGAGGAGCTCATACCGATTGACGAGCTTTACGAGATCTGCACGACCGCCCGCGCGATCCTTGTGGGTGAGCACGGTGTCGGCCGTGTGATCGCACGCCCCTTTACGGGTAAGGAGGGGAGCTTTACGCGCACGGCAAACCGCCGCGATTTCTCTCTGCCGCCCCCCGGACGCACCCTGCTTGACGCGGTCAGTGCGGCAGGGCTTGACAGCATTGCCGTCGGCAAGATCAACGATATCTTCGCGGGGCGCGGGATCACGCAATCGGTCTACACCCACTCGAATAAAGAGGGAATGGAGCGTGCCGCGGCGTATGCTGCGAAGCGATTCTCGGGGCTTTGCTTCGTCAACCTCGTGGATTTTGATATGCTCTACGGACACCGCAACGATATTGAAGGCTACACCGCCTCTCTTAACGCCTTCGACGGCTTCCTCGGTGAATTCTTGAGTGCGATGGGTGAGGAGGATCTTCTGGTGATCACCGCCGACCACGGCTGTGATCCCGGCTATCCCACCACCGACCACACGCGTGAGTATGTGCCACTTCTTTTGTACGGCAGATCTCTGCCCGCACACAATTTCGGCACACGCCCGACCTTCGCCGACGTAGCCGCGACCGTGGCGGCGTATCTCGGCATCAAATTCTTCACCCCAGGTGAGGATCTTTACAGAAAGGGCCGTATTTATGAAAACTGAAGAGCTGCTCGCCCTCGCACGGCGGGCGCGTGAAAACGCATACGCCCCCTACTCGGGCTTTACCGTCGGTGCGGCACTGCTTTCAAGGGACGGCGGTGTCTTCCTCGGCTGTAATCTTGAAAATGCATCCTATTCGCTCACGCTCTGTGCGGAGCGCGCCGCGATCGCGTCGGCAGTTTCGCTCGGCGTGCGTGAATTTGAAAGGCTTGCCCTCGTCGGCGGTCCTGCGGGTGCCGCACCCGTTTCCTGCCCACCCTGCGGCGCGTGTTTGCAGGTGCTGACGGAATTCTGCTCGCCCGATTTTTCCGTCGCTTGGGAAAGCGGCGGTGTACTGACCGAAAGACGGCTTTGCGAGCTTTTGCCGAGCGCATTTCGGCTGAAGGGAGAAAAGAATGCTTGACGTTTACGATATCATAGCCAAAAAGCGCGACGGATTGACCCTCTGCGCCGAGGAGATCGAGAGCTTTGTCAACGCCTTCGTGCGTGGCGAGGTGCCCGAGTATCAGATGTCCGCCTTCCTGATGGCAGTTTATTTTTCGGGCATGCGCGATACGGAAACACACGCTCTCGCCAACGCTATGGCGCACTCGGGCGATATGCTCGACCTCTCGGAGCTTGGAGAGCTGACGGTCGACAAGCACAGCACGGGCGGCGTTGGGGATAAAACGACGCTGATCGTCGCCCCTATTTGTCGCGCCGCAGGGCTGACCGTTGCCAAAATGTCGGGCAGGGGACTCGGTCACACGGGCGGCACGATTGATAAGCTTGAATCAATCCCCGGCTTCAAAACCAATCTTTCGCGCAGCGAATTTTACGATTGCGTTCGGAAAAACGGCATTGTCGTCGCGGGGCAAAGCGCAAATCTTGCCCCCGCGGACAAGAAGATGTATGCCTTGCGCGATGCGACCGCCACCGTTGAGAGCATTCCGCTAATCGCCGCCAGCATTATGAGCAAAAAGCTCGCCGCAGGTGCGAGAAGCATCGTCCTCGACGTGAAAACAGGCTCGGGTGCATTGATGAAAAGCAATGTTGACGCCCGCGCACTCGCCCATCAGATGGTGGATATCGCGCACCGCGCTAACCGCCGTTGTATGGCACTCGTCACCGATATGAGCCGACCGCTCGGCAACCACGTCGGCAACTCGCTTGAGGTGTTGGAGACGATCAGCGTCCTGCAGGGCGCCGATGCAGACGGTGATCTCGCAAAGCTTTGCGTACAGCTTGCGGGTGCGATGATCCATCTTGCCAAGGGGATCCCGATGGAGGAGGCACTCGGCGTGGCAACCGACGCGCTGGAAAGCGGGAAGGCGTACGAGGCCTTCCGTCTTCTCGTCGCCTCGCAGGGCGGCGACCTTCACTACGTTGACGATCCTGAGCAGCTTGAGGTCGGCGGCGCGACCCATAGGATCCTTGCTGACCGCGCAGGCTTCGTTGAGGATGTCAACACTGAAAGCATCGGCAGGGTCGCCCGCGTGCTGGGCGCGGGGCGCATCATCCCGAACGCCGCGATTGACTACGGTGCGGGCATCGTCTTCCACAAAAAATCGGGCGACTATGTGCAAAAGGGTGACCTCATCGCCGTCCTTTACGCGAAGGATGAGGAGCATCTCTCCCTCGGCATCAAGCAAAGCCGCGATCTGTTCACCGTCGGCGATGTCTGCCCGCCAGCCCCGCCGCTGATCCACGACTGCATCACCGCAGACGATCTTTACGATTGGGACTAAACACAAAAGACCTTGCGTTTTCGCAAGGTTTTTTCTTGTAAGATGAAAAGTATTGTATTTGCACCAAAATATAGGCGATAGGCGAAAAGCATTTTTGGCCGAGAAGCAATCACTCTCGGTAGGTTGGTCTGTCTGAGGCTTAAGCGCTTCGAGCTTGGCTTGTATTTTTTTCTCTTGCCTCAAACCTGATAAGTTTTCCTCCTTTCTTTTGGGATCAGGGCAGTTGTTTAAGGTTTACAATCGCTGTAAGCGAAGAATAGCACGCTTTTTCCGAAATGTAGGGAAGGCGATGGTGGAAAGATAGGCGTTTTGTCAGAAGTGGAAATCTATGCGTTATATTGATGTAAACCACACATTAGGAAAAACATTTGTTACTGTGTCAGAACAAGAATCTTCTCATCTGCAAAGGAAATCATCCGGAAGAATTGTCAAGGCGCTTTTGTTTCAAGCATCTAAAATGCGGGTAATTTTAGACAAAAAGTTTGATCTTTTTCCGTTTTTCTATTGACAAATATTTATTCGTTGTATATAATATAACTGCTATTTGGAACAGGTGTTCCGCATATTTTATAATTCCTTTGCAGAACAAGGAGGAGGATCTCATGTCAGAAAAACTTTGGCAACCGAGGGAAGACTTTATCCCCGTGCTCGGACATCGCGGTATTCGCGACAAATATCCCGAAAATACGCTCGTTTCGTTCGATGCGGCGATCGCGCTTGGCTGTGATCTCATTGAATTCGACGTCAACATCACAAAGGACGGCGTACCTGTGGTCATCCATGACAACAAGATCGACCGCACTTGCATCGGCCATACCGGTGCGGTGCGCGACTACACGCTGGCTGAACTGAAAACGTTCGATTTCTCCGCAGATTTTGCCGATACTTTCAAGGATACGAAGATTCCGACGCTTCGCGAGGTGCTGGAGCTCGGTGCGAAGGATCCGGAGCTTTGCTATAATATCGAGATCAAGGATTACACTGAAGAATGTGTCGATAAAACGATCGCACTGGTGCGCGAATTCGGTATCGCTGAGCGCGTCGTTATCGCTAGCTTTTCGACAAACGTGCTATTGTACACCCAGCGCGCGTATCCGGAGATGCGCACGCAGGGCTTCCCGCCAAGGGTCATGAACAACCCGCCGATGGAAATGTATGATAAAATGTACGGCATCGGCGTCCCGATCTCGTGGGGCGAGCGGAATGAGGAAGAGATTGCCGCGGACGTGGCGTTCGCAAAGGAGCATAACATCCTGCCGTGGCTGTTCTGCGCCGATACCGAGGAGGACGTTCTCCTCTGCGTAAAGCACGGATGCGCGAACATCACCGGAAACAATCCCGAGGTCGCATTGACGACTCTCAGAAAGATAGGCAAGCATCAATGAATTACATAGCAATGCCGCTCGTAAAGAGCGGCATCACAACAACTTTCAAGAAGGAAAACCGCCAATTCATGCCGCCGGAAGCGGATGAGGTGACACTTCGCGTGCGCGCCTGCGGCGTATGCGGCAGCGATATTGCAAGATGGCGCGGCGATGCGTATCACTATCCGCTCGTCATCGGCCACGAATTTGCAGGCGAGGTCATTGATGACCCAACGGGCGAATGGACAGGGAAGCGCGCAGTCGTATTTCCCTTGATCCCGTGCGGTGAATGTGATTCCTGCAAGCGTGAGGCTTACGCGATGTGCGAGCATTACGATTACTACGGCTCACGGCGTGACGGCGCATTTCAGGAGCTTCTGAACGTCAAGCGGGAAAATCTGATCGAGATCCCCGATACAGTCAGCTATGAGGCGGCGGCCATGTGTGAGCCGTGCGCGGTGGCGCTGTGCGCCATCGAAAAAGCGAAAACGGTTGCAGGCAAAACCGTCGCTATCTACGGCGCAGGCACGATCGGTCTCATCCTTGTGAAGCTAGCACTCATCAAAGGTGCCTCGGCGGTGTATGTATACGAGCCGGATGCACGCAAGCTGGTGCTTGCAGAAGAATGCGGCGCGATGGCGATGACGGATGACGTTCGCGCGGATGTCTTCATCGATGCCTGCGGGCGGGAGGCGGCGCTCACGGATATGCTCACGCGCGCGAAGCCGTCGGCGGAGCTTGTGCTGATGGGCAATCCTGCCGGCGATATGCATCTGCCGCGCGCAGTGTACTGGAAGATCCTGCGCGGTGAGCTGACGCTTTACGGTACATGGAATTCGCGCTTTTCAACGAAGCACAATGACTGGCAAGCGGCGCTTGCGCTGATGAGTAACGGCGCGTTCATGCCCGAAACGCTGATCACGCATCGGTTTCCGCTGGACGAAGCGGAGGCTGCGCTGACGGCGATGGCTGATCGCGATACATTCAGCGTGAAGGTCATGTTAGTAAATAAGGAGTTATTATGAACACACCGATTCTAAGTCCGTCCATGATGTGCGTTGATCCGCTGAAGCTCGGCGAGACACTCCGCACGTTCGGTTCAGGCGGCATTGAATATCTGCACATCGATGTGATGGACGGTCATTTTGTGCCGAATTTCACGCTCGGCACGGATTACGGCAAGGCCCTGCACAGGATCACCGACATCCCGCTCGATTATCATCTGATGATCGAAGCGCCGGAGGATCGCTTGGGCTGGTTCGATATCCGAGAGGGTGATGCGGTATCAGTACACGCCGAAGCGACACGCCATCTCCAGCGCACGCTTGAGCGTATCGCGGCAACCGGCGCAAAGCCGATCGCGGCGATTAATCCGGCGACACCCATCTGCATGATCGAGGAAGTTCTGCCTTATCTGTGGGGCGTGCTCGTCATGACGGTCAATCCCGGCTTCGCAGGGCAAAAGCTCGTTGAGTCGACACTCGACAAGATCTCAAGACTGCGTGGAATGCTCGATGCGCGCGGATATGAGAGCATCCGTATTGAGGTGGACGGCAACGTGTCGCCCACGAATATGCGGCGGATGCGCGATGCCGGCGCGGACATGTTCGTCATTGGCACCTCAGGCTTCCTCAAAACGAGTGATGCGGAGGAAATGCTGCGCGGCATCGGCGAATGCCGGCAGATCAGGTAGATAATAAAGGACGCGAAAACCAAGAGAAAATCATAACCACCGGCTGAGCCGGTGGTTTTTTACTATAAGAGGCTGGTATTGGCAGTACTAACGAGTCATAAACTTTCTAATGAGCGGATGCTGCGAGGATATCGATTTTCATGAATTTTTAAAAGTCGCTTTCATATTCTTTTAAGTTTCCATGCCAAAGTTCGTTGATTATATCCTTATAAAAAATACGTCATACGTTGAGCCTGTAACAAGCCTTGTAAAACAACGAAAATAACGCCCTCGGAAAGAACCGAGGGCGTTGCTATTATTACTTAAGGGCTGCCTGTGCTGCTGCCAGACGTGCGATCGGCACGCGGAAGGGCGAGCAGGAAACGTAGTCGAGGCCAATGCTGTGGCAGAACTCAACCGACGTCGGGTCACCGCCGTGCTCACCGCAGATACCTACATGGAGGTTCTTGTTTACGGGTCTGCCGAGGGTAACAGCCATGTTCATCAGCTTACCGACACCGGTCTGGTCGAGCTTCGCGAACGGATCGTTCTCAAAGATCTTCGCATCGTAGTAAGCGCTGAGGAACTTGCCTGCGTCGTCACGGGAGAAGCCGTAGGTCATCTGCGTCAGGTCGTTCGTACCGAAGCAGAAGAAGTCAGCATTTGCAGCGATCTCGTCAGCGGTAAGGCATGCACGCGTGATCTCGATCATGGTACCAACCTCGTAATCGAGCTTCGTGCCTGCAGCTGCGATCTCAGCGTCAGCGGTAGCAACCACAACGCTCTTCACGTACTTGAGCTCCTTCACGTCGCCAACCAGCGGGATC
>JAFTLE010000084.1 GCA_017452895.1 Clostridia bacterium
TTGACGCGGCGTACGTCGGTATCGGTAATGCACTGTACCGTAGCGCGAAGTATGAGGAGGCAATGACCTATTACGAATCGGCATATGACACCGAGAACTGGTCCGAGGCGTACAAGATGGTACGTAAGGAGTGGATGTCCAAATGGCTTATCCCGCTGGTGATCGTGCTCATCGCTCTGATCGTTCTGCTGATCAAGTTCTTGGGATGGGCAGCGAAGGTCAACAAGCGTGTTTCGACCGACGGTCAGGTCAAGAAGAAGTTCAGACACGAGCTTCTGTATGGATTCTACGTGATTTTCCATCCGTTTGACGGATTTTACGATTTGAAGCATGAGCGTCGCGGATCCGTTCGCGCCTCCCTTGTGTTCATCGGGTTGGCGATCGTGACCGTGTTCTATCAAAGCATCGGTCGCGGCTACGTCATGAATCCGACGGGAGAGGTTTCTACCATTTGGGCACAGGCACTTACGGTTCTGCTTCCTTTGATGCTGTTCGTGATCGCAAACTGGTGCTTGACCACCTTGTTTGAGGGTGAGGGAAGCTTTAAGGATATCTTTATTGCGGCATCCTATTCCTTGTTGCCCATGACGCTGCTGATCATCCCCGCAACCATTGCTTCCAACTGGGTCACCACGACCGAGGCAGCAATCGTTTCGATGGTCAACGTGATTGCCTACATTTGGCTGGGCTTGCTTCTGTTCTTCGGAACAATGGTGACACACGATTATTCGCTGGGTAAGAACTTTATTACCGTTTTGGGTACGATCGTCGCAATGGCGTTTATCGTATTCCTGGTGCTTCTGTTCAGTATGCTGTTGACCAACATGGTAGGCTTGATCACGGATATCGTAACAGAAATACAACAAAGGGCATGATGACAGAAAGGAGGAAATAAATATGAAAATTACAAAACGTATCATTTCGACACTCTTGGCTGTCATCCTGATGCTCGGTGCGCTGTCTGCCGTACTGGCGATCCCTTCCTCCGCCGCGGCGGAATGGCTCGGCGAGGGCGGTAGCGGTAAGAACGTCCGCAACGTAGACGATTATCTGAAGCCCGCAAACGCATTCACCTCTCCCGAGGAGAAATTGAATGAGCAAAACATGGTGCTGATGTACATCGAGGATTCCGGCAGATACCGCCTGTATGCGAACGAGCTGACGGGTGAGGTGGTTTGCCAGGATACGACCACGGGGCAGCTCCTGTTCACGAATCCGTACGATGCCGCAAAGGCATCGACCGAATCGACCAGAGCCGAGCTGTTGTCTCAGATTGTGATCTATTACAGTGAGGCAGATTCCTCTCTTTCCAAGCCGATGTACAGCTTCGAGCATGCGGCGCAGAACGGTCAGATCGCGATCAAAACGATCAAGAACGGTATCCGCGTCGAGTATACCATCGGTCGTGAGGCGACCAAGAAATTGGTTCCCAGACTGATCTTGGGCGATGATTTCCAGCTTCATATCCTCGACGCCCTGCAGGAGGCTGTGGCGGAAGGGGAAATGACGCAGTTTGAGTACGATCAGGTGCTCAACCGTTGGAACGTCATTGACGTTGGCTCCATGAAGGATTACATCCGTGCCGATTGGCTGACGAGATATCCCTTCCTGAAGACCGAGTATGAAAAGACCGGTGTCTATCCGTTGCTCTATCAGTTTGACTCAAAGGTCAGTGAAAGTAACGTCCTGAAGACCGAGGAGGTCATTAAGAGATTTACCGAGTATACCTTTGACCAGATGGAAGCTGACCACGAAAGAACCGGCTACGTGGAGGAAGAGGAAGTTTCCGCTGCATTCAAGCTTGCTCTTGAGTACTACGCAGACGAGAACGGTATGACGGTTCGTATGCCTTCTAACGGTTTGCGTTACAACATGGAGAAATTCCAGATTCAAAGCATCAACATCCTGCCTTACATGGGTGCCGGTAACTATATGCAGGACGGATATGCGTTCTTCCCGGATGGCGCAGGTGCCCTGTTTGATTACAAAACGATGCGTACGGAAAGCGTTTCGGCTTCCGGCTATCTCTACGGTGAGGACTACGCGTATTACGATCTGCTCGAGCTGAAGTATGAGCGCGTCGTCAGATACCCCGTGTTCGGTCTGGTTTCGACCGAGTCGATGCACAATTATACGTATACGAAGGGCAGCACCACTTCCTCTGCAACCGTTTCCGCGTTGTATCAGGATGAGGCTTCGATCCGTGAGAGCCTGGAAAAGAATGGCTTTACGGTAGATTCCTTCACGACGACCAACGAAAAGCGTGGCTTTGTCGCGATCGTGGAAGAGGGCGACGCGATGAGTGAGATCAAGCTCGAGGAGGGCGGAAGTAAGCACAAATTCGCATACGCCTCCGTTGTCTTCAACAAGCCCGTTCCGTACGACGTGGACGAGGGCGGCCATAAGTGGAGCTCCGACCGTAAGTATACGGGCAACATCTCCATCCGTTACATTATGCTCTGCGAGGATGACGTAGCGGCTGAGGCAAAGAAGGAAAATCCCGATTACAACTACTACACGACCTCTTGGGTCGGCATGGCGAAGGCATACCGTGATTATCTGGATGAAATCGAGGTGTTGGCTCGCTTGGAGGCCGAGGACGTGGAGGAGGATATCCCGCTGTATATCGAAAGCTTTGGTGGCTTGGAGACCCAGGAAACCATTGCGACCATCCCCGTTTACGTGATGACACCCTTGACGACCTTCGACAACGTGCTCACCATGTACAAGGAGCTGGCGGCGAATGACGTCAAGAACATCAACTTCAAGATGACGGGATTTGCGAACGGCGGTATGTACTACAAGGTTCCTTCCTCCCTGAAGTGGGAGAAGAAGCTTGGCGGTAAGGACGGCTTCAACGAGCTGATTGCCGCCGCAAAGAAGATCAATGAAAAGGAAGACGGCTCGCATCTGGGGCTGTATCCCGACTTTGATTTCGCGTATATTCAGGATAACACCCTGTTCGACGCTGTATCGTTGAAGAAGGATGCGATCAAGACGATGGATAATCGCTATACCAACTACAGACAGTACAGCCCGACGCAGCAAACCTTCGTGTCCTTCTATCAGCTGGCGATCTCTCCGTCCCGCTATAGCAAGTTCTACACCAAGCTGCTGGAGAATTACGCAGAGTACGACATCAAGACCATTTCCGTCGCATCTCTGGGTACGACGTTGAACTCGGACTTCGATGAAGAGGATCCTTACAACCGCGAGGAGAGTAAAGAATTTACAGAGCAGGCACTTTCTTATATCAAGAATAAGGGCTACAGCATCATGACCGACGGTGCGAACGCGTACACCTGGGGCTACGTGGATCACATCATGAACGTGGATCTGGACTCCAGCCGCCGTTTGGTATCCAGTGCATCCGTTCCGTTTATCGGCGTGGTTCTGCACGGTTACGTTCAGTTTACGGGTGCTCCCTTGAATGAAGAGGGCGACGCAAACTACGCAATGCTTCGTGCGATTGAGAACGGTGCAAGCCTGAACTTCCTGCTGTCGTATCAGAATACGGCTGAGCTGAAGAACGACCCCGTTCTGAGCCAGTACTATTCGATCCGTTACGATATCTGGCTTGAGGACGTGATCTCTTATTACCATGAGCTGAACGATGCCTTGAGCGACGTACAGACGAAGCTGATCATCGATCATCAGTTCCTGCCCGGTGAGCGTGTGCTGACCCTGGAGGAGCTGCAGGCAGAGATCGCTGAGAAGCTGGAAGAGGCTGAGCGTCTGGAAAGCGAAGCAAACCACAACCAGTACATCGCAGATCTGAATTCCGCATCCGATGCGTGGGCTCTGCTGTACGGTGCGGAAGCAGAGATGCAGGCGATCCTGAAGCCGCTTGAGGCGCTTACGGCAACGCTGGATGAGCAGATCGCTGCTTGTGAGGCGAACCTCTCCTTCGAGACAGAGCTGCAGGCACTGACCGATGCGAAAAATGCATTGGCATCTGTGTTTGCTCAAACCGAGGCTGCTAAGGAAGCGATGGAGGCTGCACGCGCTGATATGAACGCTGCGGCAGACGCACTCAGCAATCCTGCGGACGGCGCGAATCTGGATATCCTTCGCCTGCGTCTTGCTCAGGCGAGAGGGGAATTCAATAAAGCACAGAGCGTTTACGATGACGCTGTGCTCGCACAAACGGAAGCAACCAACACCTATAACGCCGCACGCGATGAGATCCTTGCTGGTGTACTGACGCACGAGCAGGCGCTGTACGAGGCAACGGTCGCATTGATCGACTCCTCCGTTTCCTACTTTGCTACGAAGGCAGAGGCGGATCAGCTGATGACGGCTCTTGACGCGGCAATTCAGCTCGTTGTGAATTCCACCGTTTACGAGGGTGCCGAGAAGGATGCCGTTGTGGCAGAAATGAATGCTTACCGTGCACAGGCACAGGCTTGTCTGGACGTTTACGCAACCTATGCGGAGCAGCTTTCCCTGAATGCTGACAACGCAGCTTCCGTCGGTGCTCGCGCTTCGAATGCCGTTGCGGGTCTGCGCACGTACTTCAACGACGAAACGCTGTATACCGCCGAGGAAAAGGATGCCGCTCTTGCGATCCTTGGTGAGGCGTCCTTCGATCTCGCTGCTTTGCAGGCATACTACGAAACCCTGACGGCGCTTCCTCCCGAGGATGAGGAAGAGGCTCCCGAGCAGGCTCCCGAGGAAGGGGAGACTGTGGTAGAGGCGACCGAGGCTGTTGCAAACAACAGAATCGTTGCAGTGACCTACGGCGATACTACCGACGACGGTTCCGAGGTTCCTTACAAGACCTTTATCCTGAACTATAACAGCTACACGGTTCGTGTCACCTTCAAGGGCGTCGTTTACACGGTCAAGAGTGGTGAGTACGCAGTTGTGACCTATGAAAACAATTGAGAAAGGGAGGTAAAAGAATATGACGAATGATGTAAAAATCGGTCAAGTTGCAACGTCGGCAGCACCGAAGTCTTCAAAGCGTAAAAAGATCGCCTCCCTGGATCGCCGCAAGGCGCGCGCAGGATGGATCTTCGTCCTGCCGTTCCTGATCGGCTTCATCGTGGTCTATCTGCCGATCCTGTTCCAATCCATCCAGATCAGCTTCAGTCAGTACACGACTGAAATGGTCGGAGGGGAGCGTGTGCAGGTCAGCAGCTTCGTAGGCTTTGAAAACTACAAGCAGGTTATCCTGAACTATAAGCAGGACGGACAGATCTTTACGCAGGTTCTCTTGTCGGGACTTGGAAGACTGGCGTTCGAGCTTCCCGCAATTCTGCTGTTCTCTCTGTTCATGGCAGTAATGCTGAACCAGAAGATGGCGGGCAGAGCACTGTTCCGTTCGATCTTCTTCATGCCCGTTATTATTTCCACCGGTGTCATCGAGCTGGCAATGTCGAACACTGCCGTCACTACGATGGGAGCGGATGCGAGTGTGGATGCCGAAAGCGGTGGTGTGGCAACGGAGGAGGATACGGCGAACCAGATTGTTCAAATGGCCGATCTGCAATGGCTATTCGCCAATATGTCGGTCGGTCAGGGACTTGTCGAGTACGTCCTGCAGTTGGTAAACGAGATCTTTACGATCGTCAACCGCTCGGGCGTACAGATGCTGATCTTCCTGGCAGCGCTCCAATCGGTATCTCCCGCGATTTACGAGTCGTGTAAGATCGACGGCGCGACGGGGTGGGAAACCTTCTGGAAGATCACCTTCCCGATGATCAGCCCGATGATCCTGGTAAATGCGATCTATACGGTTATCGACTCCTTTACCCGAGAAACAAACCCTGTCATGAAATACATTGCAGGCGCGTTCAGCGTGAGCGAGGCGGGTGTTCAGTTGGGTAAGAGCTACAGTACCGCAATGGCATGGATTTACTTCCTGATCGTTGCACTGATCATTGCGTTGATTGCAGGTGTCATGTCGGCATTTGTCTTCTACGGGCGCAAGAATGACTGAGAAGGGAGGACATGGTATGAATACACAAAATGCAGAAAACAGACCGGCTGTGAAAAAGGATACCAAAAAGAAGATCCGCGTGGACTTCGACCGTACTCCCTTAAAGCAGAGACTGAAGGAAAAGTACCTGACCTTCAATTTTGCGAAAAAGGTAGCAGTCAACATCTTCCGTTACGTACTGATGATCGGTATCGCTTACGTAATTCTCCGTCCTCTCCTGTTCTGGTTCCTTGATTCGATCAAGAGTGCCGTGGAGTTCAACGGCGGTTACGGCGATATGATCCTGCCGCAAAACGTGTCCTTTGCACTGTACCGTGCAATCTTTACAGAGGCAAAATTCTTTGAGGCGCTGGGCAACACCTTCATGCTGTCCCTGACCGTGGCACTCCTGCAGATGCTGGTTTGCTGCTTGATCGGATACGGATTTGCAAAATTCAAATTCCGCGGCAGAAATCTGATCTTCCTGCTGGTTATGCTGACCATGATCATCCCTCACCAAACGCTGCGTGCGTCGATGGACCAGCAGTTCCGTAACTTCGATATTCTCGGTATCGTACGCTTGTTCAAGGGCGGCGGAATTGAGTTCTTCGGATGGAACGTCAAGTCGATCGGCCCCGGTGTGGCAGAATTCTTTGAGAATCTGAATCTGCTGCCCGACCAGATCCAAGTGGGATTGAACGCCTCTTCCGTGATCGAGATCCGAGAGAGCGGCTTGCTCTTGACCAATACGTACCTGCCCCTGATGATCATGTCGGTCACGGGCTTGGCATTCAAGAACGGCTTGTACATCTTCCTGCTCCGTCAGTTCTTCCGTGGAATTCCCGACGAGCTTGAGGAATCGGCGTACATGGATGGATGCGGTACCTTCCGTACCTTCTTCCAGGTCATTCTGCCGCTGTCGATCCCGATGATGGTAACTGTATTCCTGTTTGCGTTCTGCTGGCAGTGGACGGATAACTTCTACGTCCGTTACCTGGTCAACAGCGTTGCGGATATTGATCCCACGTCGAGACAGCTGTCGCAGGCGTATAACCAGATTACGGGTAACAGCTTGCCGAACTCGCTACAGGTCATCGTCAGCCAAACGGGTAAGGGCTTGTCGGTAGACGCTTATACGATACCGTACAAGACGACCTTTGCTCTGATGACGGTCGCACCGCTGGTGATTCTTTACGCCTTCTGCCAGAACTTCCTGGTACAGGGTATCGAGCACTCCGGTATTGCGAACTAAAACAAAAAACACGGGAGGAAGTCCGATGGACTTCCTCCCATTTTTATTATTTGCGTTACAGATTGCAGATCAACTGCTCCAGTAGGGTGTAACCTGCCAAAGAGGAGCTTTTGATGGATTGGTCGGCGGCGGTACAAGCGTCCAAGGCACGGCGCAATCGCTTGTCGGTTGTTTGGCGCAGACACTTCTGATAAAGCCCGACCTTAAATTCGTGAAGCCGCAGGATCGAGGAGATCTCGGCATTCGGCGTCCCTTCACTTGTCATGGAACGAATGGCGATCATGTCACAGATCACGCGCGTAACGTCACCCAAAACGATCACGGGTTCGATGCGGCGGAATCGGTAGTCGGCAAGAATGGCAAGCGCGGCGTCGTTTCTGCCTTCCATGATGGCGTTCGTAAAGGCAAAGGCGTCGTATTCGAGCGCGGGAGTACAGCAAAGCTTCATATCCGCCTCGGTTGCGCGACTTTTTTGCTGCGAAAGGCAGTAAAAGCTCAATTTGTCGATCTCGTTCGCGAGAATATACATGCTGTGCCCGCAGTATTCCGCAAAGAGCGAGCAGAATGCGGGATCGGCTTCGATCCCGTTGTGCGAAAAGTGCTTTTGGATCCATGCGGTCAACTTCGCGGTGGAGCAACGCTCGAAATGCACGGGGACGAGATGTTCGGAAAGCTTCGTGAGTGTCCCCGAGGGGGACTTGGGAAGATAGCCCGCGTTAAAGCAATCGGCTGCGACCGTGACGATCAGCACGTTGTAATCGTATTCGTTCAGCGAGGAGAGCGCGTCGCAAAACGCTTCCAGCTCATTTTGGCGCATCGTGTTGAAGTTGAGCCCCGAGAGGGTGACCAGCTTTCGCTCTGCCATCATCGGCATGGGCATGAGCGCGTCGATCAGGCGCGCGGGCTCAAAATCCACCGCGTCCAGCTTCATTTCGTTGAAAAAGGCGTAGGTCGGGTCGGGGGAGAGCGCCTCGCGCGCTTGCTTTAAGGCGTGCGATTTGAGATAATCTTCATCACCGAAAAACAGGTAACCTGTGCGCGGATTTCCTTTGATTTCTTTGCGGAAAGCCGCTTCGTTCAGGATTTCCATTCCGATCCCTCCTTTCATCCCTTACAGTATACCATTTTTTTGTCGCTTCGTCAAGGCTCAAAATGCGTTTGTCGGGAGAACATTTTTACAAATATTTTCAAAAAAAATCAAAAACCTCTTGACAAAGAGAGGGGAATCGGTTATAATATAGCATGTCATTGTGTGAAAAAGCGTATTCCATGCAGAAAAGGTGAAACGCTTCCGATTTCATCTAAAGGAGGTGCAAACGATGCTCAGAACTTACCAACCGAAAAAGCGTCAGAGAAAAAA
>JAFTLE010000085.1 GCA_017452895.1 Clostridia bacterium
GAGGGAATGTCGGCAAGAGAATATCGCAAACGCTTTACAAAAAAGTAAAAGAAGCGTCACTGCTTGATTGCAGTGACGCTTCTTTAGATGTTCATCCCTTTTCCTGCCTCTTCTGCATTCGCTGCCAATTAAAAAATCCGTAGAGGTCGTTGGCGAGGAAGGTGACGAAGCAGAGCACCATCGGATAGTATTGCGGTTCCTTGATTGCCGCCATGAGCCACAGGACGATCAGCACGACGTCGTTCGCGGCGTAGCCAAGCCCATAGTAGGGGGAGCGCAGAAAGGTCAGAGACGCGGCAAGAAAGCTCGTGGCAACCGATACGGTGGAGGGAATGAGGTTCGCCGTGTTGAAATGGCGCAGAATAAAGTAAAAGGCGGCGGTCACGAGGACGGTCAGGAGCCCGAGGATCCACCACGCGCGTGCGCTGACACGTGCAACCTCGACCTCGTTGTGCCCCTGCGCCGATGGATGGCGAAGCCATGAGACGATCGCAAGCAGCGCGATCGGTGCGGACATGCCGACGTAGGTGATGACCTCGCCATAGTAGCGCAAGCGCCAGGATACGATTGCATATAGCACTGCAAAGATCACAACCAACCCTTGCCCCAACACGTCCCCCTTGGCAAGGAAGATCAGTGCGGTCACGCCGATGAGCGTTGCGATAAAGGTCAATACGTCACGGTCGCTTCCGAGAACAAAGGAAAGTGTTACGGCGGCGAGCGAGGTGCACCACAGCGCCCACTCCCAACGCGTCAGTGCGCGAAACGGATTTTGATAGTTCATAAAAAGCCTCCGAGCCACCCGAGAAAAAAGCACCCACGGCGCATCTTCCAAGACCTAACGATGCGCAATGAATGCTTCTTCATTCTACCCGGTGGCAGTTTTTTTATTTTGTTAATTCCATTATAGCATGAGTTGGGGCACTTGTCAAGCCTTTTTTTCGCCGGCGCTTTGCGCGGCGGAAAGAATGCCGATCTTGCCGCTCTCATAGGTCAGTCCGCCTTGGAAGAAGGCGGTGTAGGGGGGACGGAGCGGGCCGTCTGCGGAGAGCTCGATCGAGCTACCTTGTGTAAACGCCCCCGCAGCCATGATTACACGGTCGCCGTATCCGGGCATTGCCCAGGGCTCGGGCGTGACGAAGGCGTCCACGGGAGAGCCTTGCTGAATGCCGCGGCAGAAGGCGCAAAGTCCTTCCTCGCTACCCGTGATGACCGATTGGATGATATCGTGCCGTACCTCATCCCAGCGCGGCTCAACCTCGTAGCCGAGCTTTTCAAACACGTATGCTGCCAGATGCGCGGTTTTGAGCGCCTGCGCCGTGGTGTGGGGGGCGTAAAAGAGCCCCTTGTACATCAGCTTGTTCTGCCCCATGGTAGCGCCTGCCTCAGCACCGATTCCGACCGAGGTCATGCGGTAGCTTGCAAGCTCGACCGCACGGCGCGTGCCCGCGAGATAGCCGCCTGTTTCCGCCATGCCGCCACCGGGGTTTTTGATCAGAGATCCGATGATCAGATCCGCGCCCACCGCCGTCGGCTCGCTCGTTTCCACGAATTCGCCGTAGCAGTTGTCCACGACCACGTAGGTCTCGGGGCGGATGCGCTTGACGAACGCGACCAGCTCGCCGATCTGTGCCACGCTTAGTGTTTTGCGGTTCAGATACCCCTTCGAGCGCTGTACGAACACCATTTTCGCGCGCTCGCCCAGCTCCCGCAGCTTGTTGCCGATCTCCTCAAAGTTGAAGCTGCCGTCGGGAGAGAGGTCTGTTTGCTCGTATCCGATGCCGAAGTCGCGCAAGGAGCCGTTTCCCGGCGTGCCGGAAAGACCGATGACCTCCTCCAGCGTGTCGTAGGGCTTGCCCGCCACCGAGTACATCACGTCACCGGGGCGCAGGATGCCGAACAGACCGATTGAGAGTGCGTGCGTGCCGCTGATGATGGTGTGACGTACGATGGCGCACTCCGCGCCCATTACGTCAGCCCATACCTCCTCCAGTACCTCCCGTCCGCGATCGTCGTAGCCGTAGCCGCTGGTGGATTGGAACATCGTATCGGAAACGCGGTGCTCACGGAAGGCGTCCATGACCCTCTGCGTGTTTTCAAAAGCGATCCCGTCGATGCGGGAAAAGTGTGGTGCGAGCGCTTCCTCTGCCTGTCGGGAAAGCGCGGTAAGGGATTCGGAGAATATCATAATGCTTGGGTTCGATCCTTTCTTTTGTCAAAATGCGGTGTCGGTGTAATCGTTGGGGTCGATGCTCGGGAATTCTGTTTCCTGTGCGACGGCGCGGTTGGCGACGTCGTGGTAGAAGAGCACGCGTGCCGTCTGGCGGTAGGGCGTGACGACGATCATGCCGATGCCGCAGGTAAAGAGAGCGGCAAGCAGCTCCCAGCCGATGAAGCTCAGATCCAAGCAGAACAGTTTCCACTTGTTGCCGCGCATGAGCGTGCGGGAGGTGCGGAGCGCCTCAACGATACCCACAGTCGGGTAATCCGCCAGAATCAGGTGCGCAAAGCCGTACATGTAGGAAACGGGGAAGTTGAGAACGAGTGTGATCAGCATGCCCAACGCGATGACCGTCATAGGCAGGATCATTGCCTGTACGAGAAGCGCGAAGGTCAGGGATGCCACGCCGATCTGCACGATGTTGTTGAGCATCATCCAAAGACCCACGAAGAGAGAGAGGAGCATGGGAAGCGAGACCGCGAAGAGGATCAGCGAATGCAAAAGCTCCAAGCGGATGCTTTTGAAGTAACCCGCTTTGAAGAAGCGGAAGAGCGTTCCCACACGGATCTGCGGCTTGTTGCCGTCGATGGTCTCAAGGAAAAAGCGCTGGTAGCCGACCTTGACGGGCGCAGATACGAAGAGCCAAAGCGCCATCGAGCCAAGTATGGTGATGATAAAGAATGCGAAAAAGAGGGTCAGAACAAGCGTGCCTGAGATTTCATCCGTGGAAATTTGATTGGCGAGCGACTTCATGTCGAAGTCGCGGATCGCGGTCAGGACATCCTGCAGCTCTGCCTCAAATTGCGCCTGTTCGGCTTCGGTCAGCTCCTCGCTGCCGTCCGTTGTGTAGGAAAATTCAAAGCTGACGCCACCGCCGCCGATTCCTCCCAACAGCATTGCAAGCAGCGTGACGAGGATCGCCACCTTCCACACGCCCGAGAGCTTCATGCGTGCCTGCGTGCGGTAATATTTCGCGTTTTTGCGCGGCGGCACGTCAAAGAACTGTACGTTCTCCTGAAATTGATCTTGATTCATAATAAAGTTCCTTTCTTTGGTTCGGTTTCTTCAAAAGAGCAAACGATACGGCGGAAGCATTCGCCGCGCTCCTCAAAATTCTTGAATGCGTCAAAGCTCGTGCAGGCAGGGGAGAGCAAAACCGTATCCCCGGCACGTGCCAGATCGCGCGCGCGCCGTACGGCATCTTCAAAATTCGGCTCGTCGAGCACGGGAAGCGCGCCGTTTTGCACACGCTCGCAGTCTGCGAGTGCCGCACGGATCTTGGACGCTGCCTCACCCGTCAGAATCACCGCCTTCGCGCGCTCGCACAGTGCCTGTGCCAAGGGTTCGAACGGTGTATTTTTGTCTTTCCCGCCGCAGATCACGATGGGACGCTCGCGCAAGGCACTCAGCGCCGCGACGGTGCGTGAGGGGGAGGAATCGATCGAGCTGTTGTAATAGGTCACGCCCGCAACCGTGCGAACGCGTTCCAATCGGTGCGCCACTCCCGCAAATTCCCGCGCGATGCGCGTGATGATCTCGGGCTCAACCAAGCCGTCGGTCAGTGCGATGGCGGTCATGTAATTTTCCAGATTGTGACGCCCGGGGAGGCGAATATCCTCAACGCGAAGCATCGGGTGCTCCGAGTCTCCGTCAAACAGCGTCACAACGCCGCCCTTGACGTAGATCGCACGATCACACGGACGAAGCGAAAAGGCATCGGCAGCCGTCTTCACGGAGGAAAAATAGGTTTTCGGGCGCTCGGTATCCCTTGCAAGACGCGCTGTGATCGCATTTTCCGCGTTGGTGACCAAGCGACGGTTGGGCGCGTGCCGATAAATATTGGTTTTTGCTTCGATATACTCCTCCATGTCGGTGTGCCAGTTGAGGTGATTGGGGGAGAGATTGGTGATAGCGGCAATGTCTGCCGAGCGGCGCGCGGTTTGCAACTGAAAGCTGGAGAGCTCCACCACTGCGTAGTCCTCGGCACTCATTTCAAAGAGGCGCGGCAGGAGCGGCGTGCCGATGTTGCCGCCGACGAATACCTTTCCGTGACCGCTTTTGCGGCATTGCTCCGACAGCATCAGCCCCGTGAGCGTTGTCGTCGTGGTTTTTCCATCGCTTCCCGTAATGCCGATCACGGTAGCGGGCGTCAGAGAAAGAAAAAGCTCCATTTCCGAGGTCAGGATCGCGCCCCTTTCCTGCGCTGTCAGGAGCGCGGGATGGTCGGGACGAAGCCCGGGGGAGCGGAAGATCAGCGATTCGTTAAGCTCCCGTAAGTATTCCGCGCCGAGGATCAGGTGCACGCCGCGCGCCGCAAGGCATTCGGCGGTCTCACCGAGCTCCGCACGCGTTTTTTGGTCGCGCGCCGTCACGTTCGCGCCGTTTGAAAGCAAAAAATCGATCAAGGGTAGGTTCGATACTCCCAAGCCGATCACGCCGACGGACGCCCCTTGGATGCGGTCCAGCAGACCGTTCGTTTTCACAGCAGCACCTCCTTTTGATTCCCTAAATATATTATATTCTATTTTACGGAAAGTTGCAATAGAAAAAATGCAGAAAAAACGCAAAAAATCGAAAAAAACCGATTTTCCCTCTTTTCAAAACTCTTTTTTTCTGTTATAATAAAAGGGATACAAACGGCAAGTACATTGAAAGGATGCAGGGAATGGCAACCAAGAAGAACGAAGCACAGCAGTACAACGATCAAAGCATCAAGGCGCTCAAGGGCGCGGATCGCGTCAGAAAACGCCCGTCCGTTATTTTCGGCTCGGACGGACTTGAGGGCTGCGAGCACTCTTTTTTCGAGATCCTTTCCAACGCGGTCGACGAGGCGCGTGAGGGACACGGAAACGAGATCAAGATCACGGTGTTTCAGGATAAGAGCATCGAGGTGGACGACCACGGACGCGGCGTGCCGCTCGGCTGGAACGAGGCAGAGGGCAGATGGAACTGGGATCTGATCTACTGTGAGCTTTACGCGGGCGGTAAATACGAAAACAATAGCGGCGCTTCGGCGTATGAGTATTCCTTGGGACTCAACGGTCTTGGCGCATGCGCAACGCAGTGCAGCTCCGAATACATGATCGTCAAATCCTACGACGGAAAATTCGAGCGCAGCATTCGCTTCCGCCGCGGCGAGGTCAACGGGGAATTGCAGGAGCGCCCCCTCTCTCCAAAGGAAAAAAGAACGGGTACCGTGGTGCTCTGGCGCCCCGACCTGAAGGTCTTTACCGATATCAATATCCCGCCCGAATTTTTCCGCGATACACTCCACCGCCAGGCGGTGGTCAACCCGGGAATCACCTTTGTCCTTCATCTGGAGCAGGAGGATGAGAGCTTTACCGAGGAGAAGTTCGTTTATCAGAACGGTATCTCGGATTACCTTTCCGAGCGCGTGGGAGACGCGGGCCTGACAGCTCCCGTGCTTTGGCATATCGAAACGCAGGGACGCGACCGCGCCGACCTTGATGAGTACAAATTCAAGGCAGATGTCTCTTTCTGCGTCTCCAATAAGGTCAACATGCTGGAATATTATCACAACTCCAGCTTTCTGGAATACGGCGGCTCTCCCGACCGTGCGGTCAAGTCGGCGTTTACCTACATGCTGGACAAGTATCTCAAAGCAAACAACCGATACAACAAAAACGAGAGCAAGGTCACCTTTGCCGATATCGAGGATTGCCTCGTGCTGGTCGTCAACAGCTTTTCCACGCTGACGTCCTACGAAAACCAAACCAAAAAAGCGATCAATAACGCCTTTATCGCCGACGCGCTCAACGAATTTCTGCGCAAGCAGCTTGAGATCTATTTCATCGAGAACCCGCGCGAGGCAGAGATGTTCGGTAATCAGGTGTTGGTGAATAAGCGCAGCCGTGAAACGGCAGAGCGCGCACGCATTGACGTGAAAAAGAAGCTGACGGGGTCGATCGATGCGGGCAACCGTGTCGAGAAATTCGTCAACTGCCGTTCCAAGGATCCGAACGTGGCAGAGCTTTATATCGTGGAGGGCGATTCCGCACTTGCATCCTGTAAAATGGGACGCGATGCCGACTTTCAGGCGGTGATCCCCGTGCGCGGAAAAACGCTGAACTGCCTCAAAAGCGATTATGATAAGATCTTCAAGAGCGAGATCATCACCGATCTGCTGAAGGTCATCGGTTGCGGCGTTGAGATCCGCAGCAAGAAGCAGAACGACCTGAGTGCGTTCGATCTGAACAATCTGCGTTGGTCGAAGATCATCATCTGTACCGATGCCGACGAGGACGGCTTCCAGATCCGTACCCTTTTGCTTACCCTCTTCTATCGACTCTTGCCCACGCTTTTGGCGGAGCATAAGGTCTTTATCGCGGAATCGCCGCTGTTTGAGATTACGACCAAGGACGAAACGCTGTTCGCCTTTGACGAATTTGAAAAAGCGGAGATCCTCAAGAAGCTCGGCACGAAGAAATACACCCTGCAACGCTCCAAGGGCTTGGGTGAGAACAACGCCGACATGATGTGGCAGACCACCATGAACCCCGAAACACGGCGGCTCATTTCGGTCTCTCCCGCAGACGCTGCCGCAACCGAGATCATCTTTGACACCTTGCTTGGCGACAACCTGCCTGCGCGAAAGCAGTTCATTACCGAGAACGGCGCGCGCTATATGAAGGACATCGACGTATAACAAAAAGAGCTCCCCGCCGCGGTGGGGAGCTCTTTTTGCGATTATTCGTTTTGATCCTTATCCTTCTTCTTTTTCCGCGCGCTTTTTGAGGCAAGTGCAACGACACCGCCGAGCGCAAAGAGCGCGAGAACGTTGGGGATGACCATAAGCTGGTTGAACATATCGGTAAGACCCCATACCAGATCGTTGGAGGCAAGAGACCCCAACACAATGAAGATCATGCAAACGATGGAGTAGGGAACGACCGATTTTTTGCCGAAGAGATATACCATATTCTGCTTACCGAAGAAGTACCAGCCGACGATGGTGGTAAACGCGAAGAAGAGCAGGCAGATTGCAACGAACGCGTTTCCGAAGGTCTTGCCCATAACGGTTCCGAACGCGGTCTGTGCGAGGTTGGTTTTTGTCAGAACGCCCGTGATCGCTCCGCTGTAACCGTCCGCAAGAGGAGCGCCATCTGTGTACATGGTGATGATGACGACCAGTGCCGTCAGGGTCAGAACGATAAAGGTGTCGATGAAGACGCCGATCATGGCAACCACGCCCTGATCGTGCGGCTTTTCAACCTTTGCAACCGCATGTGCGTGCGGTGTCGATCCCATGCCCGCTTCGTTCGAAAAGAGTCCACGCTTGGCGCCCTGGCTGATGGCTTCCTTCAACGCATACGCGATACCGCCGCCGATGATCGCGTTGGGCTGGAACGCGTACTTGAAGATCAGTGCAAATGTTTCGGGTACGCGGGTAATATTGGCACCGATTACGACAAGAGCACCGATAAGATAAAGGCACGCCATGATCGGAACGATCTTTTCGGAGACCGAGGCGATGCGCTGAATGCCGCCGATGAAGATCAGTCCTGCGGCTACTGCGACGATCAAGCCGCATACCCACGTGGGAATGCCGAACGCCGTGTTGCAGGCTTCACCGATGGAGTTGGACTGTACCATAGCGCCCATAAAGCCGAGCGCGAGGATCACGCAGAAGGAGAAGCAAACGGCAAGGATCTTGCCGAATTTTCCCTTGAACGCTTCACGGATGTAGTAAACGGGGCCGCCGATCACCTCGCCGTCGGCGGATACGACCTTGGTCTTTTGCGCGAGCACCGCCTCAGCGTAGATGGTTGCCATTCCGAAGAATGCGATGACCCACATCCAGAAGATCGCGCCGGGGCCGCCGATCAGAATCGCGCCGCAGGCGCCGACGATGTTACCCGTACCGACCTGTGCGGAGATCGCGGTTGCCAGTGCCTGAAACGAGGACATCCCCGATTTTCCGTGCTTTTTGCCACGGAAGCTGAAGCCGCCGAATACGCGTTTCATTCCTTCGCCGAAGCAACGGATCTGCACGAAGCGCGTGCGGATGGTGAAGTACAGACCGACGCCGACCAGAAGAATGATCAGGATGTAATCTGATAGGTAAG
>JAFTLE010000086.1 GCA_017452895.1 Clostridia bacterium
CGCTACCGCGAGCCACCTCCCTCTCGGAGGGAGGCAAGATGTTAGTTGAGCGGTGGAGTAGTAGCAAGCGGGTAGCACCTTGCAGAGATTGAGATTGATAGTAACGACTCATCCGCCTCGGAGGGAGGCTTTGGGGAACAGCCCGTTTACGGGTAGCAAGTAACTGTGTTGCGCGGCCGGCAGCCCCTCTACAGCTTTTCGTTTGGAGTTGAACTCGCGTACTAATGGAGCATCGGCTTACGCCGATATGAAGCACTCGCTACGCTCGTATGAAGCATTTGCTACGCAAATATGAGGCGAAGCGCATTTCTACCTTCTCCGTGTGCCGAAGGCACGCTTCATGGGGCGGAGCCCTGCCTCGTTTTTCATGCATCGCAGATGCGCTTCATTGAAAAAACGACAAATTTCTGTCGAAATTTGTCGTTTTTTCTGGCGGAGGCGGTGGGATTCGAACCCACGGGCGATTTTACTCGCCACTCGATTTCGAGTCGAGACCGTTATGACCACTTCGATACACCTCCATGTATCGTCCGCAAATCGCGAACGCAATTATTATAGCATAAGTTTTTTGAAATTGCAAGAGGTTTTTGAAAAAACATTTCAAATTTCCGTATCTTTACTTTTTCGACAGTTTTCGCCCGAATTTTTGTGTAGAATTATGAGGGCTCGTTCACAAAAAGTTCATGCACTCGGTGGGCGATTGTGTTATAATAATATTGATTTTCAAGAGACTGTTATTTCCTATGAAGACGGAGGTTGTCATGGCAGAGAAAAAAATGCTCGCAATTGATCTTGGCGCATCCAGCGGGCGTGGAATCGTCGGTTCCTTCAACGGCGAGACGCTTACCTTGAAGGAGAATCACCGCTTTTCCAATGATCCCGTTATCGTATGCGGCAGAATGCATTGGGATATTTTGCGTATCTTCCATGAGATCAAGCAGTCGATCACGAAAACCGTACTGGAGAAGGATCAGATCCGTTCGATCGGTATTGACACGTGGGGCGTGGATTATGCTTTGTTGGATAACAATGGCAGAATGCTCGCAAATCCTGTCCACTATCGGGACACCCGTACCGATGGTGTCGTGTCATATATCGATCGTTTTTTGTCGCAAAGCGAGCTGTATGAGAACACCGGTATCCAGTGCCTGAACTTCAATACGATCTTTCAATTGGCATGCGATCTGCGCGACGCCCCCGACACGGTCGCACAGGCATCTCGTGTGCTGAATATTCCCGATCTGCTCAACTATTTCCTCACGGGAAATATGGCGAACGAATATACCATTCTCTCCACGGGCGCATTGCTTGATGCGAAAAAGCGCGATTACGCGTGGGAGATGATTGATAAAATCGGTATTCCGCGTCGCCTGTTCGGCGATATCGTTCAACCCGGTACTGTGATCGGCAAGCTTTTGCCGCAGATCCAGGAGGAAACGGGCAAGCTTGATGCCGACGTGTTGACCGTCGCGTCGCACGATACCGCAAGTGCCGTGATCGCCGTTCCCACACAGGAAAAGAATTTTCTGTTCATCAGCAGCGGTACGTGGTCACTCATGGGAACCGAACTGCAGGAGCCGCGGATCAACGCGGAAGTCGCGAAATATAATTTTGCAAACGAGGGCGGTGCATGCCGCACCATCCGATTCCTGAAAAATATTATGGGGCTTTGGCTCATTCAGGAGTCTCGCCGTCAATGGAGACGGGAGGGAAAGGAATACAGCTTTGCGCAGCTGGAGGCGTTCGCACGCGAATGCAAGCCGTTGCAGTGCTTCATCAATCCCGACGACGCCTCCTTCGCCACCCCCGGGAATCTTCCCGAGCGGATCCGCGAGTATTGCCGCCGCACGGGGCAGTACGTGCCGCAAAGCGTGGGGGAGATCGTTCGTTGCATCTACGAAAGTCTGGCGCTCAAATACCG
Source organism: Clostridia bacterium (assembly GCA_017452895.1). Classification (GTDB taxonomy): domain Bacteria; phylum Bacillota; class Clostridia; order Oscillospirales; family CAG-272; genus UBA1740. The sequence continues at coordinate 1,922 of JAFTLE010000086.1, forward strand.
CATGACCGCCGAAGAGATCAAGACCGTCACGGGACTTGATGCCAAGGTGATCTACGTGGTGGGCGGCGGAACCAAGGACGGCTTCCTCTCTCAAATGACAGCTGACGCAACGGGAATGCCCGTTTCCGCAGGCCCCGAGGAGGCAACTGCCATCGGAAACCTGATGATGCAGATGATGACGGCGGGCGACGCAAAGGATCTGAGCGATGCAAGGCGCATCGTGGCGGCATCCTTCGACCGCAAGTACTACGAGCCGACCGCGTCGCGCGCGGCTTGGGATGCGGCGTATCAAACTTTTTGTGCACTCAACTGACAAAAACGGACCCGTCAGTGCGGCGCATGCGCCGTAAAAAGGGGATATATGCAAAAAATAAAAAAACGGAGGCTTTATCATGAAAGACAACCAGTTCGGAGAACTTGCCGTTATCGGTATGAACGGATGCGGAGCATTTGCCGATCAGGTCGACTACTACCTGAAGGATTGGCGCAGACACGGAGACGACCGTAGCTTTTTGGTTCAGGCCGACTGCCCCAGATTCGGTTCGGGCGAGGCAAAGGGCATTATCCACGAATCCATGCGCGGCAAGGACGTTTACATCATTTGCGACGCGTTCAACTACGGTGTGACCTACAAGATGTACGGCATGACCGTTCCGATGAGTCCCGACGATCACTTTGCGGATCTGAAGAGAATCATCGCAGCGATCGAGGGTAAGGCAAGACGCCTGACCGTCATCATGCCCATGCTTTACGAGGGAAGACAGCATAAGAGATCCAGCCGTGAGTCTCTGGACTGCGCGCTGATGCTGCAGGAGCTGGTTTCCATGGGGGTGTCCAACATCCTGACCTTCGATGCGCACGATTCCCGTATCTGCAACGCGATCCCGCTTTCGGGCTTCGATAACGTGCGTCCCACCTACCAGATGATCAAGGCGCTGGTGCGTGCCGTTCCGGACGTCCAGATCGACAAGGATCACATGGTCATCGTCTCTCCCGACGAGGGCGCAATGGCACGTTGCATGTACTATAGCTCCGTGCTGGGTCTTGACATCGGTATGTTCTATAAGCGAAGAAACTATTCGGTCGTTATCAACGGCCGTAACCCGATCGAGGCACACGAGTATCTCGGACAGGATCTGCACGGCAAGGACGTGATCGTCGTTGACGATATGATTGCGTCGGGCGAATCCATGATCGACGTTTGCAAGCAGCTCAAGGAAAAGGGCGCAAACCGCGTCTTCTGCTTTGCAACCTTTGGGCTCTTCACCGAGGGCTTTGATAAGTTCGACCAGGCGGCGAAGGACGGTGTGTTTGATAACATCTTCACCACCAACCTCGTGTATCGCCGTCCCGAGCTTGCTACCAAGGATTGGTACGTAGAGGTCAACATGTGCAAGTACGTCGCATATCTGATCGATACGCTCAACAACGATGCAACCATCAGCACGCTGCTCAATCCCGTCAAGCGGATCCAGAACCTGATGGATAAGCACCGTAAGAACGCCTCCACCCAGATGAAGATCGAGTTCGAAGAATAATCGAAGGAAATAAAACAGACAGCATTTTTGCAGGCGAACAGGCAAACGAAGAGTGCATTTGCGTGTTTCGTTGCAACAATGCTGTCTTTTTTCTGCGAAAAAGGGTATTTTTTCTTTGAAAATGCTCTTTTTTGGCTCCTTTTCCAAGCGTTTTTCGATCGGACTATTGCATTTTTGAATGGGATATGATAAAATATATAAAATAGATATTTCTGTGAATTTTCAGAAGGGAGCACCTGTATGAAAATAAAAACCAATCCGGCAAACCATGAGCTCTTGAAGACGCTGGATATCATCTTTGATTTTGTGCTGAACTTTTTTATCGGACTGGCAAGCTATTATATCGTATTTTTTATCACGAAGACCCAGATCTATCCCGTTGGTATGCTGCAAACGCTGCTCACGGTGATTCTGCTGTGCGTCCTCGGCTCAATTCTGTATAACTACCATAACGTGTACGTACCGATGCGAACGCAAGGGCCGCTGTTCTTCGTCAGCCGCATCTTTCTCGTCCACGTAGAGATCTTCGTCGTATCCGTGCTGGTGATTATTCTCACCGTCGACGAATGGTATAAGGATTTCTTCCTCGCGTGGATGCTGTGGGCAACCATTATCAGCTTTATTCTGGTCGCGTCGAAGAAGATTACGATGCTGGCGATCCTGCACTCCCTGCGTGCCAGAAACAAGCGAAGCATTAAGAAGATTCTGCTCGTTACCGATAGTCAGGAAATGGCGGACGAGTATATGGAGGAGATTTTCGATAACCCGCACTACGGATATTCCGTGATCGGCTACGTCGGAAACCTGAACGTCAACGGCTTGAAGCATCTGGGAACCACGGGGGATCTGGATCAGGTCATCAAGGATTACAGACCCGACGAGGTTGTGATCGCATTGGATACCGTCCGCAAAAAGCTGATCACCCGATATATCGGCGTTTGTAACAACAACTGCGTCAAGGTCATGGTCGTGCCCGCGATCTGCGGCTACTTCAAGTCGCCTCGCCAGATCTCCATGCTCGGGAACCTTCCCGTGGTGGATATCCGCAGCACTCCCTTGGATAACGTCTTCAACCGTTTTCTCAAAAGAACTCTGGATATCGTCGGCTCACTGCTGATGATCCTTATCACGTCTCCGTTTATGATCTTTACCGCAATCGGCGTGCGCCTTTCCTCGCCCGGGCCGATTCTCTTCCGCCAGACGCGAGTGGGACGTCAGAATCAGGAGTTTACCATGTATAAATTTCGTTCCATGCGCGTCAACGATTCCCAGCAAACGGGATGGTCGACCGAAAAGGATCCAAGAAAAACACGCTTCGGCGCGTTCATCCGTAAATTCGCGCTGGACGAGCTGCCGCAGCTCTTCAACGTCCTGAAGGGGGACATGAGCCTTGTCGGCCCGCGCCCTGAGGTGCCGTTTTACGTTGAGCAGTTCCGCAAGGAGATCCCCCTGTATATGCTCAAGCATATCTCGCGCCCGGGTATGACGGGACAAGCCCAGATCAAGGGCTTGCGCGGAGATACCTCGATTGAAGCGCGTATCGAGGAGGATATCAACTATATCGAAAACTGGACGTTCTGGAAGGATATCCGTATACTGCTCCTGACGCCGTTCCGCGCGGTCAACCGCCATGAAAAATATGCGGAGCGTGAGAAGCGTGAGGAGGCAAAGCAGAACGCAAGACGTACTGTAATGAATGAAAAGGTGGAAGCAAAGGAGTCCGACAGTGATGACAACGAAGCGCCGTAAAATTTTATACGCGGCATCAACGGCATCGCATCTGCGGCGATTTCACATGCCGTATATTGAACGGTTGCGCGCGGAAAATGACGTTTTCCTGATGGGAACGGCTGGGGAAGGAATCGATTTTCCGATCGATTTTGCAAAAAGCTTTTTCAGCCTCTCCAACCTGCGTGCCATTCGCAAGATCCGTAAGCTTCTCAAGCGCGAGCGCTTTGACCGCGTCATTGTCAATACCACGCTGGCGGCGTTTTTGATCCGTGCCGCCATGATCGGAATGAAACGGCGTCCGTATGTGCTCAACGTGGTGCACGGATACCTGTTTTCCGAGTCGGATCGCGGATTGAAGGCGAAAATTTTGTTGCAGTGCGAAAAAATCCTGCGCAAAAAGACCGATACCATTGCCGTGATGAACGAGGAGGATCTTCGCATCGCCCGTGCGCACCGCCTGTGCCGCGGCGAGGTGATCTTCATGCGCGGGATGGGAATCCCGCAATATACGGTGCCCCAAACGCGTGATGATTCGCTTTACCGTACCTATGCGCCCGCAGATTCGGACGTTCTTTGCGTGTTCGTCGGGGAATTGAGCGCACGTAAGAATCAGGCGTTTTTGATCCGTGCCATCGCGCGTCTGCGCGAGGAGAAGCTTCCCGTGCGGCTGCTGTTGTTGGGAGAGGGAAGCGCGCGCGAGGCTTTGGAGACACAGATCCGCGAGGCGGGGCTGGAGGATTCCGTTTTCCTCGCGGGAAATCGCGAGCCGATCCTTCCGTATCTGTCGCTTGCCGACGTGTACGTTTCTGCCAGCACCATCGAGGGCTTGCCCTTCAATATCATGGAGGCAATGGCATGTGGACTGCCGATCGTGATGTCGGACGTTAAGGGACAGCACGATCTGAAATCCGCGGACGATGAGGCGATTCTGTACCCGCTTGCCGATATGGATGCCTTTTGTGCTGCGGTGAAGGAGGCGTGCGGACGTGCGCGTCTTGGGATCGGCGCGTGTGCGTATCCCCAATTGGAGCAATACCGTTTGCCCTCCGTCCTGGAGGAAAATCTGAGCATTCTGTTGAGAGGAGAGAACCATGAAAACCAAGCTTGACCTGTTGCGGGAGTTTTACAGCGGGAAATGGTATCCCTTGATCGTGGCGGCGCTTGTCGTGATCGGAAACGGCGCGGGAATCGAGGTTCCGCTTTTCGCCGTTCTGGTTGCCACGTTTTTTGTCGGATGTCTGATCGCGTACGATTTCCGCTTCGCGCTGACGCCTTTTTTGTGCACCGTGTTCTTCGTGTCTCCGAAAAACGCGCCGAACATCACGGTGTTCCGCGAGCATTTTTCCAAGCCCTCGGTTCTGATCTCGTTGGTCATTTCCTTCGGACTTTTGGCAGCGGGAATTTTGATCTTCGTGATTCGCAACCGCCGCCGCAGAAATTCCATGCCGTGGAAGGGTTTTTTCCTCAGTATGGCGATCTGGTGCGTCGCATTGGCGCTCAACGGTCTTTTGAATCCCGCCTATACCGTTCAAAACTTCGTATACGCATTGAATTTCCCGCTGGTGCTTCTCCTGATCTATCTTCTGTTTGCACTCTACGTTCGCTTTGATGCCGGCGCGTTTGATTACTTCATGTACACCCTGATGCTTGCAGGCGTTGTGATCGCCGCGGAGATCGTGCTGCGGTATCTGTTTGGCAACGTGATCGTCGACGGTGCGATCGTCAAGGAAAATGTCGTGCTTGGGTGGGCTGTCTGGACGACGGCAGGCGGTATGCTCGCATTCGCCATGCCCGCATGCTTTTATTTCGCGGCAACACATCGGAACGGATGGGCATTTTACATCCTGGGGTTGCTGGAATTTTTCTGCGTTTTGCTTTCTCAAAGCCGTGGGGCCCTGTTGGTTGGCGCGGTCGTCTTGCTTATCAGCATCGTCGTTTTGTGCGTGTGGGGACCCAATCGCAAGGACAACCGCTGGATCACCCTGATCCTTGGTTTGATCGGGATGATCGGCATTGCACTGCTGTGGGATAAGGTCATTGCCGTTCTGCAAAATTTTCTGGAGCGCGGTTTTAACGACAACGGGCGCTTTGCGCTTTGGGAGGCGGGATGGACGAAATTCTGCGAGCATCCGATCCTTGGCGCGGGCTTTTACGATAACGGCATCGTGTCGGATTGGGATATCCAGATCTATCCGTTCTTCTATCATAATACCGTCATCCAGATGCTGGGCTCGGTCGGCGTCGTGGGACTTCTGGCGTATCTTTGGCACCGCTTCACGACCGTGCGGCGTGTCTTCCGAAAGCCTACGCTCTACAAGACCTACCTCGGGCTGTGTCTCCTTGCATGCATCGGATTTTGCATGCTGGACGTGATGTTTTTCATTACGTATCCGCTCATTTTCTATACGCTGATCCTGTTGTTTATGGAGCAAAGCGATGCTCCGAGAACATAACGAAAAGAGAGAAGCCGATTTGGCTTCTCTCTTTTCGTTATGACTCGTAATTTTCGATCAATGCGATCAATTCCCGCCAGGAGTTGAATACCATCCCTTCGGCAAGTGCGTCGCGTGCTTCCTTGGGGAGCGTGGAGACCTGAACGGCGATCGTGCGGATCAGGTAGCCGTCCTCGCTGTATACGCCGACCTGCCCGTTGGTTTCCTTGAGAATGAAACGGTTGTAAAGAACGTCCACGTTGGTCGACGGCTCCTCCGCAGGCGGCGTCTCGTCGGAAACACTCGTGTCTGGTACCTCCTGTAAAAGCGCGCCGAGTGAGGACAGGGAACTGACCACGGCAGAAGCCTTTTTCTGCCATGCGGCGGTTTCGTCCAGCGCATGCCGCATAATGACGAGCGTCGTGATCGAGAGAATGAGTGAGATCAGTAAAAGAAATGCACAAAGAATCGTAAATAGCTTGGTCGTATCCATAGAAATGCTCCTTTTTCATATTTT
>JAFTLE010000087.1 GCA_017452895.1 Clostridia bacterium
GGGGTGCTTGTTCACGAGGATACCGCTGCGGCGGAAAACACTCTGATCATGCATATCAAAGCGTACCTTGCGCAAAGGGGGGAGTACGATCCCGCATCCGAGCAATCCTTCGCGCCCGCGCTCTGCAACCGAATTGACCGCAATACGGGCGGCATTGTCATCGCCGCCAAGACGGCGGCTGCTTTGCGGGAGATGAACGAGCGCATCCGCGAGGACGAGCTGAGAAAGTGCTATCTCTGTGCCGTGCACGGCGTGCCGAAAAAAAGGGAAGCCACGCTTCGCGCGTATCTGCGCAAGAGGCAGGCGGATAACATGGTGGAGATCTCGGAGCAGCCGAAGGCAGGCTTTAAGGAGATCGTTACGAAATACCGTGTATTGAAGGAAAAGAACGGAAACGCGCTTCTGGAGGTGGAGCTTGTCACGGGCAGAACCCACCAGATCCGCGCGCATCTGTCGCATATCGGACATCCACTCCTCGGAGACGGAAAATACGGTGTCAATCGCGACGACCGTCAGAGGGGCTATAAATTTCAAGCGTTGTACGCCTTCCGTTTGCGCTTTAAGGAAACCCAACGGGACGGAGTGCTGAAATATTTAGAGGGCAAGCAATTTGAGATCGACCGACAGGACGTTTGGTTTTTGAAGGATTTCGAATAAGGAGCTTACATGAACACGAAAAAACAGCAGTATATTTTGCCGTATCTGCTCGCAGGCTCATTCCTGACGGGCTTGACGCTGGTCTTTCCGAAAATCGGCTTTTTGGAATGGCTGACGATGATCCCGCTGTTCATCGGCGTCATGCGCATGGGTGACGCGCCCAATTATCGGCTTGCAAAGGCGTATTGGAGCGGCTTTTTAACGGTTTTATGCTTTTATTTGGTCAATTACCATTGGTTCACCGCGTTGTACCCTCTGGATTTCATTTCCATGACCCCCGCAGAATCCTTGGTGGTGGTCGTGGCAGGCTGGGTGGGACTTTCGCTCCTGCAAGCGATTCCGGGCGGCCTGATCTTTCTTCTTTTCAAACTGTTACATCGAACGACGCTGTTTCGCCGCGTCCCGCTCGTACGTCCGTTCATATTCTCTGCGCTCTGGATCGTGTTTGAGTGGTCGAGTACCCTGACATGGACGGGAGTGCCTTGGGGCAGACTCTGCTTGGGGCAGAGCGAATATCTGCCGATCCTGCAATCGGCATCCCTTTTCGGGTCGTATTTCGTCAGCTTTCTGCTCCTTGCCGTCAACGGACTGTTAGCGTATGCGATCCTGTCCCGCACCGTCATGCGGCGTGCGTTGATCTGTACGTCTGTGGCACTTTCCTTGGTGATCGGAAATCTGATGATCGGTTTGTTTTTACAGAACATTCGCCCAAAGCCCGCGCAAACCCTGCGTGTCGCAGTGGCACAGGGGAACGTCAATTCGCATGAAAAGTGGGGCGCGAACAGCTACCGCATCTCCCGAGAGACCTACGAGGATCTGACGCGAAAGGCTGCGGACGCAGGCGCGGAGCTGGTCGTCTGGCCCGAAACCGCCTTTCCCAATAACCTGAACGAGGACGAAGATCTACAGGAGTTCGTCTCCGAATTGGCGCGGGATTGCAAGGTTTCGCTGATGGTAGGCGCTTTGTATACCGATGAAGAAACGGGAGACGGTTATAACGTCCTGTATTTCGTAACCGACGACGGCGTCATTTTGGAGGACACGTACGCCAAGCGCCATCTGGTGCCGTTTGGCGAATACGTGCCGATGCAGGAGCTGATCGAGATCATTCTGCCGCCCTTAGCAGAGCTTTCGGCGCTTGGAAACGATCTGGAGGCGGGAACCGACACCGCGCTCTTTGATACCGAATGGGGCAAGCTCGGTTCTCTGATCTGCTTCGACTCCATCTACGAGATGCTGACGGTTGACAGCGTTCGCGACGGTGCGGAGCTGATGATCCTGTCAAGCAACGATTCCTGGTTCTACGATTCCGCCGCGATCTATCAGCACGAGGCACAGGCAAAGCTACGTGCCATCGAGGTTGGCAGATATATGGTTCGCTCGGGAAACACGGGAATCTCTTCCATCGTGACCGATAAGGGCGAGCATCTGGCGTGGATCGATCCCTTGGAGCGTGGCTATGCGGTTGCCGACGTGGAGACCCATACCTACCGCACCCTGTATTCGATCATTGGCAATCTGTTCGTCTATCTCTGTATCGGTTTTGTCGGCGGCGCGTTCGCCACCGAGCTGTATTGGCGAAAAAAGCGGAAACAGGGAGAACAAGACTTGACTTTTACAGCATAGCATGGTATAATATTACAGTATGAATACAGCGAATCGATTTCGCGGAAGGGAGCGTTTTATGACGCAGGAAAAAATCAAGCGGATCCATCTGATCTATGGCATCGTGCTGTCCGTTTTGCTCGTTGCCGTGGCGATCTCCCTGATCGTCGCTTGCTTTCTCATTTACAATCATGGCGACAGTCCGTTCACGCGTGAGCGGATCGCCGAATATTGGCAGTACGTTTGCATTCCCGTGTACGTTTGCATAGCGGCGATCATCGGTGCATTCGTGCTTCGAATCGCCTTGCCGATCAAGGAGGAGAAGACTGTCAAGGGGGAGATCGACCCCAAATTGACCCTCGCACGCCTCTATCGCCGCTTTGACGCGTCGGCGTGCCGTCCCGCGCTTTTGGAGACGATTCGCAAGCAAAGACTCTTTCGCACCGTAGTAAAGGCGGTTTCCGCCGTCCTGTGCGTTGCGTGCTTTGCTGTGTCGACCGTATTTTTGTTCCTGCCAAACCATATCGGAACCGATATGACGACCGATCTGCTGACCCTCCTGTTCGTCGTCTGCTCCGTGATGGACGCGATGCTTGTTTGCTTTGCTGCAAGCATGCTTGAGAAGATGAGCCTTCGCGCGGAAACGCAGGCGCTCAAGCTTGCACTGTCGCAGGGCGCAAGCCTTCCCACTCCCCGCGAGGAGAGTGAGCAGGAGCGCGCTTGGGCAAAATGGGGCAAGGGCGTTGCAAAGGTCTTTGCTGCTACCGCATCTGCCTTGGGGGCGATCCTCTTTATCATGATCGTGATGTTTGCGTGCGGATACACCGTGTCCGACCACTTGGTGGGAGTGATCTTCCTTTCTGCCTACGCCGTGGTGCTGATGGCGTTGGTCTACGCTCTGTATTTCGGGATTTTTGCCGATCGCCCCGAAAACCAATGGAAGCCCCGCGTGCTTTTGCTCGTGCGGATCCTGATCCTGGCGCTGGCACTGACCTTTATTCTGCTGGGTGTTTTCAACGGCGGCATGCGTGACGTTTTGCAAAAGGCGATCCGTATCTGCTCCGAATGCATCGGAATCGGCTGACGGGAGGGAATTGTGATGAAAGTGATTCAATGGTTCAAATCGCATAAACCGACCAAGCGCAGATTGGTTCAGCTCTACGCGGCGTTGCTGTTCAATGCCAATCTCAAGGGCTTTGGAAACGGACGTATCTATCGCGGAAACGTGAAAAACCTCTGTACGCCGGGACTGAACTGTTATTCCTGCCCGGGCGCATCGGGCGCGTGCCCTCTGGGAGCGCTTCAAAATGCCGTGTCAAGCGGCGATAAAACGATTCCGTATTACATCTTCGGAATCATCCTGCTCTACGGCTTCCTCTTTGGCCGTTGGATCTGCGGATTCCTGTGTCCCTTCGGATTGATTCAGGATCTGCTTCATAAGATCCCCACGCCGAAGATCAAAAAGGGAAGAATGACGCGCGTGCTTTCTTATTTCAAGTACGTCGTGCTGGCAGTGTTCTGCTTCATCATTCCCATGCTGTATCTCTTCCGCAACCTGCCGCTTCCGGGCTTTTGTAAGTACATCTGTCCCGCAGGAACCTTCGAGGGCGCGTTGGGGCTCCTCTCCAACAAGGTCAACGAAAGCAGCCTTGCAAGCCTTGGTTTCCTCTTTACATGGAAGTTCATGCTGATGGTCAGCTTCTTAGTCGGAGCGATCTTCATTTACCGCATCTTCTGCCGCTTCCTGTGTCCTCTTGGGGCACTCTACAGCCTCTTTAACAAGATCTCGATGTTCGGAATCAAGCTGGAGAGAAGCAAGTGTATCGATTGCGGAGAGTGTATCACCACCTGTAAGATGGATATCAAGCACGTGGGCGACCACGAGTGTATCGGCTGTGGCGAGTGTATTTCGGTCTGTCCCACCAAGGCGATCACCTTCAAGGGATCGAAGCCCATGCTCGCACCGAACGAGATCGACGCACCGACCCCCGAGGAGGCGGAGCGCATCGCAGACGAGCATAACGCAAGGATCTTAAAGCGCAACAAGATCGTAAAGATCTGTGCGTCCGTTGTGATGATCGCGGTTCTGGCAACTGCTCTGATTTATTATAACTTTATCGACAAAGCGCCCGAGCCGCAAAAGCCGAACGTAACCGTTTCGGACGATCCTGACCTTCCGCCCGCGGGTAACGAGGTTGGAACGCTTTGCTATGGCTTGGAGCTGCCAAAGCTGAACCGTGAAAGCGACACTTTCAGCGACACCTTCCGTCTTGAGGATACCAAGGGGAAGATCACAGTGTTGAATTTCTGGTACACCTCCTGCACGCCTTGCGTAAATGAAATGCCGCACTTTGCCGAGATCGCGGAGCATTATGCCGATGACGTCGTCGTGATCGCATGCCATGCGGATATGGCAAGCAAATCACAGGTCGTGGATTACGTCGAGGAGAACTGGTCAAGCTATCAAATTACGTACACGTACGATTCCGAGGATGCGTACTATACGCTTCTCGGCGGCAATTATTCCTGGCCAATGACCTTGATTCTGGACGAAAATAACGTGATCGTTGCAAAGTATATGGGCTCCGTTACGTATGCGGATCTACAAAAGGACGTTGAATCGATTCTGCACAAATAAATGACAAATACAGTGAGATAGGAATAGAATATATGAAAAATCCTGAAATCTTCGTGGTAATGGTGCTTTACATGTGCGTCGTTATCGGAATTGGCTTTTACTTTTATAAAAGGTCGCAAAAGAATGCGGAAACCTACTTCCTTGGCGGACGCTCCTTAGGACCTTGGGTGGCGGCAATGAGTGCCGAGGCCTCTGACATGAGCGGCTGGCTTTTGATGGGCTTGCCGGGCGTTGCTTACTGGTGCGGGCTTGCGGATGCGTTCTGGACCGCCGTCGGTCTTGCGATCGGGACGTATATCAACTGGCTCATCGTTGCCAAAAGATTGCGCAATTACTCACAAATTGC
>JAFTLE010000005.1 GCA_017452895.1 Clostridia bacterium
CAATATCGTATGCCCAACCGTCGCCGCCGAAGATCCAGACCGACTTCTTGGAGAGATAGTCCTTCTCAGCGAGGATCGCGGGAGCTACGGGGCAGCCATCCTTTGCCGCCTTTTCAAGTTCAACGATCAGCGCCTTCGTAGCGTCAGCGTTTGCCTTGCCGTCCTCAAGCGTTGCAAGGTATGCGTCAGCCGCAGCCTTGAACTCGTCGGATGCCTTATCGGATGCAGCCATCTCACGGACCCTGCCGATCAGACGCTCACGAATTGCCTTCTGACCGAGGTACATACCGAGACCGTGCTCCGCATTGTCCTCGAACAGCGAGTTGGCCCAAGCGGGACCGCAGCCGGATTCCTTGTTCACCGTGTAAGGCGTTGCGGGAGCCGAGCCGCCCCAAATGGACGAGCAGCCGGTTGCGTTCGAGATGTACATTCTCTCACCGAACAGCTGGGTGATCAGACGGGCATACGAGGTCTCAGCACAGCCTGCGCAGGAGCCCGAGAACTCAAGCAGGGGCTGCTTGAACTGGCTTGCCTTGACGGACGTGCCGCAGAGCTCTGCCTTCTCGCTGACGTTTGCGACCGCGTAGTCGAATGCAGCCTGCTGAGCAGCCTCCTTCGCTTGCGGTACCATCATGATCGCGTAATCCTTTGCGTCTGCCTTCTTGCCGTCCTTTGCAGCGTCCTTGTCAGCCTTCGTGTTGACAGGGCACGCCTTCACGCAGAGGGTACAGCCCATACAGTCAAGGGGCGATACCGCCATAGTGAACTTGTAGTTGGTCTTGATGACCGGCTTTGCCGCGAACTTCGTTGCCTCGGGAGCATTTGCAGCCTCGTCCTCAGTCATAGCGAAGGGACGGATCGCTGCGTGCGGGCAGACGAAGGAGCAGTTGTTACACTGGATACACTTGTCGGGGTTCCAGGTCGGTACGAACACAGCAACGCCGCGCTTCTCGTATGCGGCAGCGCCCTGGGGCATCGTGCCGTCAGCCATATCCTTGAATGCGGATACGGGCAGGGAGTCACCGTCCATCTTGGAAACAGGCTTCACGATCTCGTTGACAAACTTCACGAGGTCAGCGCGGTCGCCGGTAGCGGCAGCCTCTGCTGCGTCCTCACCCGCGTTTGCCCAAGCGGCGGGGATCTCGATCTTCACGAGTGCGCCGGCACCCATCTCGATCGCCTTGTGATTCTGGGCAACGACCTCCTCACCGAACTTGGAGTAGGACTTGGTTGCCATGTACTTCATGTAGTCGATCGCCTCTGCGATGGGCATGACCTTTGCAAGTGCGAAGAATGCCGACTGCAGAATGGTGTTCTTAACCTTCATATTCCCGACCTCGTTCTTTGCAATCGAGGTAGCGTCGATGGTATAGAACTCGACATTGTTGTTCGCAATGTAGGACTTAACCGATGCGGGAAGGTTTGCCTCAAGGCCTGCCATATCCCACTGGCAGTCAAGCAGGAAGGTGCCGCCCGGCTTTACGTCCTGAACGATCTTGTAGCCCTTCAGGATATAGGATGCGTTGTGGCACGCAACGAAGTTTGCCTTCGTGATGTAGTAGGGGGACTTGATCGCCTTGTCGCCGAAGCGCAGGTGGGAGATCGTAACGCCGCCCGTCTTCTTCGAGTCATACTGGAAGTATGCCTGAATGAACTTGTCGGTGTGGTCACCGATGATCTTGATGGAGTTCTTGTTTGCACCGACGGTTCCGTCACCGCCAAGACCCCAGAACTTGCAGGAGATACAGCCCTCAGCCGCGGTGTCGGGTACGACCTTCTCGTCCAGCGAGTGACCGGTCACATCGTCAACGATGCCGATGGTGAAGCCGTTCTTCGGTGCCTTTGCGTTGAGATTCTCGTAAACCGCGAAGATCGACGCGGGGGTCGTATCCTTCGAGCCGAGACCGTAGCGGCCGCCAACGACGGTGTCGATCTTACGGCCGGTTGCGGCAAGGGCTGCGACGACGTCGAGGTAGAGCGGCTCGCCAAGCGCGCCGGGCTCCTTCGTACGGTCGAGGACCGCGATCTTCTTGACGCTTGCGGGAATTGCCTCGGCAAGCTTCTCTGCCACGAACGGACGGTACAGACGGACCTTAACGAGACCGACCTTCTCGCCCTGTGCGAGCATGTAGTCAATGACCTCCTCTGCCACGTCGCAGACCGAGCCCATCGCGATGATCACGCGCTCAGCGTCGGGTGCGCCGTAGTAGTTGAAGAGCTTGTAATCGGTGCCAAGCTTCGCGTTGACCTTGTCCATGTACTCCTCAACGATCGCGGGAAGCGCGTCGTAGTAGGGGTTGCAAGCCTCACGGTGCTGGAAGAAGATATCGCCATTCTCAGCAGAGCCGCGGAGCACGGGATGCTCGGGGTTGATGGCGCGTGCGCGGAATGCGGCAACGGCGTCCATATCGACCATCTCAGCGAGATCCTTGTAATCCCAGACCTCGATCTTCTGCACCTCGTGCGAGGTACGGAAGCCGTCAAAGAAGTTCAGGAAGGGAACGCGGCCCTTGATGGTTGCAAGGTGCGCAACGGCACCGAGGTCCATGATCTCCTGCTGGTTGGTCTCAGCCAGCATAGCAAAGCCGGTCTGACGGCAAGCGTAAACGTCGGAGTGGTCGCCAAAAATGTTCAGCGCGTGCGATGCAACGCAGCGTGCGGAAACATGGATCACGCAGGGGAGCAGCTCACCTGCAATCTTATACATGTTCGGAATCATCAGAAGCAGACCCTGAGATGCGGTGTAGGTGGTCGTCAGCGCGCCCGATGCGAGCGAGCCGTGAACGGCACCTGCGGCACCTGCCTCAGACTGCATTTCAACCATATTGACTCTTTCCCCAAAGATGTTGCGCGCGGGCTGACCGAGAATGTTCTTATCGGTCGCGCTCCAGGTGTCGGTCACCTCTGCCATCGGGGACGAGGGGGTGATCGGGTAGATCGCCGCTACTTCGGTGAATGCATAGGATACATGCGCCGCGGCGGTGTTACCGTCCATTGAAAGTTTTTTTCTTTCCATGTTTTGCCTCCAAAATTTATTTTTATTTTTTGATAAACAAGTGCGCGGTACGCAGTCAGCATACCTCAAATTAATATATCACATTTTTTCAAAAAAGTAAAGACCTTTTCGATAATTTTTGCGCTTTTTTTAACAAACGGGTTGAAATAAACCGCGTTTATCTTGACTTTCCGCTTTTTTCGTTATATAATAGCCTATATGAAAAATTGCCGCCACAGGAATAATTTTGCGAGCGCGGCGGAAGAATAAAGAGGAACTTATGTTAGGTGAGATGAAAGCGGTCTTTTCCGGCGTACAGCCGTCGGGCAATCTGACCATCGGAAACTATCTCGGCGCGATCAAGAATTTCGGCGCGTTCTCCGAGGAATACAAGAGCTTTTACTGCGTGGTGGATCTGCACGCCATCACGGTCACGCAGGTGCCCGCGGAGCTGCGCCGCAGAACCTACGAAACGCTCGCGCTCTATATCGCGTGCGGTCTCGATCCCGCAAAAAATACGCTCTTCGTGCAGTCGCACGTGCCTGCGCACGCCGAGCTTGGCTGGATCCTCGACTGCTTCACCATGTTCGGTGAGCTGTCGCGTATGACGCAGTTTAAGGACAAGAGCGCAAAGCACGCCGAGAATATCAACGCGGGTCTTTTTACCTACCCCGCTCTGATGGCGGCGGATATTCTGCTCTACCAGACCGACGTCGTGCCGGTCGGTGCCGACCAGAAGCAGCACCTCGAGCTTGCGCGCGATATCGCTCAGCGCTTCAACTCGCGCTTCGGTGATGTGTTCACGGTGCCCGAGCCCTATATTGCGGGCACGGGGATGAAGATCATGTCGCTTCAGGAGCCAACGGCGAAGATGTCGAAATCGGACGAGAATCCGAACGCCGTCGTCCGTATTCTCGATCCGAAGGATGATATCATCCGCAAATTCCGCCGCGCCGTGACCGACTCCGACACCGTCGTGCGCTTCGCAGAGGGGAAGGACGGCATCAATAACCTGATGACCATTTATTCCTGCTTCACGGGAAAGCGGCTCGACGAGATCGAGCGCGAATTCGACGGCCGCGGCTACGGCGACTTCAAGCTCGCCGTCGGTGAGGCGTGCGCCGATGCGCTCGCGCCCGTGCAGTCGGAGTTTGCCCGACTGATGGCTGATAAGGCGTACCTTGAATCGGTCATGCGGGCAGGCGCGGAGGACGCCGCACGCTGTGCCGCGCGCACGCTGAACAAGGTCAAAAAGAAGCTTGGATTTGTGATTTAAGACAACAGGGGGAGCCTTTTTCAAAAGGCTCCCCCTTTGACCCCCGCGAAAAATTCAGGGGGAAAGAAAAAATTCTAAGAGTTTTGGGGGGTCAAGGGGGACTTTTACAAAAGTCCCCCTTGGTTAAAGCTATGCAAACCATCATTGCCTTCGTTCTTGCCACGCTGACTTCCGCCGTGCTGACCGAGCCGCTTCGGCGGCTGATGCTTTTTTGCGGACTGCTCGACCGCCCGGGCGAGGCACGCCGCGTGCATAAGCGCGCAACGCCGCTGTGCGGCGGCATCGCCGTCTTTCTCGGTGCGTTTTTCGGCACGGCGCTCGCAGGGCGGCTCGGCGATCCTTTTTCGCTCGCACTGCTTGGCGGCGGCGCGGTCTTTCTTTTGATCGGGCTTGTTGACGATCGCCTCACGCTCTCCGCTGATATCAAGCTGCTTTTGGAGATTCCCGTTTTGCTGATCCCCTTCGTCGCGGGGGTCCTGCCGCGCGGCGGCGGTGCGCTCTTTGCTGGGCTCTTTTTACTCCTTGCCGTCAACGCCGTGAACTTTATCGACGGGCTTGACGGGCTCTGCACCCTCGTCTGTGCGGGGAGTCTTCTGGCTCTCTCGCCCCTTTTGCTTTCGCGCGGGCTCGCCGCCCTCTTTCTGCTCTTTGCCCTGCTCGGCTTTCTGCCGCATAACCGCCACCCCGCGCGGATCTTCCTCGGCGACACGGGTGCCCTCGCCCTCGGATACGCCGTGGGACTCTCGGCTCTCTTCGCAACCGACGCGTCGCCCGTATTCTCGCCGCTTTTCCTCTTTCTGCCGATGCTTGACCTTGCGCTCACCGTCATCCGCCGCACGAAAAACCGCGCCCCGCTTTTACTCGCCGACGGCGGCCATATCCACCACAAGCTCCTCGCACGCGGCACGCCCTACCGCACCGCCGTCCGCGACCTCTCCCTGCTCCACCTCTCCGTCACGCTCTTTACGCTGTTTTTATATCTTGTGATTGGATAAAATGCGGGGAGAGGACCTTTTTACAAAAGGTCCTCTCCCCGTACCCCTCTTTGGAAAAGCATAAAGGGGGAAAGCAGAGGGCAATCAACCGAAATCGTGACGCACACCGCCGTCGCTTCCCATTTCTTCAAAAATTCGAGCAATGCGCTCGATACGCTCAAAGCACTCCTTGTCCTCAAAGTTTTCATTCTTTCTTTTTACATGGGGATTATATCCCCTTAATATTTAGGATTATAACCCCCATAATATAGGTCGTCAAGATGGAGGTTAACGGAATGATCGTATTTGAAAAGCTTTTTGAGAAAATGGCACAAATGGAAGTTTCGACCTATCGGCTGTGTGAGGAATGCGGCATCGACAGCAAAACAGTCCGCCGCCTGAAAGCAAACGACAACATCGAGACCAAAACGCTGAACAAGCTCTGCGCCGCCCTCGACTGTAAGATCGAGGACATTATGGAGTATATTCCCGACTGTTAAAAAGGCTGCAAATCGCGCACAAAAAGACCTCGGGTTTCAAAAACTTTCAGAAATTTTCAAAAAACTATTGACAAACTCTGCGGACTTTGCTATAATAAGCGGGCTGACAAGTTCAGTGTGCTGCTATGGCTCAGTTGGTAGAGCACATCCTTGGTAAGGATGAGGTCCCCAGTTCGAATCTGGGTAGCAGCTCCAAAAAAGGCATCCGCAAGGATGCCTTTTTTGGTGCTGCTACCCCCCTTTTCGGGATTGATTCTGCGCTCGCGCAGAATCCAGTTCGTATCCGGTGAGCACTTATCAAACGAAAGGGGCTGTCTCAAATTTCATATTTGAGACAGCCCCTTTTATTCTTTCCCCCGCAAAGGTTTTGGGGGGGTGGGGGCTTTTTCAAAAAGCCCCACCTTTTTCGCCTTCTTTTATATCCTCTCCGTCATCGTGTGGTGTTCCCGCACGAGCGCTCCGTCGAGGCGGTGTCCAGCTTTACGTTTACGTAACCAATGCATCTCGTCGTCATTTCCCACTTTCCTTGCGCTTTTTCTTTTTCGCAGCCGAGAAGCCGAATCTGCCGACCTGCCGACCGAGAGTATAATAATCACCGTGTAAATAGGCGAGCAGCCCCGCCTTTTCCATATGGAGCTTCCCCGCCTCGTCAAGCAGCGACTCCTCGACCGTCACGCCGACGATATCGGCAAGAAAAAGATCGTGCGTGCCCATCGGCGTAACCTCGGTGACGCGGCACTCAAGCGCGACGGGGCACTCGGCAACCGTCGGCGGCGCGACGTCAACGCTGGGGATCGGGGTCAGCCCGCATTTTTTGAACTTATCGACCTTCGCACCCGTGTAGATGCCGCAGTAATCGACCGCACGCGCAAGAGCGGCGGGCGGCAGGTGCAGAACGAACTCACCGCGCTCCTTCAGCATTGCGTAGGAGTGGCGCGTGGGGCGCACAGAGATATAGGTTTTCGGCGGATGCGTTGCAACGACCCCGCACCACGCGACCGTCAATAGATTCGGTTTTTCAAGATCGCCGACCGACACCAGCGCGGGCGGTAGCGGTCCGAGCAGGGCAGAGCCCTTCCAATGGATCCTTGCCATAGTCACCTCTTTTATTCGTTTTCTCTTTCATTTTAATATTCTTTTATCTTTCTGTCAAGTCGTAGTTGCATTTTTTGAAAAAATCTGCTACAATAAAGGGGAAAACGCAAAAAAATCACGCAAAGGAATCAATCGATGGAACGCATCAAGAGCTTTGAGGTCGACCACGACCTTATCACCCCGGGCTTTTATATCTCGCGCATCGACGGCGACGTGACGACCTACGATCTGCGCACGCGCCGCCCCAACTGCGGCGACCTGATGTCGCACGGGGCGATGCATACGATGGAGCATCTGTTCGCTACCTATATCCGCAACAGCGATCTTGGCACCGATATCCTCTACTTCGGGCCGATGGGCTGTCAGACGGGCTTCTATCTGCTCGTCAGAAACGCCGAGCACGACCGCGTGTTCACCACGGTGCTGAACGTGCTGACAAAGATCCTCGCCCACCGTGGGGAGGTCTTTGGCAACAGCCGTAAGGAGTGCGGAAACTTTGCCTCGCTCTCGCTTCCCGCCGCGAAGGAGGAGGCGCGCCGTTATCTTGACGCACTGCTGGAAAAGGGGGGGCCTGATCTTGACTATCCGACCGAGTGACTCGCATCCCGTTGCCATCCTTGCCGCGATGCCACGCGAAATGGAGGGGCTTTTAGCCCTGCTTGAGGACGCGAAAAGTGAGACCGTCAGCGGCATCACCTTCCACAAGGGACGGCTTTGCGGCGTGCCAGCCGTGCTTGCCGTTATGGGGATCGGTAAGGTCTTTGCCGCAATCGCTGCGCAGACGGTGATCCTCAGATATTCCCCCGCCCTGCTCATCAACACGGGCGTTGCGGGCACGCTCTCGCCCGCGCTTTCGGTCGGCGGCATTGCCGTTGCCGACAGCCTCTGTCAGCACGATATGGACACCTCACCCCTCGGCGACCCCGTCGGGATGGTCTCGGGCGTGAATCGGATCTACTTCCCCGCCGACCCCGACGCGATCGGGGGGCTGACGGCGGCGCTTGACGCGCTCTCGCTCCCCTACCTGATCGGCCATATCGCCTCGGGCGACGCCTTCATTGCAGACGGCGCGAAAAAGGCGTATATCCGCGACACCTTCAACGCCGTCGCGTGTGAGATGGAGGGTGCGGCAGTCGCGCAGACCGCCTATGTAAACGGCACGCCGTTTGCCGTCCTGCGCGCCATTTCGGACTCCGCCGACGGCGGTGCTGAGATGCTTTACAGCGAATTCGTCACCCTCGCGGCAAAGAACAGCATTGCGGTTTTGTGCGAATTTCTTTCTAAAATGTAAACAAAACGCAACAAAAAGAGCAGACAAAGCGATACCTACCATAAAGCAAGTTTTACCAACCGCAAATACAGCAAAAGGAGTACGGGCATTTTTGCCTGTACTCCTTTTTACACTTCTTGCCCTGCAAGGTATAGTGTGTTACACCTTATAGGTATATATTGTTGGGAGGTAAGGATTTTTAGTGATATGCTTCGCTTCGCTCAGCCTGATATTTTTGCTTCGCAAAAGTGATATTGCTCCGAGTTGCTTTGCAACTCTATGGTCGCAGTGATATTCTATTCGCCTTTGTAACGTCAAACGCGCGTAGCGCATATCACTGCCGCAGGCAATATCACGCACGGAGTGCATATCACTCGCCGCAGGCGAATAGAGTTGGCGCACCTGCTTTATCGCAGGTGCGCCAAGATCTGCTCTATTTGTTATTCAAACTTCATATCCCCCGTCAAAAGGATGGTCCTCTCCTTCCCGACGGTCAGCACGCCGCCCTCGATATGGGCGCGCTTTTCCTCGCCGCTTGGCAGCTCCAGGCAGCATTCGCAGGGCTTGACGTAGGAGACGAAGGGAATATGCCCCGCCATAACGGCGAGATCGCCGCCCGAGGCGCGTAGGCTTAGCTTTACGACCTCACCCGTAAACAGGTCGCCCTCGGGTGAGGAGATCTTCAACTCGAAGCATTTCATTGCGCGAGCCTCTTTGCCTTCTCGACCGCCTCGTCGATCGTTCCGACGAAGAGGAATGCCGATTCGGGGAGCGCGTCGTGCTTGCCCTCAATGATCTCGCGGAAGCCGCGGACGGTCTCGGACAGCGGCACGTAGGTGCCGGGGATGCCCGTAAACTTCTCGGACACATCGAAGGGCTGGGAGAGGAAGCGCTGGATCTTTCTCGCGCGGCCGACGAGTGCCTTGTCCTCATCGGACAGCTCATCCATACCCATGATCGCGATGATATCCATCAGCTCGCGATAGCGCTGGAGAATGCGTTGAACCTCACGCGCGACGGCGTAATGCTCCTCCCCGAGAAT
Source organism: Clostridia bacterium (assembly GCA_017452895.1). Taxonomy (GTDB): domain Bacteria; phylum Bacillota; class Clostridia; order Oscillospirales; family CAG-272; genus UBA1740. The sequence continues at coordinate 9,153 of JAFTLE010000005.1, forward strand.
CTCGGGCGAGAGAATGCGGCTGGTCGATTCAAGCGGATCGACGGCAGGATAAATACCCTGCGAGGCGATGCCGCGCGAGAGGACCGTGGTCGCGTCCAGATGTGCGAAGGTGGTTGCGGGGGCGGGGTCGGTCAGGTCGTCCGCAGGGACGTAGACCGCCTGGATCGAGGTGATCGATCCGCGCTTGGTCGAGGTGATGCGCTCCTGCAAGTCACCCATCTCGGTGGCAAGGGTCGGCTGATAGCCGACGGCACTCGGCATACGGCCGAGCAGGGCGGACACCTCGCTTCCCGCCTGCGTGAAGCGGAAGATGTTGTCGATGAACAGCAGCACGTCCTGCCGCTCCTCATCACGGAAGTACTCCGCCATCGTAAGACCCGACAGGGCAACGCGCATACGCGCCCCCGGCGGCTCGTTCATCTGTCCGTACACGAGCGCGGTGTTTGAAAGCACGCCCGATTCCTTCATTTCATTATAAAGATCGTTTCCCTCACGGGTACGCTCGCCGACACCCGTGAAGACCGAAAGACCGCCGTGCTCCTTCGCAACGTTGTTGATCAGCTCCATGATGAGGACGGTCTTACCGACGCCCGCACCGCCAAAGAGTCCGATCTTACCGCCCTTCGAGTAGGGGCAAATCAGGTCGATGACCTTGATGCCCGTCTCCAGCACCTCAGTCGAGGTCGAAAGCTCGCTGTAGCTCGGTGCCGCGCGATGGATGCCCTGCCGCGGCGTGTCCTCGTCAAAGGGGATGCGGTCGACCGCCTCGCCCAGCACGTTGAAGATCCTGCCGAGGGTCGGCCGTCCGACGGGCACGCTGATGCCTGCCCCCGTATCAATCACCGCCGTCCCGCGGGAAAGCCCGTCAGTCGAGGACATTGCGATACAGCGCACCGCGTTGTCGCCAATGTGCTGTGCGACCTCAACGGTGAGACTGCGCTCGCCGACGTTCATCGTCAGCGCGTTGTGTATAGCGGGCAGAAAGCCCTCCTCAAAGGTTACGTCAACGACGGGTCCCATAACCTGCGTGACGCTTCCTTTTGCCGTATTTGACATATTGTTTCTCCCTTCTTCGGTCAGACGCCGCTGCCCGCAACGATCTCGGTGATCTCCTGCGTGATCGCGCCCTGACGCGCACGGTTATAATCGAGCATCAGCTCCGTGATCATCGCCTCGGCATTCTTGCCCGCGCTGTCCATCGCGACGCGGCGCGCCGCAACCTCACACGCGAAGCTCTCCTTCACACAGGAAAGGAGCATCCCCGCCACGTAATCGGGAACCACCGCGTCAAGCACGGTTAGCTCGTCGGGCTCGAAAATGGCGTCGTGACTCTCGCCGCCAAGCCCCGTCAGAGGTAAGAGCCACTCGATCTCTGCCCTTTGCGACATCATCGACTCGTAGCGCGTGCAAAGCACGCCGACGCGGTCGGTCTCGCCCTCTGCGAACTCCGCGCAAAGCGTGCGCGCGGTCTTGATCGCATCTCCGTAGGAATAGCCCTCGGCATAGACCGTGGGGGCGCCGAAGCGGTCGCACGCACGCTTGCCGATCGGGATCACCCGCGCATCGGGATACTCCCGCAAAAGGCGAAAAATATTGGCGTTATAGCCGCCCGCAAGACCGCGGTCGCCCGCGATCACGAGAAGCGTGGTGCGCCCATCCGCACGGTGTGCGGCGTAGGGGGATCGCTGACATTCCTTCGCGGCGCACAGAAGCTCCACCGTCGCCCGCAGTGCCGCGGCGTATTCACGCCCCTTTTGCATCGCGTCGGTCGCGCGGCGGATCTTCGAGGAGGCGACAAGCCCCATCGCCCGCGTTAAATGCAGGGTGGAGTCAACGCTTCGGATCCTCGTGCGCAGTTGCTTGATATCCGAGCCCATCGCTTACCTCTTCATTGCGGCAAGTGCCGCCTTCAGCTCGTCGATTTCTTCGTCGCCCCACGCGCCGCCCTCAATGCGGGAAAGCAGGTCGGCGTGCTTCGCCTCAAGCAGCTCGTAGAGCGCCGACTCGTACGCCGCGACCTCCTTCACGGGGATCTCGTTCAGATAACCGTTCGTGACGGCGTAGACGATCGCCACCTGACAACCGACGCGCACGGGGGAATTCTTCCCCTGCTTCAGCACGGCGACGATGCGCTCGCCGAGGGCAAGTCTTGCCTTCGTGTCAGCGTCAAGATCGCTGCCGAACTGCGCGAATGCCTGCAGCTCGCGGTACTGCGAATAGAGCAGCTTCAGCTCGCCCGATACCTTCTTCATACCCTTCAGCTGTGCCGAGCCGCCGACGCGGCTGACCGAGATGCCGGGATTAATCGCAGGCATAATGCCCGCGTGGAACAGCTCTGTCTCAAGGAAGATCTGTCCGTCGGTGATCGAGATGACGTTGGTCGGAATATAGGCGGAAACGTCGCCCGCCTGCGTTTCGATCAGGGGCAATGCCGTGATCGAGCCGCCGCCGAACTCGGGTGCCACGCACGCGGCACGCTCAAGCAATCTTGAATGCAGATAGAAGACGTCGCCGGGGTACGCCTCGCGTCCCGGGGGACGGCGGATAAGCAGCGAGAGCGCTCGGTAAGCAACTGCGTGCTTGGAAAGATCGTCGTAAACGATCAGCACGTCGCGCCCCATCTCGCGGAAATACTCCGCCATCGCGCATCCCGCGTAGGGTGCTACATACTGTAAGGGTGCCGACTCGGATGCCGATGCCGAAACGATGACGGTATACTCCATCGCGCCCGCGGCCTCCAGCTCGTTTGCGATCTGCACGACCGAGCTGTTCTTCTGCCCGATCGCGACGTAGATGCAAATGACATTCTGCCCCTTCTGATTGATGATCGTGTCGATCGCGATCGCGGTCTTACCCGTCTGTCGGTCGCCGATGATCAGCTCACGCTGACCGCGGCCGATCGGGATCATACTGTCGATCGCCTTGATGCCCGTCTGCAGGGGCACCGAAACGCTCTTGCGCTCGATAATGCCGGGTGCCTCCGACTCGATCGGTCGGGTCTGCTTCGCGTCGATCGGTCCCTTGCCGTCGATCGGAGCGCCGAGCGCGTTCACCACGCGGGTAAGCATTGCCTCACCTACGGGCACCGAAAGGACTCTGCCCGTCCGACGGACCTGTGAGCCCTCCTTGATATTGTTTTCATTCGAGAGCAGAGCGACCGAAACCGTCTCCGCCTCGAGGTTTTGTGCAAGTCCGACGCTCCCGTCCTCAAATTCAAGAAGCTCGCTTGCCATACAGTCGGAAAGACCGTACACGCGCGCGATGCCGTCGCCCACGAGGATGACGGTACCGACCTCCTTCATTTCAATACGGGATCTATAATTCTTGATCTGTTCCTTGATCACATTACTGATCTCTTCAGGTCTGTTCATTGCTTCATCACTTCCTTTGCCTCTTGTAAACGGCGGCGCAAGCTGCCGTCAAGGATCTTCCCGTCAATCTCCACGACGATACCGCCAAGGAGTGCGGGGTCGACCGCATATTCCGCCAAAACCCTGCCGCCGTAGCGTGTCGAGAGCGTCTCGGTCAGCCGCGCGCGCTCGTCCACGTTCAGTGCGACGGCGCTCACGACCCTCGCTGTGAAAATACGCTCCGCCGCGTCGTAAAGCGAAGAAAACTCCGCCGCTGACTCAAAAAAGCAGTGGGTCCTGCCCTTCTCGCACAGAAGCTGTAAGTAGGAGAGCAGATGCTCGGGCACGCGCGTGGCGAATACTTGCTCGATCGCCGCGAGCCGCTCCTTTTTGGGGATGGCGGGGCAGGCGAGCATCTCAAGATATTCGGGCGTTTCGCGCAGGGTCGCTACGAGCCCGTCGAGTGCCGCCTTATATTCCTCCCGCGCGTTCTGCTCCGAGGCAAGCAGAAAAAGCGCGGCACCGTATTCCTTAGCTACGTCCGCCATCTTCTTCACCAAGCTCCGTCAGGAATGCGTCGATCATCGTGCGATGATCCTTTTCATCGATCTCCCGCGCGAGCAGCTGCTCGGTCAACGCACCCGATACCTCGACGATTTTTTCCCTCAGCTGCTCGTCGGCACGGCGCTCCATCAGCTCGATCTCACTCTCGGCGGCGCGGATCATACCGTCGGCACGCTCACCCGCCTCCTTAATGATCGCGGCACGCCGCCGCTTCGCGCCCTCGGTCGCGTCGGCAAGGATGGCGTCCGCCTCCTCCTTTGCGTGCGAGAGCCGCTCCTCCCATTCGTTCCTGCTCCGTTGTGCGCTCTCCTCAGCCGCCTCTGCCGCCGCGTACTGCGCGTCAAGCTCGCTCTGCCGCTTCTCCATCACACGCGTCACGGGCTTGAACAGGAATTTCTTGAGAATGAGAAAAAGCAAAGTTAGGTTTACAAGAGAGATCAAGATCTGCCACAGATTGACAGAAATGACGTCCAAGGTCTGCATAGACTACCTCTTATCTGCCGAGGGCGCGCATCAGCACGTTGATGAGCATGTTCGGTGCGACAAAGATCAGAAGGATCGCGATAACGAGTGCGTAAAGACCCGTGGTCTCCGCAATCGCACAGCCGAAGAGCATCGTGCTGGTGACGTTGCCCTTGCTCTCGGGCTGACGGCCGATCGCCTCACACGCCTTCGCAACGGCGTTACCCTCACCAATACCGGGTCCGATACCCGCAATCATCGCAACGCCCGCGCCAAGCGCACAGCAGCCGAGAATGATACCGATCGCAAGTTCTAACATGTTAAATTACCTCCGTTTGTTGTGTTTGATTTATTTTTTGTTTTTTCTTTTCTTCTTTTTTTGCGCGGCGTTCAAAGTACTCCTCCATCGCGAAGGCACCCGACACGTACGCCATCGTCAGCATCGCGAAGATAAACGCCTGCAGGCATCCGCTGAAGACGTCGAAGTAGAGCGACAGCACCGCGGGCAGTCCGATCCGCAGAAGGGGGAACTCGCCGAGCGCCCCGGGCAGCCACCCGAGAACGAGCGACGACGCCTTGCCGAGTGCTGCCGCGATCATCGTCGAAATGACCGAGCCCGCCAGCACATTTCCGTAGTGACGGAAGGTCATCGACAGCGGCGTTGCCGCCTCGCTGATGACGTTCATCGGGGTAAGGATGAAAACGGGCTGCGTAAAGCCCTTGAGATACGAAAGCGGCCCGCACTTGAGCTTGTAATAGGTGATCAGCACGAACACGAGGATCGCCCACCCCGCCACGATATTGAGATCGGAGGTCGGCGGATAGATGCCGAGGAGTGAGGAAAGGCTCGAAAACGCGGAGAGTGCAAGCACCGCCGCGATAAAGGGCGCGTAGCCCATAAAATACTCGCCCATATTCTCCCGCACGAGAGCGCGAACCTTCAGGACGATCCACTCAGCGGCGTGCTGTCGCCACGAGGTGGCACGCACCGAAAGCCCGTTGGTCAGAAAGAGGCAAAGACCGACGATCGAGATCAAGATCAACGCCGAGTTGACCTGCGACTCGGTCACGGGCAGATCCTGCAGGGGCATCGGCACCGTAAAATAGATCTGCGCGCCCGTGATGGTGATGCCCTCGGTCGGCGGTGCCGTCAGCACCTTGATCACAAGGGCAGAAAGGAGCGGCAAAAGCATCATCGACAGGTAAAGGATATCCAGCACGCGCGTACGGCGGCTTTTTTGCTTTTTCATTCGTTCACCCCCCGTTTTTTATCAAAGAGCGGACGAAAAAGGACGGCAACGCGCGGGAAGAAGACGGGAACGACCACCGCCACGGTATGAAAGCAGGGCAAAAGAATGCCGAGCGCAACGACGACCGCCAGCAACAGATAGCGGTAGGTCATCGAGAGCTTCATCAGGCTCTTCGCCTCCTTCTCCTCCTTGCCAAGGCTCGCCTGTACGCCAAGCCCCATCAAAAAGAAGTTCAGCACCGCAAAAAAGGCGGTCAGCAGATTGCCGAGCAGAACGGTATAGTCCCAGCGCGAAAGCACGAGAAAGACCGCCTGCATCAGAATGCTGAGGATCAGCACCCAGAGCGCGACGTATCTGCTCTCCCTCCATATGACACCGTCGATTTTTTTCATGGCACACTCCGTAAAAGCATAAGGGAACCAAATTTCCTCTTCAGACAGCTGGTTCCCTATAGTATTTTTTCAGTATGTTGAAATTATAGCACACTCCGCAAGACAAGTCAATCACTTTTTTTATTTTGCCCCCACTTTTTCCGTTTTGTGCGGAAAATGTAAACTATCACTTACATTTTAAAAAAGAAAAGCGGTCAAATGACCGCTTTCCTAAGATCAGTTGAAGTAATAGGGCTTGCCCGTCTTTGCCGATTCGTAGATGCCCTCGAGGATCTGCGTGACGACGAACGCCTGCTCGGGCAGAACGGTCGCGTCGGTGCCGTGGATCAGCGAGCGGATCCACTGTGTCGCCTCGACTACGGAGGGATCTGCGCTCTTGCCGTCGAAGAAGGCAACGCCGTCCGCGGCGAAGGAGGGGGTCTCAACATACATCACACCGTTTTTCACGCCGTTAATCTCGAGCTGTCCTGCGTTTGGCATTCTCGCGCCCGCCTTGGTGCCGCAGACCGCGGTGACCGCCTCACGCGTGTCGGTATAGTTGATCGCCCAGGAGGATTCCAGCACAATCGTTGCGCCGTTTTCCATCACGATGAAGCCGAAGGCGGCGTCCTCGACCGTGAACTTCGCAGGATCCCAGTCGCCCCACGCATTCGCCGTCTCGGTCTGGTTGTTGAATGCGTGGTAGGTCGTACCGACGCAGTATTTCGGCTTGTAGTTGTTCATCACCCATAGCGTCAGATCGAGCGCGTGCGTGCCGATGTCGATCAGAGGACCGCCACCCTGCTCGTACTCGTCAAGGAATACGCCCCAGGTCGGTACGGCGCGGCGGCGCAGTGCCGTCGCCTTTGCGTAATAGATATCGCCGAAGGTTCCTTTTTCGGCTTCCTTCTTCATATACTGTGCGTCGTCGCGCTGACGGCTCTGATAGCCGATCGTCAGCTTTTTGCCCGTTGCTGCCGCCGCGTCGAGCATCTTCTTCGCCTCAGCGGAGTTGATCGCCATCGGCTTCTCACACATCACATGCTTGCCCGATTCCAATGCATCAACCGTGATAAAGCTATGGCTTCTGTTCGGGGTGCAGATGTGTACCACGTCGATACTCGTATCCTTCAAAAGCTCCTTGTAATCGGAGTAGACCTTCGCGCCCTCGACGCCGAATTTTTTCGCCGCCTCCTCTGCGCGCTCGACAATGATGTCGCAGAATGCAACCATCTCGCACTCCTTTACCTTCTGTAAGGACGGCATATGCTTGCCGTTTGCAATGCCGCCGCATCCAATGATGCCAACCTTCAGCTTCTTTTCCATAAATATCACCCTCGTATTTTACGTAATCTTGGTATCGCTACCGAGATTCAGTATAGCATATCCGCGGCAACTTTGCAAGAAAAAACGACAGAAGCACAAAAATTACTTCCCGCCCACTCCTTTCGCGCCGACAATGTTTCAAAAGCGTCTTGACAGACACCTTTTTTTGTTGTAGAATGAAGGGGATCAAAGGGGACGCTTGCCGTCCTTTAACATATTATGGTAGAAAGGAAGGGCGCTTTATGAAAACGAAGCCACGGGATGTTGCCCGCCTGTCCAAGGAGCTAATCCGTAAGCGTTATCGCCAGAAAAAGGGCGTTTTCGTTCTCTATATCATTTTGAATGCCGTCGTCATCGCGAGCATTGTCAGCGCCGCGATTCAAGCGCACTGGGAGTCGGTTTTTATCGGCTTCCTTGCTATGATGCTGCTTTTGATCCCGACCGCGGTCGAGCGTAGTCTGAAGGTCAAATTGCCGACCGCGCTTGAGACCGTCGCCCTGCTCTTCATCTTCGCCGCGCAGATTCTCGGCGAAATGAACGATTTCTATGTTCACATTCCATGGTGGGACGACCTTCTACATACCGTCAACGGCTTTATGTTCGCCGCCTTCGGCTTCGCGCTCGTCGATATCCTCAACCGCTCGGAGCGCAGCAAGTTCAATCTCTCACCCGTCTTCCTTGCGATGGTCGCGTTCTGCTTCTCAATGACCATCGGCGTGCTTTGGGAATTCTTTGAGTATTTCGCCGACGGCATCCTGCGCGTCGATATGCAGAAGGATTCCATCGTCACCGCCATCCGCTCGATGGAGCTGTCCGACCCCGCACACCCCACCATTATTAGACTCACCGAGATTTCAAAGACCGTTGTCAACTACGGTGAAGGACAGCAGTACGTCATTGAGGGTGGCTATCTCGATATCGGACTGCACGATACCATCCTCGACCTCATCGTCAACTTCATCGGTGCCTTCGTATTCAGCGTCTTCGGCTTCATCTATGTCAAGGGAACGGGCCGCCACAGCAAAAAGATCGCGGAGCAGTTCATCCCGAAATTCGCCGCAGAGGATGGCGCCGAGAAAGTCCCCGCCGAGGAAGTCCCCGAGGACACTCCGACTGAGGATACTCCGACCGAGGATACTCCCGCGGAGATCCCCGCAGGCGTGACGGAGAAATGACGCGAGAGGAGCGCCTTTTGAAAAAGCGCCGCAAAAGCCCTTAAAAAAGGAAAAGAGACTGTTTTCAAATACAGTCTCTTTTTTGATTCGTTTGAGATTTTTTCCATGCTTTTTCAAAAAAGCGAAGGATCCACCGTCACCGATAGCCGTAGCGATAGGAGAGGGCGCGCAGGTCGTCTGGGCTTGGATTGTCGCCGAGCTTTTTGGAGGCGAGGGTGCGGAACGCCGCGTCAAAATCAATCTCACCGTCGGCGACGGCGGCGTCGATCGCCGCATCGATATCGGCGCGAGCGTAGCCCTTTGCGAGCAGATGCTCGGTGATACGCACGCGTCCCCAATACTTATAGCGCACGCACTGCACGGCGGCGCGATACGCCTGCTCCGCCTCACGGATATAGCCGTGTGCGTGGAGATAGCGGACGGCAAGTTCGGCGGATGCGCGCGGAACACCGCGGCGCAAAAGCTTCCCGAACAGCTGTCGGCGCGTATTGTCACCCGCAGCGAGAATGCGCTCAGCACGTAAAAGCGCGTCGTAGTGAGCCGCCTGCTCAGAAAGCTTCCCTACCCTCTCGTCATCGAGCATTTCGCCCGCAGCAGGTGCGCCGAGTGCCTCGTACGCCGAGCGCAGAATGCGATAGGATTCGACCCCCGCATCACTCGAGAGGCGCAAAAGCGCGGCGTGCCCCGTATGGGTCACCGAAAGCAGGGTGGCTCCGCGATCAGAGCTCTCCATCCTCGTCAAGACCCTCAAGCTCCAGCTCGTCGTCCTCCTCGAGCACGTAATCATCCTCAAATTCAAGCTCCTCTGCTGCGGCACGAACCTCGTCCTCGATCTTCTTCATCAGCTCAGGCTCGGATTCGAGATACTGGCGCACCTTCTCCTTGCCCTGACCAAGTCTTTGCCCCTCGTAAGAGAGCCAAGAGCCGCTCTTTTCAAGCACCTTCGTCAGCACGCCGAGGTCGATGATCTCGTTCGTCTTGCAGATGCCCTTTCCGTAAAGGATATCGAACTCCGCGGTACGGAAGGGGGATGCAACCTTATTCTTCACGACCTTACACTTGACGTGGTTGCCGTAGACCTCGGTGCCGTTTTTCAGCACCTCCGCCTTACGCACATCGATACGCACGGAGGCGTAGAACTTCAGCGCACGGCCGCCCGTCGTAACCTCGGGGTTGCCGTAGACAACGCCGACCTTCTCACGCAGCTGGTTGATAAAGATAATGGTGCAGTTGCACTTCGCCGCAGAGCCCGAGAGCTTACGCATCGCCTGCGACATCAGGCGCGCCTGCAAACCGACGTGGTTTGCACCCATATCGCCGTCGATCTCCTGACGCGGAACGAGTGCCGCGACCGAGTCGATGACGATCACGTCAATCGCGCCCGAGAGTGCGAGTGCCTCCGCAATTTCAAGTGCCTGCTCACCGCAATCGGGCTGAGAGACAAGAAGGTCGTTGATGTTGACGCCGAGCTTCTTTGCGTAGCTTGGGTCAAGCGCGTGCTCCGCGTCGATGAACGCCGCCTCGCCACCGTCCTTCTGTACCTCTGCGATTACGTGCAGGGCAACCGTCGTTTTACCCGAGGATTCGGGACCGTAAATCTCAACGATTCTTCCGCGCGGCACACCGCCGATACCCAGCGCGATGTCAAGCGACAGCGAGCCCGTCGAAATCGCGGTCACGTTCATATCGGTCGAATCGCCGAGGCGCATGATCGCGCCCTTTCCGCAGTCGCGCTCAATGCGGGCGATGGTGTTGGCAATGGCTGCCTTTTTGTCAACGGGATCGGTAACCGCAACCGCCTTCTTCGGGGTGGTCTTTTTCGTTGCCATAATAAACTCCTCTGTTTTCTTTGGTTTCTATTCCAATTATACGGAAGCTGCTGTCCGATAAGAAGGACAGATTAAAGGATCAGCGCCACGGCACCGAGCGGTCGGACCGAGAGGCACATTGCCGCCCCCTCGCCGAAGACCGAATCCATCACGCGGACGAACTCCTCGGCAAGCTCGCGCTTCACGAAGACCTGTACCGTCCCCGCAAAGCCGCCGCCGTGAACACGCCACGCACAGTCCTTACCCGCAAGCAGCGACTCGCTGATCGCGAGCGCGAGCGAGAGGCCCTGCTCCTCGGGATTTTTCACGGTATATACATTCTGCAAATACTTGTAGCTCGAATTGCCCGATGCGATTACACCGTCAAGGAAGGCGGGAAGATCGCCCGCACGCAGTGCCGCGGTCTGCGCCTCTACGCGCTCGTTCTCCAAAACAAAGTGGATGGCACGCAGAACCGCGCGGTCGTTCGTAACCGTCCGAAGGATCGGCAGATTTTCAAGCAGCTGGGAGAAGCTGATTCCGCGCAGGACCTCCTTGCCGAAGTAGGCGGCGACCGCCTTCATCTCCGCGGACACCGCCGTATAGTCGGGGGTCAGATCCGCGTGGTTGCCGCCCGTGTTGACGATGCAAAGCACGTAGCCCGCATTCGTCAGCGAGAACTCCAAGGGCTCAATCACGGGATTTGCAGGATCGTTGAAATCAATCGCGACGAAGCCGCCGACGGCACATGCCATCTGATCCATCAGTCCGCAGGGCTTGCCGAAATAGACGTTTTCAGCATACTGCGCGATCTTCGCAAGCTCCTCGTTTGCGATTCTGCCGCCGTTGTAGAAATGATTGAGAATGCTGCCGACCATCACCTCAAACGCGGCGGAGGAGGAAAGGCCGGAGCCCTTCAGCACGCGCGACGTGGTGTAGGCGCAAAAGCCGCCCGTCGCGTACTTGCGCGCGGCAAAGCCGCCGACCGTGCCCGCGATCAGGGATGCCGAGCAACCGTTCGACATAGCGTCGGGGTCGCCGCAGTCGGAAGGAGCGATGATATCCTCGTCATACCCCTCGCTCTTGATACGGATCACGCCCGCTTCGGGAGATGCCACCGCAATAATGTCGCGGTCGATTGCACCCGCCAGCACGCGACCGTGGTTGTGGTCGGTATGGTTGCCCGAGATTTCACTGCGGCCGGGAACCGAGAACAGATAGATATCGCGCTCCTCTCCGTACAGCTTAGTAAATTCCGAAATCGCGTTGATATAACGCTCGGTCTGCTCGGCTACGTCGGTGTAAATGCTCGCATACGCGCGCAGGGCACCGTTTTTCAGCCTTGCAATCAGTTCGTTTGCTTCCATTGGTTGCTCCTCTGATCTTTCGTAAGATCTATATGTTAAATGTGAACTTTCATTAGCATTAAAGCGTGACCGTCGGGTTCAAATCGAGCGTGATGCTCAGCGCGGGCAGTTTTTCCAGATGTGCGTCCAGCACCGCGTCCCACAGGAATTTACGCATCCGATTCGTCAGGTTACACTTCACCACAATCCGCAGGCGAAATCGGTTGCCGACCTTATAGGTCTGCGCCTCAAACGGGCCGTAGATCTCCCACGGCAAATCGCCGAGTTGATCCTTCGCCCGCAGGAGCAGATTGTCGCGGAAGGTCTCTGCATTCTGCAGGGTCAAAAGCTCAGTTGCCGAGCTGACCGTGTAGACCGCAATGTCGCAAAACGGCGGAAAGGAAAGCGAGCGGCGCAGTGCAAGCTCACGCTCGTAAAAGCTATCGTAATCCTGCGCGGCGGCGAGGCGGATGACCTCGTTTTGCGCATCGAAGGTCTGGATCACGGCATGTCCGCCGCCCCCGCGCCGCCCCGCCCTGCCGACCACCTGCGTGATCAGGGCAAAGGTGCGCTCCGAGGCGCGGAAATCGTTCATGTGTAAGGACGCGTCCGCCGACACAACGCCAACGACCGACACGTCGGGGAAATCGTGCCCCTTCGTGACCATCTGCGTGCCGAGCAGAATATCCGCCTCATGCCGACGGAAGGCATCGAGAATCTGATCGTGCGCGTCCTTCGTGCCCGTGGTGTCCGCGTCCATACGAAGCACGCGTGCCTCAGGCAGAAGCGTTGATAGCTCACCCTCGATCTTCTGCGTGCCGTAGCCCGCGTAAGAGATCTCGTCGCTACCGCAATGCGGGCAGACGCGCGGCGGTGTCGCCCTGTGTCCGCAGACGTGGCAAAGCAGATAGCCCGCCCCCCGTACGCCGCGCGGCGGCAGATGGTGGGTCAGCCCCACGCTACAATGCGGGCAGGTCACGGGTGTTCCGCAGGCACGGCAGGACAGCGTGCTGTCGTAGCCGCGGCGGTTGAGAAAGAGGATTGCCTGCTTTCCCTCCCCGATCGCCGTTTGCAGGGCGGTGAGAAGACTGCGGCTGATCGGCGAGCGGTTGCCCGCCTGAAGCTCCTGCCGCATATCGACGATCTCGGTGCTGGGCAGTTCGATGCCGCCGTAGCGCTCACGCAGTTCCACAAGGGTGTAACGCCCCTGCTTCGCCATACGGAAGCTCTCGATTGACGGCGTTGCCGATGCCAGAAGCATCAGGGCGTTTTTCTGTCCGCAACGGAAGGCGGCAACCTCCCGCGCGTGATATTTCGGATCGCTTTCAGATTTATAGGTATGCTCATGCTCCTCGTCGAGAATGACGAGTCCGAGATTCGGTAGCGGCGCGAAGACCGCGGAGCGCGTGCCGATCACAAGGTCGACCTCGTTCTCACGGATTCTGCGCCACGCATCAAAGCGCTCACCCGCCGAGAGTCCCGAATGCAGCACCGCGACGCGTTCGCCGTAGCGCTTGCAGAACTTGCCGACGGTCTGCGGTGTCAGCGCAATCTCGGGCACCATCAGAATGATGTCCTTGTCATCCTCCAGCACGCGGTCAATCAGCTGCATCATCACGTTGGTCTTGCCGCTGCCCGTCACGCCGTAAAGGAGAGCCGCGCGCGGCGCATCCTCGCGGTAGAGCGAGAGGAGCGTGTCGTACGCCGCACTCTGCGTGCGAGAGAGCGTAATTGGCTCACACACGCGCCGGCGCGCAAGCTCCGCGTAGGGGTTGCGCGTTACCTCGACGGTCTCAACGCCGAGATAGCCGCCCTTCACCAGCTTGTCAATGCGGCGCGGGGTCGCAAGCGGCTCACACGCCCGTAGCTCCTCATGCGTCAGCCGCGGCTCCACGTCAAACGCGCCAAGCACGCGTCGGTCGTCGGGATTCAGCGGCTTCATCACCCCCGGCATCGGAACATCGAGACGGCGGTAGATCTTCATCGTCTTGATATTCTTCGGAACAATCGGCTGATGCTCGCGGTACAGGTCGCCCGTCGTATAGAGTCGGTGCGACTGATCGATGGCAATGCGGCCGAGCCGCTTGACAAGCGCGTCGAGCGTCATTCTTCCGCCGTTTTCCTTCACCGCCGCCAGCACGGGCTCAAGCGCTAGCTTGCGCTCGCCCTGCTCGGTGAGCGTAAAAATCTCGGTCGCCTGCACGAAAAGCGCGGGTGGCAGAACCGCGTGGCAAGCACCGCCCGCGGTGCAGATCGCGCGCTCCTTCAAAAACAGAACAATCTCCAATAGCTCCTGCGTCAGCGCGTAGCGTCGGTCGATGTAGGAGATGATCGGCTTGATCCTATGCTCATCGGTCGCGTCGTCAAGCATCTCCACCACGAGGGCAAAGCCGCGGCGGTTACTCATCCCGAAGGGAACCGTCACGATGCTCCCGACATCCACGTAGGGGCGGATCGCAGGCGGAATGAAATAGTCGTAGCCTCTGTCAATAAAGTAGGGGGCGTCCAAAAGATAAACCCTTGCAAACATCTTCACGCGTTTTCCCCCCTATCGCCCACGTGGGCATTTATTCCTTGTCCGCCAACTCCTCGTGCGCCTTCTGCTCCTCCTCGGAGTGTACCATCACGAAGCGGCCGTCCATCATTCGGTTGATGGCGATCTTAACCGCCTTCTCGTCTCTGTACTCGCTGTCGATGAGTGCGGCGAGCGCACGGTCGGTCTCGTGATCCGCAATCATCTTCTCTGCCTTCGCACGCTGACCGACGTACTCATCGGTGACCATGCGCGCGCACTTAGCAGTGCCGACGACCAGCTCGTAGCGGTTGAATTCGTCCTTCGTAAGATCCTGAATTGAGGGTTTGATCATAACTGTATCTCTCCGTTTTTCTGTATTTTCAAAATTAATCGAGCAGTGCTTCCTCAACGCCGTCTGCCGAATCGTCCAGACGGTTTGAGATCGTCTCGGTCTGGATTGCCGAGAGGATGACGTGGTCGCTGTCGGTCACAATCACCGCACGCGTGCGGCGACCACAGGTCACGTCAATGGCGCGGCCGCTATCCTTTGCGTCCTGCACCAGTCGCTTGATGGGCGCGGAATCGGGGCTCGCCAGCGCGACCACGCGATCCGCGGATACCATATTTCCAAATCCTACATTGATAAACTTCATAGCCTTACTCCACGTTCTGAATCTGCTCGCGGATCTTTTCAAGCTCCGCTTTCATTGCAACGACAATCTTCGCAATCTCGGCGTTGTTCGCCTTCGAGCCGATCGTGTTCGTCTCACGGTTCATCTCCTGCATCAGGAAATCGAGCTTGCGTCCGCCCGGCTCGTCGGCGGCGAGGATGTCCTCAAACGCGCCGAAATGACTGCGTAAGCGCACCAGCTCCTCATCCACCGCGATCCTGTCGGCGAAGATAGCGCACTCGGTCAGAATGCGCGACTCCTCGATCTCAAGCTCGGAGTCCTTTAAGATCTGGCGCAAGCGCGCCTCGAGCTTGTCGCGGTAGCCGACCGTGTCGGCGGCAGAGATCGCCTCGACGCGGTCCGCACACTCGGCAACGCGCAAGAGCTTCGCACGCACGTCGTCCTCCGCCTTTTTGCCTTCCACCTCCCGCATTGCGGAAAAGCCCGCGATTGCCTCGTCAAGCACGGGCAAAAGCCGCGCCCACTCGTCGGCGAGATCCTCCTCGACCCGTTTTTCGGTGAACAGCTCGCGGTTTGCCGCCACGCGCATCACGCTGATGTCGTCGGGCAGTCCGAACGTGTCGCGCAGCTGGCGTAGCACTGCGATATAGTTTTCGGCAAGCGCCGTGTCAAGCGCAAGCTCGGTGATGTCCGTGCCGTGCCGATCAACCGTGATATACACGTCGACCTTTCCGCGGCTCGTCGCGCGCTCCTTGATATGCGCCTTAATCTTCTCCTCGAAGGAGGCGTAGACGCGCGGACACTTGACCGTGCAGTCGAAATAGCGGCTATTGACCGATTTGATCTCAACCGTAATATCCTTGTCCTCGCCCTCCGACCGTCCGCGGCCGAATGCGGTCATACTCTTCAGCATACTTCCTCCCGTTACTTGGAGCGGATGATTTTCTTGACTTCCTCAAGGAAGGTGTCAACATCCTTAAACTCCCGATAAACCGATGCAAAACGCACGTAGGCGACCTCGTCAATCTCACGCAGCTTTTTCATCACGACCTCGCCGATTTGTGAGGTCGTAACCTCCGAAACCAGGGAGTTCGTCAGCTCCTGCTCAATCTCGTGCACAAGCGCCGCCGTATCCACGGGACGCTTGTGGCAGGCCTTGAGAAGCCCCGACTCAAGCTTATGCTTATCAAAGAATTCACGCGTGCCGTCCTTCTTGAGCACCGTGATCGGTACCGAATCAATGACCTCGTAGGTCGTAAAGCGCTTGCCGCACGCAGGGCACTCACGCCGACGGCGGATGCTCGCCCCGTCGTCAATCGGTCTGCTGTCAAGCACGCGGCTGTCCTGTGCCGCACATGCAGGGCATTTCATACCTGCCTCACTTTCCGCGCCCCCGGCGCTAAGTTATATTCATACACTCTATATTATATCATAATTAGCGCGGATTGTAAAGGGCTGCCGCAAAAAAATAGCGCCCACATCCGCTTTTTTTCTGCTTTTTCTTGCAATGCGCCCGGAAAATGTGGTACAATAGGGACAAGCTTTTGAAAAAGAGGTGCGCTATGAAGATTTATCGCTCGATTGCCGAGCTGATCGGCAACACGCCACTGTTATCACTCACGGGCTTTTGCCGCGCGTGCGGCATAGATGCCGAGCTTCTCGGCAAGCTCGAATGTATGAATCCCGCAGGCTCGGTCAAGGATCGCGTCGGACTCTCGATGATTTTGGATGCGGAGGCATCGGGTCGCCTCACACGGGGCGGCACGCTGATCGAGCCGACCTCGGGCAACACGGGTATCGGACTTGCCGCCGTCGCCGTGCCGCGCGGCTACCGGGTGATCATCACGATGCCAAGCAGTATGTCAATCGAACGCCGCCGCGTGCTTGCCGCCTACGGCGCGGAGCTGGTCCTCACCCCCGCAGAGGAGGGAATGGCGGGCGCAATCCGCCGCGCCGAGGAGTTGGCGAAGGAAATTAAGGGCGCGATTATCGCTGGACAGTTTGAGAATCCCGCAAACCCCGACGCGCACTATAAGACCACGGGCCCCGAGATCTATCGGGATACCGACGGCACGCTCGATCTTTTCGTCGCGGGTGTCGGTACGGGCGGCACGCTCTCGGGTGTCGGCAGATATCTGAAGGAGCAGGATTCCCGCATCCGCGTGTTCGCCGTTGAGCCGTCGCGCTCTGCGGTGCTGTCGGGTGGTACGGCGGGCGCGCACGGTCTGCAGGGCATCGGCGCGGGCTTCGTTCCCGAAACGCTCGACCGTTCGGTCATTGATGGGGTCCTGTCCGTCACGGAGGAGGAGGCACACGCCGCCGCAAAAACGCTTGCGCGCACCGACGGCTTGCTCGTCGGCATCTCCGCGGGCGCGGCACTCGCCGCCGCAGAGCGGCTCGCACGGCAGCCCGAAAACAAGGGGCGCCGCATCGTCGTGCTTCTGCCTGACACGGGCAACCGCTATCTTTCTACTGAACTGTTTTCCTAACCACGAACACAGCGAATAAAAAACCGCTTGCAAATGTAAGTTTACATTTGCAAGCGGTTTTTTACACCTCCGTCGGCGCAAGATAGTAAAACGGGAAAGCGGGAATATTACGAAGGATCCAGTACGAAAGAATCAGCACAAGAACTGCAATCCCGACAAAGCGTGCGCGGATGCGCGGCAGAGGGAGCAGATCCCGCCCAAGCACGCAGGCGATATAGTATTTCAAAAGGCAATAGGCGATCAGCGGCAGAAGCGGGATCAAGAGCGGCTGATAGCGGAAGGCGGCGTAAAGCTCGCCGTGTAAAAGCGAGAGCAGGGCGCGCCCCGTGCCGCACCCCACGCAGTAAAGCCCCGTCGCCTCGTAAAAGATGCAGGGCGGCGTTTTTTCAAACCAAAGTGCAAAAAGCGCCGTGAGCAGAAGCAGGGCGGGAGCACCGACCCCGACGAGGATGCGCACGGCTCTTTTCTTTGTGAGCGATCTCACGGTGAAACGCAGATCAGGCAGATGCCATCGCAAAGATGAAAACGTAGAAGATGATGTAGCAGAAATAAATGACCGCCGCACCGATCGTACCGATCAGGTTGCAGATCTTTGCCGCCTTCAGCTTCTTCTCCTCATCCGCCGCCGTCGGCGCTTCCTTGGCAAGGATGGTCAGAATCAGCGACGCGATACCGAGCGGCTGACAGCAGACGATCAGGTTGATGATTGACCACACGAGCGATGGCGTGTCAAGTTTGCCCGATGCGCCCATCACCGCGGCGTTGTAATTTTCATTCTGATTGCCGTTGTTGACCACAACCTGCGGCTCGGCAGATGCCTCCGCGTTCTGTGCGTTTGCGACCTGCTCGCGCTGCGTACCGCAGTTCGGGCAGAATTTCTCGTTTTCCTCAAGCTTGGTTCCGCAATTGCTGCAAAATGCCATATCAAAAATCTCCTTTATCGATTCCCCGAGGGTACTTTACCCCCTTAATCTTATTACAACAATATTATACAAAGCCCGCACCCGTTTGTCATGTTTTTGCAAAAAGTTTGTTGTGGAAGCGCTTGGCAGCCCTGCCGAATTTTTTGTAATGACATCCGCCGCGCACTGTGCTACAATCAAAGAAAAAAGGAGGTCACGATGAAACCTTGGCGCGGCACGAGCCGAAAAACCCACAGTCTATCCCGCGCACCGCTGCTTTTACTGCTCTTTTCCAGCCTCCTCACACTGCTTTTTATGCTGGGGACCCTGCTTTTTGCCGATGCGCTCTGGATCGCACGCCACCTACATATCGCGCTTGAGGCGTTTTCGCTCGCCTTCACCCTCGGTCTTGGCGGTGCGCTTCTGCTCGATTTGGAAATTTTACGCAATAAATGGAAATAAATGGATAGTTTTCCACAGAGTTTTTCACAGACTGTGGAAAAGGGGCTGTCGTCGACAGCCCCTTTTTGATTGGTGGTTACTGATTGGTATTGATATGCGGCCAATAAGCCTTGAGGTAATCGATGCCCGAGGCGACCGTGGTGATCAGCATTGCCGCCATTGCGAACCAGCTGAGCGGATAGTAGCCCTTCGCAAACCAATCGCCGAACAGATCGAGGATCACGGGCTCGAGGATGATCAGCTCGATCGCAACGACCTGCGTGACCGTCTTGATCTTGCCAAACCAGCTTGCCGCGACGACGATGCCGCTTTTGCCCGCGACCACGAGGCGGAGCGAGGTCACGCCAAGCTCACGGAGCATCACGACGGCGGCGACCCAGACGAAAATCTCGGAGATGTAGGTGTACTGCATCACCATCACGAGAAGCGCACCGAAGACCATAAACTTGTCGGCGAGCGGGTCGATGAACTTACCGAAATCGGTCACGAGGTTGTACTTACGCGCGATCTTGCCGTCCAGCATATCGGTAAACGCCGTCAGGAAGAAAACCACGGCGGGGATGATGCGCCCCCATACGCCGATGCCGCCCGCCCACGCGTAGCTCTCCAAAAGCACGCTGAAGATGAAGAAGGGGACGAGCACCACGCGGATCAGGGAGAGCGTGTTTGGCAGATTCAGCATTCTTGTCCTTTTTTCTTTGCTTACCATTTCTTTTTCTCCTTTATTTTACGATGCCTACGAGATCGTAGTCCATCGCTTCCTTGATCTTCACGGATACGAAGCTGCCCGCTGTGAGCTTCTTCGTAGATGTAAACCAAACCTTACCGTCCACGTCGGGTGCATCGGCTTCGCTTCTGCCGTAATAGTATTCGGATACGGGGTCATAGCCCTCGCACAGCACCGTCAGCGTCCGCCCGACCTTCGCCTCATTTTTCCGTGCGCTGATCTCAAGCTGGATCTCCATCAGCGTATCGTAGCGATCCTGCATCGTCTGTCCGTCGATCTGCCCCTGCATCGCGGCGGCGGGGGTATCCTCCTCCGCGGAGTAGGTGAACGCGCCGAAGCGATCGAACTCAGTCTCCTTGATGAAGGCGCAGAGTGCTTCGAAGTCCTCCTCACTCTCGGTCGGGAAGCCGACGATCGCCGTGGTACGCAGGGTGATGTCGGGCACGGCGTCGCGCAGACGCTTCACCGTATCGCGGATGAGGTCGCTGTCGCCGTGGCGGTTCATCAGCGACAGAATGCGGTCGCTGATATGCTGAACGGGAATATCCATATACTTGAGCAAGCGCGGATTCTCGGCAAGCTCCGCGACAAGCTCGTCTGTGATCTTATCGGGATAGCAGTAGAGCAGACGGATCCACGGAATCGCGGTCGCCGAGCAGATCGCGCGGACAAGCTCGGCAAGCTTATACTCGCCGTACAGATCGAGTCCGTAGCGCGAGGTATCCTGCGCGATCAGATTCAGTTCCTTGACACCGAGTGCCTCAAGCTCCCGCGCCTCGGCAACGATATCCTCAATCCGTCTGCTGCGGAAGCCGCCGCGGATCAGGGGAATGGCGCAGTAGGTACAGCGGTTGTCACAGCCCTCTGCAATTTTTAAGTACGCGGTATGCTCGGGCGTGGTCAGCACGCGCTCACCGCCAAGCGGGGATTTCTCCTTATCATCAAACGCGCTGAAGCTCTCGCCGCGCAAAACGGCCTCCACCGCCTCCGCGATCCTTGAAAGACTGCCGACGCCAAGCACTGCGCTTACCTCGGGCATCTCCGTGAGGATCTGCTCGCGGTAACGCTCGGCAAGACAGCCCGTTGCGATGATCGCGCGCAGATTTCGGTTCTTTTTGAGCCACGCGAGGTCGAGGATGGTCTCGATCGCCTCCTCCTTCGCGCTTTGGATAAAGCCGCAGGTATTGACGATCACCACATCAGCCTCGGTGTCCTCGGGGGTGATTTCGTACCCCGCATCGATTAGTTTCTTGAGCATCACCTCGGTGTCCACGAGATTCTTGGAGCAGCCGAGGGAAACGAATCCTACTTTTATCATAATTCCTCTATTATCATAATTCCTCTATTTCAAAATCGGGAGTATTTTATTCCGCAAGCGACAAAAATACCAGAGCCGCACGCGGGTGAGTGCCAAGTCGTAAAGAAGGAGCAGCCCCTCGAAAAATAAAACGCCAAGCGCGACGACTGCGGCGTTCGGAAGCCGTCCGCCGAGGCTGTACTGTGAGAGGTCAAGCCCAAAGAGCCAAAAAAGCAGTGCACCCGCCGCAAAAAAAAGCAAATTGTAAACGGCGATCTTGACGACCCACGCGAGTCGCCGCGGCAGTCGCTCCGCAAGCTCCTTGAGGATCGGGTACGCGCCGCCAAAGAGCAGATACAACAGCGCCACGCTCTTGTCGGGAAGCAACAAAAGGGCAAGCGTTGCCGTCGCCGCCGCCACGAGGAGCTGATAGGGCGTACGCATCTCGATCGCGGCGAACAGAACGAGAAGTGCCGCAAGCGCGATCGCCGTGAGGTCCAGCACCGCCGAGAGCGTGCCGAGTGCCAGAAGCAGTACACCGAGTGCGGAAAGGATTGCCGAGAGCGTCAGCTTTTTCGTGCGGCGCATCAACCGCAGCCCGCGCCCGCGCAATCACAGCACGCGTCGGCGCACATCAGACCGAGGCAGAGATCACAGGTCGAGCAGCCGCCCTGCATCGCGGGGCGCTGTCCGTCGCCGTAATAGGTGCTGCCGTAGCCGTTTGCCTGACGGTTGAACATTTCCTTCGCCTGCTGATATTCCTGATTGCCGGGGTCCATTCCGCAGGCGGTCTCAAGCTCACGCATCGCGTCGTTGGCGAAGCCGCGGCGCATCAAAACAATGCTCTTGAGAAAGTGCCACTCCGCGTCGCGGTCGACGGGCGGCAAGCGCGTGAGGATACCGTCCGCATCGGCAAAGCGCCCTGCGTTGATCAGCTTCCTCACATCGTTGTAGATCGGGTTGAAGGTGCGGTCGGTGTAGGTGGAATGCGCCCGTTCGGCACCGCCGCCCGCGTAGCCCCGTCTCTCACGCTCGAGCTGGATTCTATCGTACGCCTCGTTGATCTGTTGCATCTTAGCGTTCGCCATCTCGCGCATTGCGTCGTCGGCTGTGTAGTTGTCGGGGTGATACTTTCGCACCATCTTGCGATAGGCGGCCTTGATCTCTTCATCGGTGGCATCGGGCGTAATGCCAAGCAGCTTGTAGGGGTCTGTCATTTTGATCCTTTCTTTCCGTCGGACGGCGTTCCCTGCAGAAAGGAAAGCCGATTCGGTAGCCCGACGTATACGGTATTTTTCAGAATATGCTCAACGGCGTCCGCACCGTCAAGCGGCAGATATTCAACAGCACCCGACAGGCGCTGTAGGGTCAGCAAAAGCGAGGTGTGGAGGGTTTTTCTCCGTTCGTCTGTCAGCGGCTCGCCGCCGTAGGCTAAAACGAGGGGATTGTACGCACCGCGTCGGCGGTCGTCCTCGTAATCCTCCGCCGCATCGGCGGCGTAGATATAACAGCCGAGCGCGTGCCCGATATCGTAGAGGGTCTCGCGATCCTCCTCGCAGATCTCAGCGCAGAAAACCGTGCCGAGCAGCTCGCCGAAGACGGATGCCACCGTGTCGACCGAGGTCTCCCCACGCTTCTCCATTTCGTAAATGCGCGACAGACTCTCACGGATCTGCGCCCGCAGCGCGGGCATCCGTGCGCGGCGTGCCGCGTGCGCCGCATAGGGGTATAGCAGCAGGGCGCGCAGTCGCTTGAAAAATCCGCGGTCGTGCAGATCGTCGCGGATGTTCTCGGCGATCAGGATCGCCGAGGTACGTGCAGTGTATTCGAGTGCCGCGTTTTCCCGCAGCGACTTCCGCCGACGGAGGGGATGCGCGATACAGCGGCGATCCTCCACCTCAATCCTTCGGTCTCCGTACAGCATCCGCACGAGCGCGAGAAAGACGCTGTCGTAGCTGAGCGTCAGGGTCGAAAAGATGCCCGTATGACGGCGCATACTCTTACAAACGCCGCAGTAGGTCGCACGGTACAGCTCGTATTCCCGCACATAAAGATCGGGGGCGTAGGGCTTGACATAACCAAACATACCGTGATCCTCCTTCCTCCCGCTACATAATGTATATTATAAATGAAAGACGGAAAAAAATCAAGGAGAATTGATAAAAAGAGCGAAACTCTCGTTTTTCTCTTAAATCACAGTTAAAAATGTAAATATATCTTTACATTTTTAGACTGTCTGCATATTTTTTCCCGTCTTGGAAAAGACTATATGCAAATTCTAAGGATCAAAGAGGAAACGAAATGAAAAAAAGAATCCTGCTTCTCTCCGTCTGTCTTCTTCTGCTTTCTGCCGTCACCCTGTGCCCCGCCGCCTTCACGCTCACGCGGGCGACGCTTCATCTGTCACCCTGCGTCGCGCTTATAAAAAGCGGCATCGCGGGCGAGCCGATGCGCTTCTCTCTTGCCGATTTCAAGCAAGCGCTCTGCGTTACGGAGATCGACACGGTCACCGTCACCTCACTCCCCGACACGCGGGCGGGGGTCTTAACGCTTGACGGGGCACGCGTGTCGGCAGGGCAAACGCTCAACACCGCACAGCTTGAGCGGCTGCGCTTCATCCCCGCCGACGCGCTTGTAGAGCGTGCCGACTTCAGCGTTACCTGCGGCGGCTACGCGGGCGGCGAGGCGATTCCCTGCACGCTTTATTTTCACGAACGCGTCAACTACGCCCCGACGGTGGGTGAGGTTTCCTTTAGCGCCGCGGCGACGAAGGACAGCGAGCTTCGCGGTGCGCTCTCGGGCGCAGATCCCGAGGGGGATGCGCTCACCTATCTCGTAGTCGCCTACCCGAAGCGGGGCAGGCTGAAGATCACCGATGCCGAACGCGGCGATTTCGTCTATGAGCCGAAGGACGGCTACACGGGAAAGGACGTCTTCTCCTACGTGGTGCGCGACGCGTACGGAAATTACTCCGAGGTCGCGACGGTACGGATCACGGTCGGCGCCGCGCCGACGGCGGAATGAGCCGAATGCCCCCATACGAAAAATAAAAAAATATTTTTGTTGCATTTTGACGGAAACTGTGATACAATAAGATACCAATCAAAAAAACGATGTCTTTTCAGTTTAAGGAGCATTTATGATACAGGTAGCAATTCTTGGCTTTGGCGTAGTCGGTAACGGTACCGCGCGCCTTTTGACGGAAAACGCCGAGCATATTGAAAAAAGCCTCGGTCTTTCGCTGTCGGTCAAATATATTCTCGATATCAGAGAATTCCCCGACAGCCCCTTTGCCGACAGGATCGTGCACGATATCACGCCAATCTTGAAGGATCCCGAGGTCTCGATCGTGGCAGAGGTCATCGGCGGCGTTACCCACGCCTACGATCTTACGAAGCGCGCGCTGAAGGCGGGCAAGTCGGTCGTCACCTCGAATAAGGAGCTGGTCGCCACCCACGGGGACGAGCTGCTCGCGCTGGCGAAAAAGCACGGCGTGCATTACTGCTTTGAGGCAAGCGTCGGCGGCGGCATTCCCGTCCTGCGCCCGATTCTCACCGAGCTGCGCCACAACCGCATCAGCGAGATCAGCGGTATCCTCAACGGTACCACCAACTATATTCTCACCCGTATGTTCGACGACGGCGCGGCGTTCTCCGACGCGCTGAAGGAGGCGCAGGCGAAGGGGTATGCGGAGTCTGACCCCACCGCCGATGTTGAGGGCATTGATGCCTGCCGCAAGATCGCCATTCTGGCGGCGCTTGCCAGCGGCGTGCTGATTCCGGCGGAGCGCATTCATACCGAGGGCATTACAGGCATCCGTTGTGAGGACGTTGCAGCGGCGGCATCGGTCGGTTGCTCGATCAAGCTGCTCGGCAGAATGCTCTGCAAGCAGGCAGGCGAGGTCTATGTGATGGTCGCGCCCTTCCTCGTTCCCGCCGACTCACCGCTTTGCACGATCAACGGCGTTTATAACGGCGTGCTTTTGCGCGGCAACTTCATCGGCGACGCGATGTTCTACGGCCGCGGCGCGGGTGCGGAGGCAACCGCGAGTGCCGTCGTTGCCGATATCACGAATATCGCCGCGGGGCTCTCGCCGCTTGCCGATGTTGCCCCCTTCATCCCTGCCGACAGCCGCACCCCCGTTGACTTCGGCAACTTTGCCTGCCGCAGCTACATCGCGGTAAAGGATGCCGATGTCAGCGCCATCCGCGTCATCTTCGGCGACGATACCGAGCTGCTGGATACGGCGTCGGGC
>JAFTLE010000006.1 GCA_017452895.1 Clostridia bacterium
AGTTCCAATGTGGCCGTTCAACCTCTCAGTCCGGCTACCGATCGTCGGCTTGGTAGGCCGTTACCCCACCAACTACCTAATCGGACGCAAGCTCATCTCTGTGCAATAAATCTTTGGTATGAAAAACATGCGTTCCCCATACATCATACGGTATTAACAACTGTTTCCGGTTGGTATCCCGTACACAGAGGCAGATTGCTCACGCGTTACTCACCCGTCCGCCACTAGCTATATTTCTATAGCTCGTTCGACTTGAATGTGTTATGCACGCCGCCAGCGTTCATCCTGAGCCAGGATCAAACTCTCTAAAAAATTCTATCTTAAGACTTCCGTCCTAAAACCTTTTTCAGAGCTAATTTGTTCTTAGCTTTCTCTTACTTTTTGAGTTTTCAAAGTGTTTCTTAACGAGATCTCTTCGCACTTCTTTTCAGTGCTCGAAATTTCTGTTGTTCAATTTTCAAAGACCGTTTTCTGCCGCGCTTTACTCCCTCCCGGAAGTCGGCGACTCTCTTATTATACACAAGCGCTAAAGCTTTGTCAATACCTTTTTCAAAAGTTTTTTCAATTCTTTTTCGCTCGCGTTTACCGCACCCTCGAAAAGGGTCCCTTTTTGTGGGTGCTTTGGTATTATATCAAACAAGCGCCCCCTTGTCAAGGGCTTTTTGAAATTTTTTTGGCTTTTTTTCAAAAAGATAAGGAGATTTACAAAAAACGCGTTATTCCACATTTATTAAATGGTGGAGTTCGGGGTAATATTAAGCGTGACCGCGCCCTTCCCTGTCAAGGCTGAAAAAGGTGCAGACTACGGCTTGAATTTCACAAAAAATTACCTTTCATATTTTAATTGATGCTGATAACAATAATAGCAGAGAGTTACACGGCGCCCCATCGAGAGCACCGCGACGGCTCTCGAAAATATAGATATCCTAAAACGGAGATTTTACAATGTCTAAGAACAAAGTAGTAGTTCCCGAGGCACAGGCCGCGCTTGATCGTTTCAAGATGGAGGCCGCTGCGGAGGTTGGTGTCAACCTGAAGAACGGTTACAATGGCGATCTTACCTCCCGTCAGGCCGGTTCTGTTGGCGGTCAGATGGTCAAGAAGATGATCGAAAAGTACGAGAACGACATTAAGAACAACGGCTAAGACGTTTGTTCGACTCCCCGAAGCAATTCGGGGAGTTTTTTTGATTAACTTTTTAATTTTTCGAGCATACTATACTAGAACATGAGCGAAAGCGATCGGGGGGAGAATTTGTGCTGCAATTTTTGGTCGGGCTTTTGGTCGGCAGCTCTGCCGGCGCATTTACGATGGCGCTGGTAGCGGGCGCGTCCAAGCGGTAAAGAAAGCGGCTGTCTCAAAGCATATTTGAGACAGCCGCTTTGCTTAAATTGCGTATTTTTGCATATACTCGCCGTACATACGGTGGAACTCCTCGCCGCCTGTTTTGATCTTGTTGAGATATTCGTGGACGCTGAGATCGTCGTGAAGCGACAGCTTAATGTAGCAGCCCGCGATATTCGAGCAGTGGTCGGAGACACGCTCAAGGCTCGTAAGAACATCGGAGAGGACAAAGCCGTGCTCAATGGTACATTTTGATTCTTGCAGACGCTTGATATGGCTGTGGCGGATGAAGTCCTTGAGATAGTCGACCACCTGCTCCAACGGCTCAACGCGTGCGGCAAGCGACAGATCCGAGGAAACGAAGGAGTCCGTGGTGATGGTAACGATCTCACTGATTGCGCTGTATAGCACGGAAAGCTCGCGCTTTGCCTCCTCTGAGAAGTCGAGCTTCTTTTCCCGCAGCTCCTCAACCGACTCCAGCAGGTTAACCGCGTGGTCGGAAATGCGCTCAAAGTCGCCAATCATATGGAGCAGTTTCGTGACCTCGTGGCTGTCCTGCGGTGTCATATCCTGCGAGGAGAGCTTGACGAGGTAGGAGCCGAGGACGTCCTCATAGATATCGACGGTATCCTCCGCCTTCCGAATGTCTTCAGTCTTCTTCTCGTCATACCCATCGAACAAAGCAAGCGCATCCTTCAGCGAGGCAACCGAAAGCGTTGCCATTTCAGCGGTGACGGCGCGCGCGCGGGCAAGTGCAACCCCGGGGGTATCAAGCAGGCGCTCGTCCAGCATATGAGTGAATCGATCCTTGTCATCGTCGGAGCCGCGAACGGTCAGGCAAGCAAGCTTTTCGAGAAGCTTTGTCGCAGGTGCCATAATAGCAACCGAAATCAGCTTAAAGACGGTGTGTACCGCGGCAACGCCCCACGGATTGATGATCGAGTTGACGATGGCGAATTTGAAAATGAAATTGAGCAGATAGAAAGCTGACAGCACGAGAACGACACATATAATATTGAAGTAAAGATGCACGAAGGCGGCGCGCTTGCCGTTTTTGCCCGCGCTGATGGAGGAAAGCAGGGCGGTCGCACAAGTACCGATGTTCTGACCCAAAATGATCGGAATCGCGCTGCCGTAGGAGATCGCACCCGTCATTGTGAGCGATTGCAGAATGCCGACCGAGGCGGAGGAGGACTGAACGATTGCAGTAACGACAGTACCGACCAAAACGCCAAGGATCGGATTTTCAAACATCACGAGGATGCTTTGGAAAGACTCGCTCGATTTAAGACCTGAAACGGCACCCGACATCACGTCCATACCGACCATCAAAACGGCGAAGCCGAGCAGGATGGTTCCGATATCCTGCTTTCTGCCATTCTTCGCGAACATCAGAAGGCAGATGCCGATGAGTGCGAGGATAGGCATCCATGCATCAGGCTTCAGCCACTGCAAAAGGCCGACAGTGGTGCCTGCCGAATCGATTCCCGAAAGGGCGGTGATCCAAGAGGTAACAGCGGTGCCGACGTTGGCACCCATAATAACGCCGACTGCCTGTCCGAGCGTCATACTGCCCGAGTTGACGAAGCCGACGACCATAACCGTCGTGGCGGAGGAGGACTGGATCACGCCGGTCACGCCGAGACCGAGTAAA
Organism: Clostridia bacterium; assembly: GCA_017452895.1. Lineage (GTDB taxonomy): Bacteria > Bacillota > Clostridia > Oscillospirales > CAG-272 > UBA1740. The sequence goes on from JAFTLE010000006.1 coordinate 2,999, forward strand.
AATCCCTTGAGCTTATTTGAGGTAAGATTGCCGAGAATGGTTTTGAGCTGTCGTCCCGCGGTTTTTTTCAGCGCGTTGCCGAGAACCTCCATACCAAACAGGAAGAGAGCAAGGCCACAGATCAGGTTCAAGACGTCAAAAATGCCCATGTTTGATCTCCTTTATTTGTTATACAATTATTAAATCTCCAAATCACTCCGATTATATACTATTACAAAGGGCGGAGAGAGCCAGGAAGAGAAAAAGGAGCAGAGAAAGCTTCTCTGCTCCTTTTTTATCTTTGTGCGGCGGAGTTCGCGCTTATTCGGTGCGAAGGGCCACAACGGGATCCTTCTTCGCCGCGCTGCGCGAGGGGATGATACCCGCGATGAGCGTCAAAACGACGCTGATGGCAATCAGAATGATCGCAGACCACGGCGAGAGGAAGGCGCGAAGGCTTGCGATGTCGGTCAATGCGTAGAGAATCAGATTGATCGGGATACAGGCGAGGTAGGTGAATACGACGCCGACAAGACCCGCGGCAAAGCCGATGATGATGGTTTCCGCATTGAACATGCTCGATACGTTGCCCTTCGACGCGCCGATCGCGCGCAGAATACCGATCTCCTTGGTGCGCTCCTGCACCGAGATCAGCGTGATGACGCCGATCATGATCGAGGAGACGATCAGCGAGATCGCGACGAAGGCGATCAGGACGTAGGTGATGGCGTTGATGATCGTGGTGATCGAGCCCATCAGAAGTCCGACGTAATCGGTATAGCGGATCTGCTCGTAATCCTCCTTGCCGACGTTGTAATCCGCAATGAATTTCTCGATAACGTCCTTGTTTTCAAAGGAGGAGGCGTAGATATTGATCATAGAGGGAACGGCAAGATCTGCCGCGCCGATGGCGCGGAGCACCTCGTCATAGCTCGCATCGGAGAACTCTACGACGGCATCGTAGTAGCTGCCGAACTGCTCGTCGGTGTAGGTGGCGAGTGCCGCCTCAAACGCCGCGAGCTTCGTCGGTGCATCCATTTGCGCGAGCTGTGCCATGACCTGTGCGGCGTATGCCTGCTGCACGCCCGCCTCTGCGATCTGGCGGTATGCCGCCTTGACCTCGTCGTCGGAAAGACCGTTGATATGCTCAGCGATCAGGTCCGTGCTCATACCCGTTTGCTGAACGTAGATGCCAATCAGCTCGGTACGCATTGCGGCAACGTCCTTCTCCTGCATCACCGCGTCGGTCTGCGTTTTCAGCAGATCGGGATCCATGATGCAACAGATCGCGGTGTAGGTCGCGATCTTCTCAAGATCGGTCATCTTGCTGATGTGGGAGAGAAGTGCCGCCTTCTTTTCCGCATTCGTAAGATCGTTGTCACGGAAAGGGCGACCCGTCAGAACGTCAATCTCGGGATTTTCAAGCTGCGCCTTGACGATGTCGCTTTCAGCGCCACGGCGAATGACCTCCTCGGTCAGGGCGGCGGTGTAGCCGATCGAGCCCGTCAGCATTGTTGTGGTTGCCTTGTCGCTCGGTCGGATGATGCCCGAGACGCGCAGGGTGATCGCCCTATCGTTGTAAAGATACGCAAGCCCCTCGGGCGTTTCGCGCAGGTCGGTGTAGGTGCCGTCCGCATTCTTGCGATAGCAATCCGCACCGAGGATGGTTTTGAAGGTCATTTGACGGATCTCGTCGTAGGACCAAGACTCTGCCTTCGTCGGAATCTCCTTGCCCTTCGTTACGGCATCAATGATCTCCTGAATGCTCGATTCGGGCAGAAGGCCGAGAGCGTAGAGCGTCAAATCGTCAAGCTCGTTGTTCTCGTCGAGGACCAGAACGACCTCGTTATAGTCATTCGGCCAATCGCCGTTGACAAGCTCATACTGATCCTTCAAAAGATCGTTGACGTGCGAGCCGTCGGTGCCCTTCAGAAGCTCCTGCCAGAGCGTGACGCCCTGCACCATCATCGTTGAGCCGCTTTGCTCGATGATCTCGGGGGTCGTACCCATAATGGCGGCGACCATTTTGACCATTAACGCCTGCGTGTCGGAAACGATAATGGTGTCGTCCACGTTTTTCGTGTAGATCAAAAGGTCGAGCGGATAGTTATAGGAGACGCCGTTGACGGCATCTTTTAAGGTGGCATCCTCCTTCTTCAGCTCGTTTTCAAGGTGCGTTTTGAAGGATTGCAGGTCGTTTTCGTGCGTTTCGAGATTCAAAATGGCGTTGAGCATATTGCTGATTGCCATTTTTTTGTAAACCTTATCAAGCGAATGATCGCTCGATTCGTTCGTGGCGTTCATAAAGCTCTGCATCAGTGCGGTCAGGTCAACGGTCTGCGACTCCAGCGTGATGGGGTAGGAGGAAAGCGTTTCCTCCTGCACCGCGTCGATGTAAGCATTGGTGCCCGTGCTGACGGCGAGGATGAGTGCGATACCGATGATGCCGATGCTACCCGCGAAGGAGGTGAGGAGCGTGCGCCCCTTCTTGGTAAAGAGATTCTTGAGCGAGAGCATAAACGCCGTGCCGAAGGACATCGAGGAGCGTTTTTTGATCTTCGTCTTCTTGTTTTCGGCGAGGGCGAGGGCCGCCTCCTCAGCAAGACGCACGTCATTTGCGCGCTCTGCGGCAAGCTCTGCGTCGGAAAGCGGGTGGGTGTCGTTGGTGATATTACCGTCCACCATGCGGATGATGCGGGTGGAGTAGGTGTCAGCAAGGTCGGGGTTGTGCGTGACCATAATGACCAGACGGTTTTCGGTAACCTTTTTCAAAAGCTCCATAACCTGCACGCTGGTCTCGCTGTCAAGCGCACCCGTCGGCTCGTCTGCCAGAATGATATCGGGATCGTTGACGAGGGCGCGCGCGATGGCGACGCGCTGCATCTGACCGCCCGACATCTGCGCGGGGCGCTTGTGGATCTGCTCCCCGAGCCCGACCTCCTCCAGCGCGGCGATGGCGCGCGCACGGCGCTCCGCCTTGGCAACGCCCGAGAGAGTCAGCGCAAGCTCAACGTTCTGCAAAACGGTCTGGTGAGGGATCAGATTATAGCTCTGGAATACGAAGCCGACCGAGTGGTTGCGGTAGGTATCCCAATCTCTGTCCTTAAAATCCTTCGTGGAGCGGCCGTTGATGAAAAGGTCGCCCGAGGTGTAGTGGTCAAGACCGCCGATGATGTTGAGCAACGTTGTCTTGCCGCATCCCGACGGTCCGAGGATCGAAACGAAATCGCTCCGACGGAAGGTGAGATCGATGCCGCGCAGGGCGTGTACCACGCTGTCTCCTGCGGGATAATCCTTCGTAATGTTTTTCAGTTCAAGCATTGTTTTCCTCTTGTAAATAAATTAAGATTGATTATATACCAAAAAACTAAATTCTACATAAAAATTGCGCAAAAAGCTCTTGTTTTTCGGCAATCCTCAGCAGACGGTTTGCAGACAGAGGTCCGCGTTCGGTAATGCGGCACTCGTAGCTGTCATTCCCGCCCTCGCTACGCCATACAGATGGACCAAACCACGTGTGCGTATAACCGATAAGGTGAAGCGCGCTAAAGGGATGTATCGAAAAGCGAAGGAGCAGGCCTTTCGGATCTGTTTTTCGGACACAGCATCGGTTTATCCTCACTTTTTATAATCGTTTTCATTATATAACGCCGAGCGTTCATTGTCAATAAAAAAAGCGTTTAAAAGAACGCTTTTTCGATTATCGGAAGGGGACGATTGCACCGTTTTTATCAGCACCCTTACGCAGGCACTCAACGAGGCAAACGGTGCTTGCGGCGTTTTTCGCGGCAAAGCTTGTGGGCGCTTTGCAGCTCGGTTTTTGGCTTTTCTCAAAAAAAATAATTTTTTCCGAAAAAGGCTTGACAAAACCAAAAGCATCGTGTATAATAGTCACGTTCTCGCGAGAGTGGCGGAACTGGCAGACGCGCACGTTTGAGGGGCGTGTGGATTTTCCGTACGGGTTCAAGTCCCGTCTCTCGCACCAAAAAAAAGACCGATGGACAGTTGTCCGTCGGTCTTTTTTTGTGCGAGAAACCCTCCGTGAAACCCGAAACCTCAGAATTCGGTTTCGGATTCCCCGACGGCTCGCAAGCATAGTTGTCTCGCGCGCAAATCATAGATTTGCTTCCGACACTCCTTGCCCTGCTCGGGCACGTCGCCGAAAACAGTTCTCAACTGTTTTCGCCTCGCTTACCCGTCTCTCGCACAGATGTTCTCTGCTCACGGAATTTAATGACGGGTCTTTCTTCTCCGTTTGCCGAAAACGGTTGGCGATGGACAGTTGTCCGTCGGTCTTTTTTTGTGCGAGAAACCCTCGGGATGCCCAAAACCGCAAAAAGCTCCGTTTTCGGAGCTTTTTGCGGTTTTCTTTTTAGGCGTTGACCTCGTCAAGGAAAGCAAGAATCGGCTCCATATAGGTGTCAACAACGGTGTCCTCGGTCTTATAGCCGTAGAGGACAAAAGCGTGCGATGCCCCCTTGACGGTGAGCATACGCGACCGACAGCCGAGGGCGCGAAGCTTTTCATGCATTGCGACGGTGTCGGCGATCGGTACGACCTTATCGCAATCCCCATGAAGGAAGAAATACTCGGTCTCGCTACGCACGGGGTGAAGCAGGGGCGACGCGGCGTCACGCACGTGCGGCATACCCGTCATCTTCCAATTTGTAAGATCGGTCACGGGATTGCAGGCAACGACAGCACGCGGGCGGAGTCTGCCGTCGAAGGCAAGCTCAAGTGCCAGATGACCGCCTGCGGAGTCGCCGATCAGAGTGATTTTTTCGGTATCGACATAAGGCAGATTGGTGACGAAGGAGTAAGCGTCGGCGCAGTCGGCGATAAGGTCGCGCACGTCGATGCCGTCAAGATGGACCGAGCGGTAGGTGATCGCGATGCCGACGTAGCCCTGCTCCGCCGCGATCGCGCCCTGATGGCGCATCCAGCCGCCGTCCCACTGCTCGGGCGTTTCGCGCAGTGCCTCCCACGCGCCGCCGTGAATGCAGATGAGGGCGGGGCTTTTCTTGGTCTCTCCGTCCTTCGGCAGGTAGATCTGCATCGGCAGATCGATGCCGCTTGCACGCTTGTAGATGTAGGTCTTGTCGGGTTCTCTTACGGTCTTTGAAACATGTGCCATAGTTCTTCTCCTTTTACCACTCAAAGGTGCGGGGGTGACCCGCGGTTTCCAGTTTTTCAAAATCGGTCTGCCGCAGCACCTCATAGACCGCGACAGCGACCGAGTTTGACAAATTGAGGCTACGCAGATTCGGCAGCATCGGGATGCGTAGCGCCGTGTCGGGATGCTTTTCAAGAAGCGTTTCGGGAAGCCCGCGGCTTTCGGGGCCGAAGGCGAGGTAGGTCGGGGTTGGATAGATGACCTCGGTATAGGCGCGCGGCGCTTTGGTCGTAAAATAATAAATATTTGCCGACGGATTCTTTTCGTAAAATTCCTCGATATTCTCGTAATAGGTGATATCGAGCAGGTGCCAATAGTCAAGCCCCGCACGCTTGAGCTTTTTGTCATCGATCTCAAAGCCCATCGGCTTGATGATATGCAGAGCGGCGCCCGTTGCGGCACAGGTCCTTGCAATATTGCCCGTGTTCTGCGGGATTTCGGGCTGATAGAGCACGATGTTGATGTCCTTCACGATGAAATCCGTCCTTTCTACCTCCATTTTACACCAACAGAAAAATTTGTCAAGCACAAACCTTCTTTTTTTTATATTATTCAATATTTTTTTCAAAAAACATATGGTTTTTATGGAAAATCTATGCTATAATGTAATTTGTGCTATTATACTTAAATTTAGGTTTTGATGGCAAACTGAATGCAGTTCATTCATGAAAGGTATAGAATATGGGATTTTTCAGGAAGATCTTCGGTACGTACAGTGACCGCCAGGTCAAGCGTGTACTGCCGACCGTCAGAAAAATAGAGGCGCTGGAGGAAAGATTCCGCGCAATGAGCGACGCGGAGCTGCGCGGGATGACCGACGCGCTGCGCACACGCCTTGACGCGGGCGCGACGCTTGATTCGATCCTGCCCGAGGCGTTTGCGACCGTGCGTGAGGCGGATGCCCGCGTGCTTGGGAAGCGTCCCTTCCACGTGCAGCTGATCGGCGGTATTCTGCTCCACCAGGGGCGTATTGCCGAGATGAAAACGGGTGAGGGTAAAACGCTGGTAGCGACCCTGCCCGCTTACCTCAACGCACTTACCGGGCGCGGTGTGCATATCGTCACCGTCAACGATTATCTGGCACGGCGCGACAGTGAGGAGATGGGGCGCGTTTACGCCTTTCTCGGTCTGTCAACGGGCCTCGTCGTACACGGGCAGACCTCCGCTGAGAAGAAGGAGGCGTATGCCGCCGATATCACCTACGGAACGAACAACGAGTTCGGCTTTGACTATCTGCGTGACAATATGGTCATTTACAAGGAGCGGATGGTACAGCGCGGCCATTTCTTCGCGATTGTGGACGAGGTCGACTCAATCCTCATCGACGAGGCGAGAACGCCGCTGATCATTTCGGGTCAGGGCGAAAAATCGACCGAGCTTTACGACCTTGCCGACAAATTTGCGGCAACGCTCAAAAAGTTCGTGATCAAGGAGCTTGACAGCAAGGAGGATACCGAACAGTACGACGGCGACTATATCGTCGACGAAAAAGCGCACAGCGCGACCCTGACGCGCTCGGGCATTGAAAAGGCGGAGGCGTTTTTCCATCTGGAAAACCTCTCTGATCCCGAGAATGCGACGCTTAACCATCATATCAATCAGGCACTGCGGGCGCGCGGCGTGATGAAGCGCGACGTTGACTACGTCGTGAAGGACGATCAGGTCATCATCGTTGACTCCTTTACGGGGCGTTTGATGCCCGGCCGCCGCTATAACGAGGGACTGCATCAGGCGATCGAGGCGAAGGAAAAGGTCAAGATCGAGAAGGAATCGAAGACGCTGGCGACCATCACCTTCCAGAACTATTTCCGTATGTATAAGAAGCTCTCAGGTATGACGGGTACCGCCCTGACCGAGGATGCGGAGTTCCGCGAGATCTACGCGCTTGACGTCGTGGAGGTGCCGACCAACCGTCCGATGATCCGTATCGATCATAACGACGAGGTCTACCGCTCGGTGGCGGGAAAATACCGTGCCATCATCCGTCAGATTGCAGAGTGCCACGCGAAGGGACAGCCCGTTCTCGTCGGTACGGTATCGGTCGACAAGTCCGAGGAGCTTTCGGCACTTTTGAAGCGTGAGGGCATCAAGCACACCGTGCTGAACGCCAAGCACCACGAAAAGGAAGCTGAGATCGTCGCGGGCGCGGGCAAGGAAGGTGCCGTTACCATCTCCACCAACATGGCGGGACGCGGTACCGATATTATGCTTGGCGGCAATCCCGAATATATGGCGAAGGTCGAGATGCGCCGTCGCGGGATCGACGAGACGCTGATTGCGGAGGCAACGGGCTCGGCAGAGACCGACAACGAGGAGCTGATTGCGGCACGCGCGTTGTTCCGCGAGCTTTATGAAAAATATAAGATCGAGATTCAGCCCGAGGCTGAGCGCGTGCGCGCTGCCGGCGGTCTGTTCATCCTCGGTACGGAGCGGCACGAGAGCCGCCGTATCGACAACCAGCTGCGCGGTCGAAGCGGCCGTCAGGGAGACCCCGGTGAATCGAAGTTTTATCTGTCCTTTGAGGACGATCTGATCCGTTTGTTCTGCTCCGAGGGAAGGCTTGCGATGCTCCAGCGCTTCGGGCTTGACGATGATACGCCAATCAGCGTGCGCATTCTCTCGGGCGCGATCGAGGGTGCACAACGCCGTATTGAGGGATTGAACTTTACACGGCGCAAGAACGTGCTGGAATACGACAATATCATGAATCAACAGCGCACTGTCATCTACGATCAGCGTGCCGAGGTGCTTTCAAACCTCGATATGCACGAGACGGTTCGCCGTATGATTGAGGGCTCGATTGGTGAGGCGGTGGCGCGCCTGACCTCCGCTGAAAATCCTCTCAATTGGAATCTTGACGAGTTGCGCGCGCATTATCGCGGCTTCCTGCTCTGTGAGGAGGATCTGCGCTATACCAAGGAAGAGCTTGCCGAGCTGACACCCGCGGATGTCACCGAAACACTGATGGGGATTGCCGAGGCACGTCTTGCCGAGAAGGAGGAGCTTTTCACCCCCGACGGACTGCGTGAGATCGAGCGCGTCATCCTGCTTCGTAACGTTGACACCAAGTGGATGGCACATCTTGACGCGATGGAGGAGCTGAAGGGCGAGGTCGGACTCAACGCCTACGCGCAAAGAAACCCGATCACCGAGTACCGATTGGTCGGTGCGGATATGTTTGACGAAATGATCGCGGATATCCGCGAGTCGACCGTGCGTATGGTCCTGTCGGCAATGCCGCAGCAGAAGCTTGAGCGCGTTGAGGTCGCGAAGCCGACGATGGCAGGCTTTGAGGGCGGCAAGTCCGCAGCCCCGAAAAGGCCCGCCAGATCGCAAAAGGTGGGGCGCAACGATCCCTGCCCGTGCGGAAGCGGCAAAAAGTATAAAAAATGCTGTGGCGCAGCGGACGCTGAAAAGGAGTAACCATGGGATTTGGAACTCTTTTCGTCGGATATATTCTGCTCTTTAACCCGTTTTCGTGGTATACCGACCTGTTTGCATGTCTTTTGATGGCGCTCGGACTGACGAAGCTCGTTCCCTTCGAGGAGCGGTTTCGCCGCGTTCTGATCGCAGATCTATTTGCCGCGATCCCTGCCGCCGTTTCCTTCGTTTTCACGATGCTTTCGATGTTTGGCAGCTCGTTTGGCGATTTTTATATGACGAATATCAATCCCGCCCTGCGCGCAATGACCTTTCTTTATTTCACGCTGGAGCTTCTGATCGCGATCGACCGCATTGCGGTCGCAACGGATATCGGAGCCCTGCGCCTGCCCGCGATGCGCAATCGCATCTTTACGGCGATCTATTACGCACTTTATGTGTTTGCGAATCTTTCCTTCGACACGGGCTCGCTCATCGGGCGGATCGTGATCTATTCAATGCTCCCTGCTCTGCTCGTCGGGCTGGTCGTACATTTTCTCAACGCAAAGCTGATCTTCTCCTGCTATATGTGGATCTGCCCCGAGGGGGATGAAGAGATGGAGCGCTGCGAGTCGCGCATCGGCATCATCAACCGCATTCAGAAGAAGACCGACGCGATGGAGGAGGAGTTCGCACGCCGCCGCGGTGAGGAGGAAAACGCGAAGCTGCGCGCGCGGATCGAAAAGAAAAGGAGAAAAAAGAAATGAAGCATGCAAGCGGCTTCCGCTACGGATATCTTCTGCTTGGCGGACTTTTTCTCGCACTTCCCTCCTTTCACACGATTGACCTTTTGCCCGACTGCATCGGACTCTTTCTGATCGCCGCCGCCCTGCGTCCGATTGGGGCGTGGGTGCCCGCCTTCGGAGATGCGGAGCGTGCCTTTACGAAGGCGGGGTATATCACTCTTTTACGCTTCCCTGCGATGGCGGCGGTCTTGTCGATGTGGACAAGCACCTCTACGCTTTCACCGACCGACGCACAGAGCCGCGCCCGCGCGACCGTCGCGCTTCTCGTGCTTGGGTTTGCGATCCTCGAGAGCATTTTTCTGCTCTCTGCCTTCTCCCGTCTCTTTTCGGCGCTTGACTATCTCGGTGAGCGTGAGGGCATTCTCTCCGCCGTGCAGATGCGCAGCGGGCGGCCCACGGGGCTTCTCCACGGGCTGACCTACGTGTTTCTGATCGCACGCGCCTGCCTTGAACTTTTGCCGAGTTTTTTGGCACTTTTGTCAAAAATGCCGGTCAGCACGGGCAGATATGCCCTTTTGACCGTTGGGTCTGCTCTCGTGTCGCTCCTTTTCGGCGGCATCTTTCTCAGCTATCTACGTGACCAGCTACGTCTGATGCGTGAAGACGAAAAATGTAACGCTTACTTTGCAAAAACGATTGCGGAAAATCGAGAAAATTATCTCTGCGCGGCGCGGGCACACCGCTTTTCGCTCTCAATGGCACTCGGTACGGTCGCTGCGGTCTTTACGCTTGATCTTGTGATCGATGCGGTGCCGTTGTTCCCCGAGTTTTTAGCGGGGGCCTGCCTTCTTTTCGTTCTGTTTGCTTTACCCGGGCGCACCCCGAAAAAGAGGGTGGCGGTGGTCGCGGCGATTCTTTGTTTCGTGCTTGCTCTGTTTTCCGATCTTCTCCACTTTGTCTTTTTGCACATGCACGGCACCTACAACGCCGTCAATATGAACGACGGCGCGTATACGCTTTATACCGCTTATACGGTTTTTGCGATTCTTTCCGCCGCGGCATTCATTTTCCTGCTTGCCGCTTTGTTCCGCTATCTTACCTCGGAACATCTCCGCCTTCCCGCGGACGCCCTCATTTCTCAAACGAAGCGACAGGAATACGGGCGCGCGCGCGCGTATCTTTCGGCTTTTACCGCACTCGGCTGTGTTTCGACGCTCTTTTCCTGCGTTTTGCTCTATACGCAGACGCTCTATGAGCTGGTACCCGCAAATCTTGACAAGCTCGGCACCTCGACGGTTCCCCTACCAAGGCTTCCCTATATGGGACCGATCTCGATTTTTCTCGGTCTTCTCTTTATCCTTTCGGCGTATCTGTTCTTCTCAAAGCTAAAAACGCTGACCGAGGGTAAGTCAATCGAATAAAAAAGCTCCGTGCAAAATGGGTGATGTCCTTAACGGAGAATTTTCACTTTCATAAAAGTGCAAGCATCGCATTTGACCGGTCAAACACATTAAGAGCTAAGCCCAAACCCTTATAATGACAGAAGAGAGAACAAATCGGTTCGTAGCCGAAACGTTCTCTCTTTTTCTGTTGTATAAAAGTGATATTCTTTGCTTCCGCAAAGAGTGATATTTCCCTTGCGGGAAGTGATATTGCTCGCGATGCTCGCAGTGATATTCTATTCGCCTTAAAGCTCGCGTAGCGAATACCACTCGGCGTAAGCCGAATATAACTGCGTAGCAATATAACTCGCCGCAGGCGAATAGAGTTAGCGTGATACTCCGTTAAGAGTATCACGCTTTTTGCTACTGCGCTTCGCGGATATTTGCACAGATACTGCTTGGTGGGTATCGGCGGGCTTGCGGAAATTGCAGTTGTGTGCCCTCCCCAGTCGCATAGTCGTTTGCCTTCTCCGTCCAAGCGACGGCTTGGCACACTCCTTGCTTTTGGGGTATCGCTGCGTAAAAACATCACACCGTGATGTTTTTACTTGCTCACCCATCCGAAACCAAAAACAAAACCCACATCCTGTGATGTGGGCTTTCTTTTTGGAGCGGATTACGGGGCTCCCTCGCGGCACTACCGTACCGCGACAGGCCCAG
>JAFTLE010000007.1 GCA_017452895.1 Clostridia bacterium
CTATTTCAAAAACGAGGCGATTCCGTGGGCTTGGGAATTTCTGACCTCGAAGGAGTGGCTCGCGATCCCCGAGGAGCTGCTTTGGCCCTCGGTCTACGAGGAGGACGACGAGGCGTACGAGCTTTGGAACAAGGTCATCGGCGTGCCCGCAGAGCGCATCACGCGCCTTGGGAAGGCGGACAACTTCTGGGAGCACGGCTCGGGTCCCTGCGGTCCCTGCTCGGAGATCTACTTTGACCGCGGCGAAAAGTACGGCTGCGGCTCGCCGAACTGCCGCCCCGGCTGTGACTGCGACCGCTTTATGGAGATCTGGAACAACGTTTTCTCGCAGTTCAACAACGACGGCAACGGCAACTATACCGAGCTTGCCAAGAAGAATATCGACACGGGTATGGGGCTTGAGCGTCTTGCGTGCGTAATGCAGGGCGTTGACAATATGTTTGAGGTCGACTCGATCCGCAAGGTGCTGGATTCTGTCTGCGCCATCGCGGGCAAGTCTTACGGCAAGGATGCCGACAACGACGTCTCGATCCGCGTGATCACCGACCACGTCCGCAGCGCGACCTTTATGATCTCCGACGGTGTTATTCCGTCGAACGAGGGACGCGGCTACGTTCTGCGCCGCATTCTGCGCCGCGCCTGCCGCCACGGCAAGCTGCTCGGCATTGAGCGCCGCTTCTTGCCCGAGCTTTGCGAGGTCGCCATCGGCGAATCGGCAGACGCATATCCCGCGCTCCGTGAAAAGCGCGACTATATCTTGAAGGTCATTTCGCTTGAGGAGGAGCGCTTCAACGCAACGATCGACGCTGGTCTTTCGATCCTCTCCGAGCTGATCGAAAGGGCGAAGGGGAACGGCAAGACTCTGCTTGACGGTGCCGACGCCTTCAAGCTTTACGACACCTACGGCTTCCCCTACGACCTCACGCGTGAAATCGCGGAGGAGGCAGGGCTCTCGCTTGACGAGGCCGGCTTCCGCGCCCTGATGGAGGAGCAACGCGTCCGTGCGCGTGCCGCACGCGGTAACATCAGCGGCTGGTCGGATTCCGAAAAATCGCTTCTCAACGATCTTCCCAAGACCGACTTTGTCGGCTATACCGAAAACGAGACCGAGGCGCGCGTGCTTGCGATCCTCTCCGACGACCGCACGGTCGACAGCGTCAACGAGGGTGAATGCACCGTAATCCTCGACCGCACCGTGTTTTACGGTGAGGGTGGCGGTCAGGTCGGCGATACGGGTATGCTTACCGCCGACGGCGTCGCACTCACGGTCAACGACACCAAAAAGAGCGACGGCGTTTACATCCACCTTTGCACCCTTGAGACGGGCGTGCTGAAGGCGGGCGACAGCGTCAGAGCAAGGATCGACATTGACCGCCGCACGGCGATCCGCCGCAACCACTCGGCGTGCCACCTTCTGCAGGCGGCTCTGCGCGCGGTGCTAGGCTCACACGTTGAGCAGGCGGGCTCGTATGTGGACGAGGCGCGTCTGCGCTTCGACTTCTCGCACTTCGCCGCCCTCACGGCGGAGGAGCTTTCGCGCGTGGAGGCACTCGTCAACGCACATATTCTCGCGGCTGAGGCGGGAAAAACCCTCGTGACCGATATGGAGACCGCAAAGGCACACGGTGCGATGGCTCTCTTCGGCGAAAAGTACGGTGCCGAGGTCCGTATGGTGAAGCTTGGAGACTTCTCGACCGAGCTTTGCGGCGGTACGCACGTATCCTCGACGGGTGAGATCGGTCTTTTCAAGATCCTCTCCGAGTCCTCGGTTGCCGCAGGCGTTCGCCGTATTGAGGCAACCACCGCGTGCGGCGTGCTCTCCCTACTCGCCGAAAAGGATGCGCTGATCGCCGCGACCGCGCGTGAGCTGAAGGCGGCAAATCCCGCCGACCTCTCAAAACGCGCGTCTGCCGTCGTTGATGAAAACCGCGAGCTGCGCCGTGCGCTCGATTCCGCAAACGCAAAGCTTGCAAACGCAAAGCTTGACTCTCTGCTTGCCTCCGCCGAAGCGGTCGGCGCGCTCCGCCTTCTGACGGCGAAGCTCGAGATGCGCCCCGACGAGGCACGCGGTATGTGCGACACCATCAAGGAAAAATATCCCGACATGGTTGCCGTCTTCGCCGTGACCTTCGACGGCAAGCTCAACTTCGTGGCTTGCTGCGGTGCGGCGGCTGTAAAAGCGGGTGCCCACGCAGGCAACATCCTCAAAAGCATCAGCGCGATTGCAGGCGGTAAGGGCGGCGGACGCCCCGACAGCGCAATGAGTGGCGGACGCGATCTTGATAAGATTGATGAGGCGCTTGCTGCCGTAAAGAATCTGCTTTAATATCAAACGAAAAGGCTTTCACTTTGACGTGAAAGCCTTTTTTATATCAACTTTTATTTACATTAAAAGAGCGTGCCGATCAAAAGCAGCTGCTCCACCTCGTTGATCATCGTATACATATTATAGATCAGTAGCGGGATTGCAATCACGGTCGCGACGATGCCGAGGATCAGGCCGACGAGCGACGCGGTGGAAAAGCTGCCGTTTTGCTTGCGGTCAAGCACGGCAAACACGATCGCAAGGATCGAGGGCAAAAGACCCATACAGATCATCGAAAAAATACCGAGGATCAGCGACGCTGTCGCAAAATGATTGTTCCGCGGGCGCATTTGTCTCGGATCGATCGGCACATACCCGCCGAAGGGATTGTTTGGATCATAATTTCCGTTCATGTTCACGCCTCCGTTCATTTCTCTTACGCATTCTATTGTAACACTCTTTTTCGATTTTTGCAAGCCCTTTTCAAAAAGCCGTTTTTTAAAGTATAGCGCCCAACCCTTCATTTTACTTAAAAATAAGGTTTCCCTTCAAAAACGCGGGTATATTTTCCCCCGCGCGTGCCATACTCAACAAAAAGGGGGGCTCTTATGGATCAAAAGCACTATGAAAGACGGGTGGCGGCGCGTGCGGCACGCTCGCCCGTTTTTAAAAACTGTATTGCCGCGTTTTTCTTCGGCGGCGGCATCTGCGCGCTCGGGCAGGGGCTGTCTTTTCTTTACCGCGCCCTCGGCGTACCACACAGAACGGCGGCCGCACTTGTGACGGCGTCGCTGATCTTCCTTGCGGCGCTGCTTACGGGGCTCGGTGTCTTTGATAAACTCGCACGCATCGCGGGGGCGGGCACGCTCGTTCCTGTTACGGGCTTTGCTAACTCGGTCGTCTCCCCCGCGCTCGACACGAAAAATGAGGGGCTCGTGCTCGGCGTCGGGGCGAAGATCTTTACGGTCGCAGGCCCCGTGCTTCTTTTCGGCACGCTCGCGGGCTGTATTTACGGCGTAATCTATGCGGTTTTCTACGGGTTCTTTTTATGAATCGGGTACTGCGGCTTCAGGTGCCAATACGGATTGCCGCGGCGGCAAGTGCCGTCGGGTATGAGGAATTTCGCGGTCCGCTTGGCGAAAAATTCGATTTTCACGACGATAGCGACCGCTTCGGCGAGTCGACCTTTGAGCGCGCGGAGGGTGAGATTGGGCATATCGCACTCAATCTCGCCTTAAAAAAGGCAGGGCTCTCGCACACCGAGATCGATCTGCTCTTTGCGGGCGATCTTCAGAATCAATGCGTCGCCTCCTCGGGCGGACTTCTCTCCTTTGGGATTCCCTATATCGGTCTCTACGGTGCTTGCTCCACGCTGGGGGAAGGGCTTTTTTCCGCCGCGCTCGCCCTCTCGGGTGCGACAGCGCTTTCACGCGTTGCCGTCGTCACGACCTCGCACAACTCCGCGGCGGAACGACAGTTCCGTCTGCCGCTGGAGTACGGCGGTCAGCGTACCCCGACTGCACAGTGGACGGCGACCGCGGGGGGTGCGTTTCTGCTCGATCGCGAAAAGCAGGGGGTCCTGATCACGCACGTAATGGCGGGGCGGATCCTTGACTACGGCATCCGCGACCCCGCCAATATGGGCGCGGCGATGGCACCCGCCGCCGCGGACAGTATTCTCACCTATCTTGAAAAAACACGCACGGCACCCGAGGATTATGACGCGATCGTCACGGGCGATCTTGGGCGTGAGGGGAGCGCGCTCCTTTCGGAGCTTCTCCTCAAGCATAGCGTCAGGCTCAACAATCACAGCGACTGCGGCTCGATGCTCTATTACGAAAAAAAACAGGACTCCCACGCGGGCGGCAGCGGATGCGGATGCAGTGCCGCCGTCCTTGCAGCGCATTTTCTGCCGCTGTTGCAGGGCGGTGCGCTCCGTCGGATGCTCCTGATCCCGACGGGTGCGCTGATGAGTCCGTCAAGCATCGCGCAGGGAGGCAGTATCGCGGGCATCGCTCCCGTCGTTTGTTTGGAGGTTTTGTAAATGTTAGTTGACGTTTTGAACGCGTTTTGGGTCGGCGGTCTCTTTTGCGTGCTGGCACAGCTTCTGATTGACCTGACGAAGCTGACACCCGCGCGTGTGCTGGTCTTTTACGTCGTGCTTGGCGTTTTCCTTGGAGCTGTCGGCGTATACGAGCCACTTTACGACTTCGCGGGGTGCGGTGTCTCGGTGCCGCTTGTCGGCTTCGGCGGCGCGATCGCACGCGGCGTGCGGGAGGCGATTCATACCGACGGTGCCATCGGCATCCTCTCGGGCGGTCTTACTGCCGCCTCGGTCGGTACGACGGCGGCACTCGTTTTCGGATATCTTGCGGCGATCTTTTTCAAATCCAAGCCGAAGCGAATGTAGAGAAAAAAGGGGCTTTTCAAAAAGCCCCTTTTTTTATTCTAACTCTTTTTTGCCCGTGTAAAGCTCGTAATAGCGTCCCTTCATCGCAAGCAGCGTATCGTGATCGCCGCGCTCAATGATCTCGCCCTTTTCCAGCACCATAATGGCATCGCTGTTGCGGACGGTAGAGAGTCTGTGCGCGATCACGAAGGTCGTGCGGTCCTCCATCAACGCATCCATACCGCGCTCGATCAGCCGCTCGGTACGCGTATCGACCGAGCTTGTCGCCTCGTCAAGCACGAGTATCGGCGCACGCGAGAGTGCCGCGCGTGCAATATTGAGCAGCTGTCGCTGTCCCTGCGAGAGGTTTGCGCCGTTGCCCTCGATCATCGTATCGTAGCCGTGCTCCAGCCGCATAATGAAGCTGTGTGCCGACGCGGTCCTTGCCGCGGCAACGATCTCCTCGTCGGTCGCGTCAAGCCGCCCGTAGCGGATATTTTCGCGCACCGTACCCGTAAAGAGATTGGTCTCCTGCAGGACCATTGCGATATTGCGCCGCAGCTCCTTTAGCTGATAGTCCTTGATATCCACGCCGTCGATCGTAATCCGTCCCGATCTTATATCGTAAAAGCGGTTGAGCAGATTCGTGATCGTCGTCTTCCCCGCGCCCGTACTGCCGACGAAGGCGATCTTCTGCCCGGGGTGCGCATAAAGCGAGATATTCTTCAGCACCGTCTGCCCCGGCAGGTAGCCGAAGCTGACGTTCTCCAGCACCACGTCGCCGCGGATGTTTTTCCCGTCCCTTGCGTCCGCTCGGTCGGCAGGCTCGGGCTCCTCATCCATCACGGCAAACACGCGCTCCGCACCCGCGAGGGCGGCGAACACCGTGCTCATATTCTGCGAGATCATATTGATCGGCATAGAAAATTGGCGCGAGTAATTTGCGAAGACGGTCAGATCTCCGGGGCCCAACCCCGTCGTACACATCAGAATGCCGCCGATGCCGATGGTCACGGCATAGCTGATCTGGCTCGTGTTCCCCATAATCGGACCCATAATACCGCCGAAAAACTGTGCCTTCAGCTGCTTGTCGCGCATATCGTTGTTGAGCAGCTCAAATTCCTCAACGCAGGTATCCTCGTGATTGAAGACCTTCACGACGCGCTGTCCCTTGACCGTCTCCTCGATATAGCCGTTCACCGCGCCGAGGGCGGCTTGCTGACTCTTATAGTGGCGGGCGGAGAATTTTGCGATCCGCGCGCCGCCGAGCATAAAGATCGGAATGAAAACCACCGTCACGAGCGTCAGCCAGATATTCGTCGTCACCATAAAGAAGAAGGTACCGAGCAGCGTAATCACGCCCGAGACCAGCGAGGTCAGCGTATTGTTCAGCATCATATCAATGTTGTCAACATCGTTTGTGAATCGGCTCATCACCTCACCGACGGGGTTTTTATCGTAATAGCGGACGGGTAGCATCGAGACCCTGTGGAACAGATCGTTACGGATCCGCTCGCTCGCCCCCTGCGAGACCGACAGCATAATCCTACTTTGCACGTAGGTGGTGACCACGCTGACGAGGTAAAAGCTGAACATAATGACGACCCCCGCAAAGACGTACGCCATCACCGTCGGGAATTTTCCGTAGGATGCGATTTTCTCAAAGATCGCCGTCTCGGCGACCCTTCCGATCACGCGGTCAGCGACCCGTCCGATTGCGGAGAGCGAAATGTCGGCATCGGGCTTCAGCGCCAGCGTAATGCGGTTGATGATTGGAGAGAGCAGGTACGCACCGATAAGCGAGGAGACCGTGCTGAAAAGCATACAGAAAAGAACAGTGAACAGTCGGTATTTATAGACCGAAACGTAGGACCAGATCCGTCCGATCGTCTTTTTCATATCCTTCGGCTTTCCGTGCATCCGCATAGCGGGGCCGCCGCGGGGACCGCCCATCATCGGACGCTTCTGTCCCTTATCGCTTCTGCTGTAACGTGCCTGCAGATCGGCAAGACTTCTTTTTGCCATCCTTACGCCCCCCTTCTGTCGGTCTGCGACTCGTAAATCTCGCGGTATTCGGTATTGGTCGCGAGCAGCTCGTCGTGCGTGCCGATACCCGTCACACAGCCCTCGTTCATTACAATGATCTGATCGGCGTGCTGTACCGAGCCGATACGCTGAGCAATGATGATCTTCGTCGTGTCGCGCAGCTCCTCGCGGAAGGCGCGGCGGATCTCTGCCTCGGTCGCGGTGTCCACCGCGCTCGTTGAGTCATCAAGGATCAGAATTCTCGGCTTTTTGAGAAGCGCCCGCGCGATGCAAAGGCGTTGCTTCTGCCCGCCTGAGACGTTTGATCCGCCCTGACCGAGTGCCGTATCGTACCCGTCTGCAAAGGACTCGATAAAGCCGTGTGCCGCCGCAGAGCTTGCCGCCGCCTTGATCTGTTCATCGCTCGCGCTCTCGTCGCCCCAGCGCAGATTTTCGGCAATACTGCCCGAGAACAGTACATTCTTCTGCAAGACCATACCGACCCCCTCGCGCAGATTATAGAGCGAGTAGTCGCGCACGTCCACGCCGTCTACTAAAACCGCCCCCTCGTCCACGTCGTAAAGGCGCGGGATCATAGAGACCAGCGTCGTTTTTCCGCACCCCGTTGAGCCGATGATGCCGACCGTGCTTCCCGCCTCGATTTTCAGGTCGATCGCGTTCAGCACCCTCCCCTCGCTCTTCTTATAATAACGGAAGGAGACGTTTTTAAATTTAATTTCTCCGCGGGTAACCCTCTTTTCCCTTTGCGTGGCGTTCTCATCATGCAGATCGATCGATTCATCCAGCACCTCACGAATACGCCGCCCCGATGCCATCGCGCGGGAGGAATGCATTAAGAGCATGCTGATCATCATAAGAGAGGAGAGAATCTGCGTTACGTAGGTCAGAAAGGCCGACAGATCGCCGATCTCCATTCCGCCGATGAGCACGTTCCGTCCGCCGATGACAAGGACGGCGAGCGTCGTCAGATTCATCAGCACCGTCATCACGGGCTGAATGCAGATCATCACCTTCACGGCATTCATACCGTGCTCCTTCAGCTCTCTGTTTGCTTTCCCGAACTTTTTCTTCTCCTGCTCCTCACGGACGAAGGATTTGACCACACGCACGTTCGTAATGCTCTCCTGCACCGTGGTGTTGAGGGTATCGATCTTCTTCTGCATCCTTGAAAAGCGGGAAAATCCGACGCGAATCATCCCGAAGACAAGCAAAAAGAGGATTGGCACCGTTACCGCAAAGACGAGCGACAAAGACGGCTTGATCGAGATTGCCATAATCAGCGCACCAATCATCATACCGGGGGAGCGCAAAGCCATACGTAGGATCATATTCACAAAATTCTGCAGCTGTGTGACATCGTTGGTCAGACGCGTCAGAAGCGAGCCCGAGGTAAATTTATCAATATTGGAAAAGGAAAATTTCTGCACCTTTCGATAGACGTCAGCACGCAGATCCGCCGCGAAATTGACCGACGCCTTCGCGCCGAAATAAGCACCGCCGACACCGCCGAGCATCATCACGATCGCGATACCGATCATCCCGCACGCAATACCGATGCTCCGCCCAACCGTCAGGGTCGCCGCCGCCTGCTCGGTCGCCGTACCCGCCGTTACGACGAGTGAGAGCATCTTCGGCATCAGCACCTCGCCGATGACCTCGACGATCATACAAAGCGGCCCTATTATAAAATAAGGAAGATAGGGCTTTACGTAGCGAAACCATCTTTTCATATTATTCCCCCTCCTTTATTTCAGATAGGATCGAGTCGCGCACCGTACGCAAAAGCGTGCACAGCTCCTCTTTTTTTTCCTCAGTTATATCCCGCATCAGCGCCGCGTCAAGAGAGGAAAGCGATTCCCTAATCCCCCTTTGCAGCTCTCTGCCCGCATCGGTCAAGCGGATACAAACACCCCGCCGATCGGTTGGATTTTTACTCTTTTCAATCAATCCGCAATGCTCCATCTCGGACAGCTCGACACTCAGCGACGCACCCGAAAGATGCGAATGCTCTATCAAATCTGTCAGGGATGCCGTCTCGTTATGCGACAGATAATGTAGGATCATCCTGCGCGAATAGGTCATTCCCGCCCCGTGTGGCAGGGTCTGCTTCAATGCGATCGAGAATAGCTTTGAAATCTCATTGATCAACATCCCCGCCGTCGGACGGACTCCGTCCTTTTTTTCCGCGAGGGAATGCTCGTGTCCTCTTTTGATCTGTAAAAGGTCTCTTTCCGTTAATCTTTTTTCCTTCATTTTTTCTCCGCTTTTTAATCATTTATTTAGTTAACAAAATAATTATACTCGAATTTTGGGCTCTGTCAAGAGAAAAAAGAAAAATACTGTTTACATTTTCTCGTTATTTTAACTTTTCCTTTACATTTTTGGTTTTGTAAATTTTTATTTACATTTATTTTTCTTTTTCCTGCGAAAAAATGAATTTTTTATAAATTTTTTGTGATATTTTTTTTGAAAACCTGTTGAAAACTTGCTTTTCTTATGATATACTCTATAATGTATTAATATATTATATAAGTTATCCACAGGGGGTTTTATGTTTTCACTGGAAGACGTTTGCTCTGCTTTTCTCGCGATCCTTGAGCAAAAGCAGTCTAAAACTATGTTCGATCTTTGGTTTAAGGACCTGAAAATGGTTTCCTTGACGGAAAACTCGGCGGTTTTTTCAATTAACAGCGATATCAAAAGATCCTTTTTGGAGACCAAGTGGACCGACCTCGTTGCATCCACGCTCGTTGAGGTCGTAGGCTTTAAGCCTGAGGTCACCTTTACCTCAAGCGAGAGTGAATTTACCATTCCCGAGGAAATCCTCTCCACCCACGAAAAAAAGGAATCGATCACCTCTCTTCTTTCCGAGAATGAAAAGAAGGAGGAAAAGATCGACTTCGGCACGGCGATTGAAAATCATTCCATCGTCGCCGATTACACCTTTGATAATTTCATTGTGGGTGAATCCAATAAATTCGCACACGCCGCCTGCTACGCGGTGGCTACCTCTTCCGACACCTCCTATAACCCGCTTTTGATCCACGGCCCCAGCGGTCTCGGTAAGACGCATCTGCTTTACGCGATCACAAACGAAATCAAGCGCAACAATCCCGACGTCAGAATCGTATATAAGCGCAGTGAGGATTTTACGAACGAGCTGATCTCTCACATCCGTACCGACTCAATGCCTGCATTCCGCTCAAAATACAGAAACGCCGACGTGCTTCTGATTGACGATATTCAATTCATCGCGGGTAAGGAATCGACGCAGGAGGAATTTTTCCATACCTTCAACGAGCTGAATGAAAACAATAAACAGATCATTCTGACCTCCGACCGTCCCCCGAATGAGATCCGCACGCTGGAGGAGCGTATCCGCACCCGTCTTGAATGGGGACTGATCGCCGATATCCAGCCACCCTCCTTTGAGCTGCGTACCGCCATCATACAGAAAAAGGCAGAGGCTCTTCATATCAGCATCCCCGCGGAAATCGTCAACTATCTCGCGGAAAAGCTGCAAAATAATATCCGACAGATTGAGGGTGCCATTAAAAAGATAGCCGCCATCAGTATGCTCACGGGAAACCCCGTAACCGAGCAGATGTGTAAGAACGCGATCTCCAACCTCGTTTCGGGTAAAGAGCCGCCGAGCGTTACGGTGGACAAGATCTTAAAGGTCGTCTCCCAGACCTACGAGGTATCCGTTGAGGATATGAAGAGTAAAAAAAGACAAGGAGAGATCGCAAACGCCCGTCACGTTGCCATTTACCTGATCCGTCAGCTGACCGACCTTTCCTTAAATAACGTTGCGGATATCTTCAACCGCGATCATACAACGGTCATGTCCTCGGACAGAAAGGTGAAAAATGACATCGATTCCTCAAAGGCGGCAGAGGCGGAGATAGACGAGTTAATTCGTAAAATCAAAAACTTTTCCACCTTCTAACGTGGAAAAGTTGAAAAAAACCTGTGTATAAAAAACACGAAAATTTCAGTTTTTTTGACACTTTTTTTCCCCGAAAATATCCACCCCATTATCCACATCCTTTTCAACAGGCAAGGCGGTTATTTTTACTTGATCATTAAAGTATTTTCCGCTTTCCCACATTTAAAACCTCCCCTATTACTTTTATTACTGTTTGATATATTTTAATCTTTTTTTGAGTTTTGCCTGACGGCAAGCAGAAAGGAATCCTATGAAAATAACCTTCCGTAAAAACGTACTTCTTGACGGTCTTTTTCCTGCGATGAGCACCGTCTCCACCCGCAACACCATCTCCTCGATTGAGGGTGTACTGATCGAAACGATGGAGGGAAACACCGTCCGCCTTTCAACCTACGATATGAATAAGGGCATCCGCATTCTGATTGAGGCAGAGGAGATATTAGAAGAAGGAAGCTATATTATTAACGCACAGCGTCTTTTACAGATCGTTAAGGTTATGACCGACGAGCTTGTGACCATTGAGGTAGACGCACGCTATAACGCGCGTATCAGCAGCGGAAAGAGCCAATTTTCTCTCTTTGCGCTCAAGGGCTCCGATTTTCCGAGCCTGCCTGAGCTGAAGGGTGACCGCGGCTTTGCTCTCAAGAGCAATCTTCTCAAAAAGGGAATCAACAAGATTCTGCATTCGGTTGCGGAAAACGACACGCGTCCGATGCTTTGCGGCGCAAACTTCAAAATCGGTGAGGGAAAGATCGAGCTTGTCTCCTGTGACAGCTACACGCTTTCCAAATACACGCTTTACGGTGAGATTGAGGATATTGGTGATGAAAGCTCTATGGAATCATCCTTCATCGTTCCCGGTCACGCGCTGAATGAGCTGATCCGCCTTCTTCCCGACGGTGAGGATCATATTACCGAATTCTATATGACGCGCAAGCACTGCATCATTGAGATAGACAATATGGTATTCTTTACGCGTATGATCGACGGTGATTATATTGATTATAATCGCATCCTGCCGAAGGAGCAGACGATCTTCGTCAGGATCAATCGTGAGGAATTTTTGAGAAGTCTTGAAAGAGCGACCCTCGTTGCCGATGAAAAGATCCAAGGCAGCGGCCGTAGCCACGTGAAGCTCACGCTTGACGGTAACGTAATGACCGTAACATCCAATTCGGTCAACGGAAATGTTTACGATGAAATTGAATGCACGCATGAGGGTGAAGCGCTTGAGATTGGATTTAATTGCCGCTTCTTAATTAACAGTGTCCGTGCGGCAGAGGGAGAGGAGCTTTCCATCACGATGAAATCTCCCTCACAGAGCATTACCATTGAGCCGACGGAAAAGAGCGACAAAAACGATTTTTACTATATGGTGCTTCCCGTCCGAATGAACGGCTAAATGGAGCTGAAGCGTCTTTCTCTTTCCTCCTTTCGCAATACGGAGGACGGAGTAATTGAGTTTGAGCCGGGTATTAATCTTCTTTACGGAGAAAACGCACAGGGAAAGACCAATCTGTTAGAGTCAATCTATTTTTTCGCGCGGGGAAAATCCTTCCGCGGCGCGGGCGACTCTGAAATGCTTGGATTTTCAAAGGATTCCTATTCCATATCGATATCCTTTCACGCAAGCGGCCGCGACCAGACACTTCTTTATCGCTTTGCCGACGGCAAAAGAAGGCGGGAAAAAAACGGCGTGATCTTACAGAGTCAGGCAGAGATGCTCGGTCATTTCAGATGTGTGATCTTTTATCCTGAGCATTTACAGCTTGTAAAGGGCGGACCCGCAGAGCGGCG
This sequence comes from Clostridia bacterium, assembly GCA_017452895.1. Lineage (GTDB taxonomy): Bacteria > Bacillota > Clostridia > Oscillospirales > CAG-272 > UBA1740. The sequence continues at coordinate 12,487 of JAFTLE010000007.1, forward strand.
CGAATTTTTAAACGTCGCTATATCTCAGTGCTATCCCGAATATCTGTCGCTTTACGCGGCTTATAAAAAATATCTTGAAAATCGAAACAGCCTGCTTCGCTTCGCGCAGAAGGGATTATTTTTCGACTCCGACGAGCTTTCGGTCTTCAGTAAAGGACTTGCCGAATACGCGGCAGAGATCCATCTGTACCGCCGCCGTTATCTTGCACTTTTACAAAAGGAAGCGGCGTTCTTTATGAAGGAGATATCGGGTGGTAGAGAGGAGCTTTCCTTATCCTATCTTTCCGACGTGAACGGACAGACGAAGGAGGAGCTTATCCTTGCCTACATGCGCCTCTTTTCAGAGCAGTTGAATCGTGAGATTGCTGCAGGCTGCACGCTTTTTGGCGTACACCGTGAGGATATTTTGATTCTCATCAACGGCATTTCGGCGAAGGATTTCGGCTCGCAGGGACAGCAGCGCTCGACCGTCCTGTCGTTGAAGCTTGCGGAGGGTGAGGTTTCCTACGCCGTTACGGGTGAGCATCCTGTTTTTCTGCTTGACGACGTATTAAGCGAGCTTGACAGCACGCGGCGGGACTATATCTTACATCGTGCGGGTGAGGGGAAGCAGATTATCATCACCTCGTGTGAGGCGGAGAGTTTTCAGGAAAGCGACCGCGTAAATTTGAAAATAAAGGTGGAAAAGGGTTATTATGTACCTTCATATCGGAAACGGTGAGACGGTCAGAAAAAAGGATATCATCGGCATCTTTGATATGGATACGGCAACGGTATCTGTCGCAGGGCGTCAGTTTCTTCACAAAAAGGAAAAGGAAAAAAAGGTGATCTACACCGATGCGGACATTCCGCGCTCATTCCTCGTGCTTGAAAAGAGGAAGGAGCATCAAAGTGAAAAAATATATCTATCCAAAATATCCACCGCGGGACTGAAAATACGTCTTTCGGGTGTGATATCATCGGTTGAGGATTAAGGGAAAGGGAAATCAGAATGGAAGAACATAACCAAATGCAAGAGGAGCTTCAAAAGGGCTACGAGGACGAACAAATACGCGTGCTGGAGGGGCTTGAGGCAGTCCGTATCCGCCCGGGTATGTATATCGGTACGACCTCGTCGGGCGGTCTCCACCATCTCGTTTATGAGATCGTGGATAACGCCATTGACGAAACGCAGGCGGGAGAATGCGATACGATCCTCGTGACGGTCAATTCCGACAACAGCATTACGGTCAAGGATAACGGCCGCGGCATCCCCGGCGGTATTAACCCGCAGGTCGGACTTCCGACGCTTGAGGTCGTTTATACGAAGCTTCACGCAGGCGGAAAATTCGGCGACGGCGGCTATAAGGTCGCAGGCGGTCTTCACGGTGTGGGTGCGTCGGTTACGAACGCTCTGTCCGAATTTTTGGAGGTTACGAGCTGTCACGGCGGCAAAAAGTATACCGAGCGCTTTGAGCGCGGAGAGGTTGCAATCCCCTTTAAGTGTGAGGGGGATACCGACGACCACGGTGTCACCGTTCATTTCAAGCCCGACCCGACTATTTTTGAGGTCACTGAGTTCGATTACGACGTGCTTCTTAACCGTATGCGTGAGCAATCCTTCTTAAACGCGGGTGTCAAAATCATTCTGAAGGATGAGCGTGAGGGATGTGAGCAGGAAAATACCCTTCATTTTGAGGGCGGTATTGCAAGCTACGTCGATTATCTCAACGGGCTAAAGAGCTGTGAGCGCATCCATCCCGAGGTCATTTATATGAAGATCGGCACGCCAAGCGAGCTGCCGATGGCTGAGGTTGCGATCCAGTACAACGACAGCTACAACGAGACCGTTATTTCCTTTGCCAACAGTATGGCAACGATTGAGGGCGGTATGCACGAGACGGGCTTCCGCACTGCGTTAACGAAGGTGATGAACGACTACGCCAAAAAGGTCGGCATCCTGAAGGGTGACGATAAGCTGTCGGGTGAGGACGTGCGCGAGGGTATCTGTGCCGTCATCAGCGTTAAACTTGAAAACGCGCAGTTTGAGAGTCAGACGAAGGCAAAGCTCGGCAACTCTGAGATGCGTACCCTCGTCGATAACCTGATCACTAAGAAACTAAGCGAATATTTAGAGGAAAATCCCAACACGGGTAAAATGATCCTTGAAAAGTCGCTCGCCGCATCCCGCGCGCGTGAGGCGGCGCGAAAGGCGCGTGAGCTGACCCGCCGTAAGAGCGTGCTGGAGGGCTCGACGCTTCCCGGTAAGCTTGCTGACTGTCAGGAGCGCCGCACTGAGCTGACCGAGCTCTACCTTGTTGAGGGAGACTCCGCAGGGGGCTCTGCAAAGGACGGACGCGACTCGCGCTTTCAGGCAATCCTTCCGCTGCGCGGTAAGGTCTTGAACGTAGAAAAGAGCCGACTTGACAAGGTCTACTCGAATCAGTCACTCATTCCGATCATTCAGGCACTCGGCTGCGGGATCGGTGAAGAATTTGATATTGAAAAGCTTCGCTACGGCAAGATCATCATTATGGCGGATGCCGACGTTGACGGCTCGCACATCAGAGTGCTTCTTCTTACCTTCTTTTTCCGTCATATGCGTCAGCTGATCGAGGAAGGACATATCTACCTCGCACAGCCGCCGCTTTATAAGATCCACCGCGGAAAGATCGTGAAATACGCCTTCAATGATGCCGAAAAGGAAAAGATCATTGAGGAGCTTGGCACAAGTGCCGAGGCTGAGCGCTATAAGGGTCTTGGTGAAATGGACCCCGAGCAGCTCTGGGAAACCACGATGGACCCGTCCTACCGCACGCTTCTGCGTGTCAATATTCAGGACGCAATCAGGTGCGATCAGCTCTTCTCTGTCCTTATGGGCGATCAGGTAGAGCCGCGCCGCGAATTCATCGAACAGAATGCAAAATTTGCAGAGAACCTTGACATTTAAGGAAAGGTAGCAAAATGAGTAAACATATCAAAGTATACGAAAGCGATAATATAGAATTTCCCGAGCAGAAGATCGAAGGGCGGAATATGGAGCGGGAGATTAAAAACTCCTTCATAGAATATTCCATGAGCGTTATTACCAGCCGTGCCCTTCCCGACGTCAGGGACGGTATGAAGCCGGGTCAGCGCCGTATCCTCTATGCAATGTACGAGGATCATCTGACCTACGATAAGCCCTTCCGTAAGTCGGCAACGACGGTCGGTAACGTGCTCGGTCGTTACCATCCCCACGGCGATGCCGCCGTCTATCAAACGATGGTACGTATGGCACAGTCCTTCTCTCTCCGTTACCCCTTGGTTGAGGGACACGGTAACTTCGGTAACATTGACGGCGACGGTGCCGCCGCCTACCGTTATACTGAGGCAAGGCTTGCAAAGCTCGCCGACCAGATGATGGTCGATATCGAGAAAAACGTTGTTGAATTCGTACCGAACTTCGACAACAGCCGTAAGGAGCCCGTTGTGCTTCCCTCGCGCTTCCCAAACCTGCTTGTTAACGGCTCTGTGGGTATTGCCGTCGGTATGGCAACGAACATTCCCCCGCACAATTTGAACGAGGTCGTTGACGGCATTGTTTACCGTATGGAGAATCCCGAATGCTCGGTTGCCGAGCTGATGGAATATATCAAGGGTCCCGACTTCCCGACCGCGGGCATCATCTACGGCTCGCGCGGAATGTACGATGCCTACACCACGGGTCGCGGCCGCGTAATCGTGCGCGCGCGTGCGAGGGTGGAGGAGGAGCATCGCCGCATCGTCGTGACCGAGATTCCCTATCAGGTCAACAAGAGCATGCTCGTTGAGTCGATTGCAAATCTTGCAAGAGATAAGAAGATCGAGGGCATTACCGACGTCCGTGATGAGAGCGGCCGTATCGGTATGCGTATCGTGATTGAATACAAGCGCGACGCAAACGGAGAGGTCATTCTCAATCAGCTCTACAAATACACGCAGATGCAGGATACCTGCGCCGTGAATATGCTGGCGCTGGTCGGCGGTGAGCCGAAGATTCTCTCGCTTCCCGAGATCCTCGACCACTATATCACCTATCAGAAGCAGATCATCGTCAACCGCGTCAAGTTCGACCTTGACCGCGCCCGCCGTGAGATGCATATCTTCGAGGGCTACAAGATCGCGCTCGATCATATCGACGAGATCATTGAGATCATCAAGCGCAGTGACTCGATCCCCACGGCAAAGGCAAACCTGATGGAAAAATTCGGGCTTTCGGATGCGCAGGCGCAGGCGATCGTCGAAATGACACTCGGCCGCCTTTCGGGTCTTGAAAGACAGAAGATCGAGGATCGCCTTCTGAGGCTGACCGAGACCGTAGCAGAGCTTGAAAGCATTCTGGCAACCGAGGGAAGGGTTGCGGAGATCCTCATCGGGGAGCTGCAGGAGATCAAGCGCAAGTTTGGCGACGACCGACTGACCGAGCTTGTTGAGGCAACCGAGGAGATCGATATTGAGGATCTGATTGAGCGCCACACCTGTGTGATTACGATGTCGCACGCAGGCTACATTAAGCGTCAGCCTGCGAAGACCTATTCGGCACAGCACCGCGGCGGTAAGGGTATCATCGGTATGTCCACGAAGGAGGAGGACTACGTTGAAAACGTCCTCGTTGCCAACAGTCATTCCTTCTTAATGCTCTTTACAAACCTCGGTAAGGTCTATGCGAAGAAGGTTTACAGGATTCCCGAGGCGGGTAGAACCGCAAAGGGAACCAATATCGTCAACCTTCTCGAGCTTTCCGAGGGTGAAAAGATCACCTCTATCATTCCGATTGATGCCTTCAATGAAAACGAATACCTCACGATGGTCACCAAAAAGGGTGTTATTAAGCGCACCGACCTTTCGGCGTTCGCATATCAGCGGAAGGGCGGCAAAATCGCCATCACACTCGATGAGGGAGACGAGCTTCTCTTCATCTGCCACACGAAGGGGGATCAGGATATCCTGCTTGCAACGCACGACGGTAACGCCGTCCGCTTCTCGGAGTCCGAGGTCCGCTGTATGGGCAGAACCGCCCGCGGCGTACGCGGCATCCGCCTGAAGGGAGACGATCACGTCGTCGGCGTTACGCTGGTTGAGGAGAATAAAAAGCTCCTCACGCTCACAGAGGGCGGCTTCGGTAAGCGCACCGACTTCGACGACTTCCGCACGATGAAGAATCGCGGCGGCGGCGGTGTCACCTGCCACAAGCTCGGCGACAAAACGGGAAAGCTTGCGTCGATTGCCTCGGTGGAGGAGGACGACGACCTCATGATCATCACCAACGACGGCACGATCATCCGTACCCCCGTTTCGGGCATTCCGACCTATTCGAGAACGGCGGGCGGCGTTATCGTGATGCGCTTGTCTGAGGGGGCGAGTATCATGACCTTTACAAAGGTCAAGAGCGAAAAGGAGCTGGAGGCAGAGACCGAGCAGGCAGAAGCAACGGCGGCGACCGTGACTCCCATCGCAGAGCTACCCGAAACCGAGGAAAACGACAATGAACAAGCGTAAATTTGTAAGGTTTGCTTGTCTTTTGCTAATTTTGGTTTGCATTTTTTCTCTCTTTTCATGCGGTGCTGACCTTTCGGATGAGGATGCGGCCGCTCGCGCGGCGCAGCTTCTTGAGCAATCGGTGCTGATTAACCGCATCTATTTTGGCTCGGGCATCCCCGCCGACCCTACGGTGATCGGGGACGCGGCGTACAAGAGAGCCGATCCCGCATTCCTTGAGGCACACGGCTTTTACAGCGTCGAGCAGCTGAAGAAAAAGACTCTCGAGGTCTACACGAGCTACTGCGCGGAGGATATCTTCTTCAATATCTTCACCGCGGTGGTGGGTGTCAGCGACAGCCGCGCGCGCTACCGTGACGATTCGGGAACGCTCTACGTCGACACGAAGGCAGAGGTGCTTTACGCCGACCGCGTTGAGTTTGATACCGACAGCATCAAGATCGAAAAGAGCAAGAAAAACGTCATCTACTTCACCGTCGATATGACGGTATATAGTGCCGACGAGAGTAAAAGTCAGACCCTGAAGGAGCAGAGCTTCTCGCTCCGATCGGAAAACGGCGTCTGGCTGCTTGACACACCGACCTACGCCGTCTACTTCGACGGCCGCTGAAAAGCCCTATTAGATTCGTATATAAAAAAGAAAAACAAAGAAAAAGGTGGAAAAAAGTATGGAATTTTCAAAAAAGATGATTCTGCTTCGCAAGCAGAACGGCTACACGCAGGAGACCTTTGCCGAGGAGATCGGTGTTTCGCGTCAGTCGGTTTATAAGTGGGAGGCAGGTCAGGCGTATCCCGAGGTCGAGAAGCTGATCAAAATCGGCAGGGTTCTCGGCATCAAGATCGACGATCTTTTGAACGACGAGTACGTCGTTGAGGCAGCACCCGCCGCACCCCGAGCAAAGCGCGTGAAGAAGGCCGAGGAGGTCGTAGAGGTCCCCGTTGCAGAGGAGCCCGTCGCGGTAGCCGAGGTGGCACCCGCGCCCGTAGCCGAGGAAGCTCCCGTTCAGCAGGTTGAGCAAGCACCCGCCGTAAAGAAGGGCTTCTTCAGCAGAATCTTCGGCGGTAGATAAAAACATAAAAGCGCAAAAAAGAAAAGTCCCGTATATTTTTCCGTTTTTTGGCACATACTGGTAGAGGTGGTGCTACAGCGTCTCGCAGAATTTCCGACGGGTTCTGCAAAGCGGCGCTCTCAGCACCCGCGTACATACACGGCGAAATGCCGTATCACTTGCAAAACGGAGGACGTATGGTTCGCGGTTGTCACAGACGGGTGGTTTTTTTGCGCACCAAGGACAGCAGATTTTTTGAAGAGGCGTGCTTTTTTCTGCGGGAGGATCTCCCTCCCGCGGAAGGATCTGCCGATATGGTTGATGAGGCAAATCGCATCGTGCGGGAGAGCCTCCTTTCGGGATACACGGTATCCGCTCCCGCGCCGATGCGGCGCACCGTTGGGGGACTGTTATTTTCGATCGGGCTGTTGGCGGGCGTTTTACTGACCGTCCTGTTTTTCTGCGCCCTTTGACGGAAATAAAGATGATGAAGCTTTCAATCGGGCTTTTGCCCGATTTGTTTTGAATGGAGAATATATATATGGCTAAAAAAACAAAGAATACGCAGCCCCTGCGGATCATTTCACTTGGCGGCTTGCAGGAGATCGGTAAAAATATCACCGTTCTCGAATACGGAAACGATATTCTGGTCATTGACTGCGGACTTGCGTTTCCCGACGATGAGATGCTTGGTGTTGACCTTGTCATTCCCGACGTCGATTATCTTGAAAAAAACGCGGATCGCATCCGCGCCGTTCTTTTAACGCACGGGCATGAGGATCATATCGGTGCCCTTCCCTACGTATTGAAAAAAATCAACCCGCCGATCTACGGCACGCGCCTGACGCTCGGCATTCTGAAAAATAAGCTTGAGGAATTCCGCTATGAAAAAAAACCGGACCTTCATACGGTCGAGGCAGGCAGCATTCTGAATTTCGGTGTCTTCCGTGCGGAATTCATTCACGTGAATCATTCGATCGCCGATGCCTGCTGTATCGCGATCAAAACGCCGCTCGGCACGGTACTGCATACGGGCGACTTCAAGCTTGACGTCTCCCCGATCGACGGACAGATGATGGACATCGCGCGGCTCGGACAGCTTGGCAACGACGGTGTACTTCTGATGCTTGGAGAATCGACGAATGCCGAACGTCCGGGCTTCACTCCCTCGGAGCGGAAGGTCGGCAGCTCGCTTGAGCAGATCTTTATGGCAAACCCCGACAACCGCATCATCATCGCAACCTTCTCCTCGAATGTGCACAGAGTTCAGCAGATCGTTGACGCATCGGCGCGCCACGGGCGTAAGGTCGCGGTGATCGGCCGCAGTATGCAGAATGTGGTCGGTGCGGCGGTCGAGCTTGGCTATATGAAGGTGCCCGACGGCGTGTTGATCGATATTTCGGAGATCCGCCGCTTCCGTGACGAGGAGCTGACGCTCATCACCACGGGCAGTCAGGGGGAGCCGATGAGTGCGCTCTACCGCATCGCCTTCGCGGAGCACGATAAGGTCAAGCTCCGCCCGAAGGATCTCGTCATCCTCAGCTCCTCCCCGATTCCCGGCAACGAGAAGCTGGTCGGTAAGATCGTCAACGCCCTTGTCAAAAACGGCATCCGCGTGGTCAACGACTCGGCGGCAGACGTCCACGTATCAGGTCACGCCTGTCAGGAGGAGCTGAAGCTGATGCTCGCGCTGATCCGCCCCAAGTATTTTATGCCGATCCACGGCGAATACCGCCATCTTTACGCGCATAAGGCACTTGCCGAGTTTATGGGTATTGCGCCCGAAAACGTCTTCGTTTCCGAGATTGGAAGGGTGCTCGAGATTGACAAAAAGGGCGCTCGCTTCAACGGCAGCGTGCCTGCCGGCAAAATCCTCGTTGACGGCTCGGGTGTTGGCGATGTCGGAAGCGTTGTTCTGCGCGACCGCAAGCATCTGTCGCAGGACGGCCTCATCGTCGTGGTTGCCACGGTCGATCTTCAGGACATGACCGTGCTTTCGGGACCCGACATCATCTCGCGCGGCTTTGTCTACGTGCGTGAGTCGGAGGAGATGATGGAGGAGGCGCGCGCCCGCGCGGGCCGCGCACTTGAGGAGGCGCTTGCCGACGGCACGACCGATTGGATGCAGCTCAAAAACGCGGTCAGAGAGGCACTTTCGAAGTACTTCTTCAACAAGACCAAGCGCAAGCCGATGATCCTACCCGTTATTATGAACGTTTAATTTGGCAAATCATTTGATAAGAGAAGGCTGTCTCAAACCCGGTTTGAGACAGCCTTTTGATATAGAAAACAAAAAAGAGGAAACATCTGTACTGTTTATCGGACACATCCTTCGATATACTTTAAGTGAAAAGGATGGGAGGTGACCGAATGCTCGAATATATGCTTCTTCTTTGTCTTGCGGCGTTTTTCCTCTTGACGCTTTTGCGCTTGCTGTACCGCCACTCACCGTCGGCGGCGATCGCCGATCCCGCTCTTCACCGTCTTTGCGGCGCAATCACGCTTGATATTTCGCGGCTTTGTCCGTCAACGCTCTCACTTCGCTGTGCGCCGCGGGTCGAACGGGGGCGCATCATTCTGGATTTTGAAATCAAAAACGAGGGAGCGCTCATTTCTGCCACCGACGGCGTGCGCCTGCTTCTGACCGCCCAGCTGCGCGATCGCAGCGGTACCGTGCTTGAGGGGGTCGGCATCGACCTTTATGAGGATTTGCCGCCCGACTCCTACGTTGCCGATGCCGTGACGCTAAACGCCGTTCGCTACCCCGCCGCGGAATCGATACACGTACGTGTGCTGCTGCTTACCGACTTGCTCGTAGCGTAGTAAAAAAGCAGTCTCAAGAAATTGAGACTGCTTTTTTTACATAAACAGACCGAGCGTATTGTCCGCCAGCCTGATCAGATCGGGATAAAAGAGGATAAAGATCACGGAAAGCGCCGCACAAAGGAGAAAGGAAAAGAGGATCAGCAGCGGCGTTGATCCGCGGCGGCGAAACCTAAATTCCGCGCGGTAGCGCAGCTCCTCGGGAATATAGAAGCGCGTCGATTCAAAGTCAATCGTCTCACGTAGGGAGACCCTCGGCTTTTTCTTTTTCTCCGCGCTCGGCTCCCCCTCACACTTCTCTGCCGCCTCGGGCACATCGGCTTTTTCGGGGGTCACAAGTCGTATGAGCTTTCGCATCACAGACCCCTGACTTTGCAGATTGTGACGGATCAGAAGGCTACGCGCAAGCCCAAGATCGGCAAGACTTTGTGCATTTTCCTCGGAAAATGCCGATTTTTGCTGTAATCGCGTGATAAATCTGCCAAGATATCGCTTTTGATAGATCACCGCAAGCGATGCGAGAAAGATGCCGAGGAAGATTCCGAGGATGAGGATCACGAAGAACTCGCCCGTCGTGTCTATTTTGAAAAATCGGTATCCCGTCAAGCGCACGTTGACACAGCGATCCATAAAATATGTGTAAAGCTCCTGATATAGAGACATAAAAACCCCTTTGGTAAAAAATGGAAAAACAAGAATACGCTCCCCTTGATCCTATTCTAACAAAGCCGCCTTAAATCGGGCTTAAGGATCAAAGCTCGTTGTTGAAGTCCTTGCCGCAGATCTGTGAGAGCAGGATCTCGAGGTCCTCGTTGTCCTCGTAGAAGATGGTAACCGATTGCTTACCCTTCTTTGCAGAGATCTTGACCTTTCTGCCAAGATTGCGCATCATACGGCTTTCAAGCTCCGCCACGTAATCGATTTGCAGGGGCTTTGCCTCGGCTTCCGCCTCGGTGTCCTTCTCTGCCTTCGCCTTGCGTGCGAGGTGTTTTCTGACCTCATCCTCAAGCGTACGGACCGACCATTCGTTTTCCGCGGTCTTCTCTGCCAGAAGGAGCATATCTTCCTTTTCGCGCAGAGAAAGCAGGGTGCGGGCGTGTCCTGCGGAGAGCGTTCCGTCCGCTACCAGACCCAGAAGCTCCTTCGGAAGCTCCAAAAGGCGCATAAAATTAGCAATCGCACTGCGGCTCTTGCCGATTTTCTGCGAAATTTCCTCCTGCGTCATATGATATTCCTCCGCAAGTGAGCGATATGCCATCGCTTCCTCAAGCGGATTGAGATCCTCGCGCTGAATATTCTCGATCAGGGCGATCTGCGCCACCTTCTGCTCATCGCCGTCCACGATTACAACGGGAACTTCGGTCAGCCCCGCCATCTTGGAGGCGCGCCAACGGCGCTCCCCTGCCACGATCTGATAACGGTCGTCAATCAGGTTGCGAACGAGGATCGGCTGCAACACGCCGTGTACGGCAATCGAATCAGCAAGCTGCGAAAGCGCCTCTGTATCAAAGTTTTTGCGGGGTTGTCCCGCCTTAGGCTCGATTTGATTGATGCGAAGGGTCTTTACCCCTTCGTTTTCCTGCGTTTCCAACGCATTTTCAAGGAAAATGGCGTCAATACCGCGTCCAAGTGCAGAATTTTTCTTCATTTTTCGTCATCCTTTCCGAATTGTTTCACGTGAAACGTTAGATCCGCATTAAAATTTCCTTGGCAACGGCCTGATATTCAAGCGCACCCTTGTTATAGCGCGCGTAATAGCAGATCGGCTTGCCGAAGCTCGGTGCCTCACTCAGCTTGACCGAGCGTGAAATCTCGTTTTTAAAAAGCTTTTCAGTATAGTATTTGGCTATTTCTTCCTTAACCTGCTTAGTCAGGAGCAGTTGCTTGTTGTACATCGTCAAAAGAATGCCCGTTATATCGAGATTGGGGTTATAAAGCTGGCGCACCTTACGGACGGTGATCATCAGCTGCGAAAGCCCCTCAAGCGCGTAATACTCACATTGCATCGGGATAATGATGCCGTCGGATGCCGCAAGTGCGTTGACGGTCAGAAGCCCGAGTGCGGGCGGACAGTCGATAAAGATGTAATCATAGTCCCCCAAAAGCGGCGCAAGCATCTTTTTGGCACAAAGCGCCTGATTTTCCATCTGGCTAAGGTCAAGCTCTGCTCCTGCGAGCAGGATATTTGAGGGCATAATGGACAAATTCGTAAATTTCGTCTTATGTACGACCGATTTTGAGTCGGCTTTTTCAATCAGGGCGTCATAAACCGATACGGTCAGCTTATTTTTCGTAATTCCAAGTCCTGCGGTGGCATTTCCTTGCGGGTCCATGTCCACAAGCAGCACTCTTTTTCCAAGGCGACCCATTGCGGCGGATATATTGATTGCGGTGGTCGTTTTGCCAACGCCGCCCTTCTGGTTCGCAAATGAAATGATTTTTGCCATAATTCCCTCCGTTTTGTAGAAAAAATTGCTGTTATTAACAGTATACCATAGAATGATACGCCGTGTCAATCAAAAATTCACGCATTTTTCTCGGATTGTTTCACGTGGAACAAAAATTGACAAATTCCGCAAAAATTGTTTCACGTGAAACAAAGATAGACAGAAAACACTAAGAATGTTTCACGTGAAACAAAATGCGCGCAATTCGCCGCACAATCGGCAAGAAAAAAGGTCGGAACCGCGAAACAAATCTCACCAACTCTGCAAAAGGCATTGACTTTACACGCGAAAAGCGGTATAATAATAAGGAATAAAGGTACAAGCCGTCACTGGAGGAGGAATGCAGTATGTCCCTTGAAAATGCGCGCGCATATCTTGCAAAATTTGGGCTTGACGGGCAGATCCGCAGCTTTTCGGTCTCAAGTGCGACCGTGCCGCTTGCCGCCGCCGCCTTGGGCGTTGAGGAGGCAAGAATTGCAAAAACGCTATCGCTTCACGTTGGCACGGAGCAGATCCTCTTAGTTTGTGCGGGGGATGCACGCATTCACAACCAAAAATTCAAATTCCGCTTCAGCGCGAAGCCGCGGATGCTATCACCCGATGAGGTGGGAACGTTGATTGGACATGAAATCGGCGGTGTTTGTCCCTTCGGTGTGAGGGATGGGGTAAGGATCTACCTTGACGACAGTCTTTTACGCTTTGAAAGCGTTTTTCCCGCTTGCGGAGAGGCGAATAATGCCATTGAGCTTTCACCAAACGAGCTTTTTCGCGTTTCGGGTGCGCTCGAATGGGTCGACGTCTGCAAATTACCGGGTGAGGACACCGCATTCTGATTTAAGTAGATTTAATTCGTCAATGTTAGACTGATACAGTTAATTGACCTGAAAGGGAAACGATATGATAGAAATTGAAAACCTTGTGAAACGCTACGGCAACGTGTATGCGCTGGACGACGTTTCGCTGAGTATAGGAGAAGGAGAGATCGTCGGTCTCCTCGGCCCCAACGGCGCAGGGAAGAGCACGACGATGAATATTCTGACGGGCTATTTGTCCGCAACCTCCGGATCGGTATGCGTAAACGGCATTCATATCCTTGAGAATCCGAAGGCGGTTAAGCGGCAGATCGGCTATCTGCCCGAGCAGCCGCCGCTTTACCCCGAAATGACGGTAAAGGAATACCTGAATTTTGTATACGAACTGAAGGGCTGTACGCTGGATAGGGAAGCACACCTTGCGGAGATCTGCAAGGTCGTGCGGCTTGAGGATGTTTCTCACCGACTCATCTCGCATCTTTCGAAGGGCTACCGTCAGCGCGTCGGCATTGCGCAGGCACTTATCGGCGATCCGCCCGTGCTGATCTTCGACGAGCCGACCGTCGGTCTTGACCCAAAGCAGATCATAGAGGTGCGAAATCTGCTCCGTACCCTCGGAAAGAGGCATACCGTCATTCTCAGCACCCATATTTTACCAGAGGTACAGGCGGTTTGCGAGCGGATCATCATCATTGACCGCGGAAGGATTATCGCAAACGCGAAAACCGAGGACCTGGCGCGCCGTCTTGAGGACGCGCAGAGCTTCCGTGTGAAGATCTGCGGCCCGCAGAAGGAGGTTGCCGCCGCCTTGCGTGAGCAAAGCGGCGTTGCGAAGGTCGAAGCACTCCCCGAGCGCGACGGCGAAAGCTACGTATTTATCGTTGAATCGATGAGCAAGGTCGATATCCGCCGCAGCATTTTCACGCTATGCGCGGGTAAGAATTGGCCGATGCTCGCGCTGGAGCCGATCGGCACCGACCTTGAGCAGATCTTTTTGCGTCTGGTCGAGGGTGAAAAGGCAGAGAAGGAAAGCAAGAAAAGGAAGGGCAAAAGATGATAGCAATTTATAAAAGAGAGATGCGCGCCTATTTCACGACGCCCATCGGATACATATTCCTCGCGTTTTTCCTCGCTACCGCGGCACTCGTATTCAGCCTGACCACACTCTACGCAATGACCACCGATGTCACGGGCTATTTTCAGGTGCTTCTTTACGGAATGATCGTGCTTCTACCGCTTCTGACGATGAAGCTCTTTTCCGAGGAGCGAAAGCAGAAGACCGAGCAGCTCCTGTTGACCGCCCCTGTCTCGCTTTTCAGCATGGTGTTCGCGAAATTCCTCGCCGCCTTCACCGTCTATGCGGGTGCGCTCACCGTTACACTTCTGTTTTTTCCAATTTTGGAAATTTATGGAAGCGTCAAGCTCGGTATGCTCTTTGGCAACTACCTCGCGCTTCTGCTTGCGGGCATGGCGTTTATCGCGATCGGCGTGTTTATTTCCGCGCTGACCGAAAATCAGCTGACCGCGGCGGTTGGCACGATCGGCATCCTCATCCTTCAGCTCGGTATTTCGCTGCTCAATTCGCTCCTTGGTGAGTATTGGGCACGCTTTATCGTTGCCTCACTGTCGGTATTTTCGCGTTTTTCCGCGTTCACGCAGGGCATTTTCGATTATTCCGCCGCCATCTACTATCTGTCCTTTACGGCGATTTTCCTCTTTTTGACGGTTGCCGTCTTCCACCGCCGCCGTTACGAATAAGGAGTGCCCCCAATGAAGAAAAAACTGAAATTAAAGCCGAAAACACGGCGCAGGCTCTCGCTTGCCGCATTGATCGCCTCCTTCCTTTTGATGGTCGTGATGGCGAATGCGGTGATCTACGCGCTTGCCTACGAGTATAACGTCTATACTTATACCGAAAAGCGGCAGGAGCATACGATCGGCACGGGTACGGAGGCGGTTTTTGCAGACGTGCCGAAGGACGCGCGCGTGCGCATTCTCTTCTGTATGGGTGAGGACGCGCTAAAGATCGATGCCTACTGTCAATCGGTGCTGCGGACTGCGCGTCAGCTTGAGCAAAAATACAGCTTTATCTCGGTTGATTTCACCAACATTTACCTAGACCCCGACAGCGTCTCGGACTATCGCGGTCCCGAAGGCATCGACGCGATCCAGGAAACGACCGTTATTGTGGAATCCAACCTCGGCACGGACACCTACGTCACGCAGGATATGAAGGGCTTTTTCCGTTATGAAAACGCCAACAACGACACGCCGATTGCCTACGTCGGCGAGCAGATGTTCGCTTATCTCATCGGCTCCGTCGTTCACTCGAACCGCCCGACCGTCTATTTCACGACCCAGCACGGAGAAAGCTCGACGCTCGCGCTCGGCAATCTCTTCGGGCTTGGCGGTTACACGGTCAAGACCATCGATTTGACGCTTGAAAGCATCCCCGAGGATGCGACGATGCTTGTAATCTCGAATCCCACCTACGACTTTTCAAAGGGGGCGGAGGGCTCGGGCATCATTGCCGAGATTGAAAAACTGGAAAGTTATCTTGCGCGCGGGGGAAACCTCACGGTCTTCTTCGACGGCGCGGAGGTCTCGCTCCCGAATTTTGAAAATTTTCTCGCCGAATACGGCGTTATTTGTGAAAAGGCGACTCTACGCGACTTTTCCACGTCGATCACACCCGACGGCTACGCCCTCGCCACGGCCTATGGCACCTCGGCGCACGCCGCGCTGATGAAGGCGCGTACCGAACCCTACGATAGCTTCGGCTCGGTCATGGCGCGTGCCGCCCGCATCACAGAGAGAGACGTTGAGGGGGTCAGCGTTGAGCCGTTGCTCTTCGTCACGGGTGAGAGTGAGCGCGACGGCGAAATTGTCAGCGAGCAGGGTGAATATCCCGTCGTCACCTTGTCGACGAAGGGAGAAGGACAGATCCTTCTGTTTTCGGGCGTCCGCTTTGCCGATAGCGGCTACATTTACAGCAACCGCTATTCCAACGCGGATTTCCTCTACGCCGCCATTGAGCTGATGGATGAAACCGCATCCTCGATGCCGATCGGCTGCACCGAAATGCCCTATGTGACCACCGCTATCGAGGGCTTGACGATGGGACAGGCACGCACCTTCCTCATCCTCGGTGCCGTCGTCCTGCCGCTTCTGATCCTCGCCTTCGGCGTAGCGGTCGGATTGCGCCGTAAATTCCGCTGAAAAGGAGATTTCTAAATGAAGCTTTTTAAAATCAAACGCTTCTTCAGCGGACGGCGCGGGCGTTATCTGCTTTTTGCCGCGGTATCCCTGCTTTCGATCCTTTTGCTCTTGGTCGGAAACATTCTGTTTACACAGCTTGCGAAAAAGAAAAATATCTTCACCGACCTTTCCGCAGAGGGGCTTTATACGATGACCGACCTGATGGAGCAAACGATGACGTCGGTCGATCGGGATATCACGGTCACCTTCTGCAGTGACCCCGACGTGCTGTACGCGAACGAGCGATTGCGCCACGTCTATATCCTGGCGCTTGAGGTTGCAAAGAAGAGCGACCGCATCACGGTCGAGACCGTGAATATCAAAAAAGAGCCCGAGCGGGTCGAGCGCTTCCGCACCACGGGAGCGAGTGAGATCCTTCCCACCGACGTGATCTTCAGTAGCGGTGCGCGCTACGCGATCTACGGGCAAAACGCCTTCTGGTCGACCGAATCCGACGGCACGACCGTCTGGGCATTCCAGGGCGAATACAAAATGGCGACTGCCATTCTGACCGTCGCCGCAAGCTCGCTCCCCTCGGCTTATTTCTCGGTCGGGCACGGAGAGCTGTACTACGATCCCAACAATGCCGACCACCCCGACAACGCATACCTTGAGGAATTCTACCGACTCCTCCTTGAAACGGGCATGACCGTCGGTACCGTCGATCTTGAAAAGGAGGACGTCCCAGAGGACTGTGCCCTCCTTCTCGTCATCGAGCCGAAGACGGATTTTGTAAATGATAGTTTACATAGTCTTTACGAAAAGCCCGCGCTCGAGCGACTTGACCGCTATCTGTGCGGCGAGTACGGCTCGACGATGGTATTCCTTGACCCCGAGCATACCCTGCCGAATCTCAATGAATTCCTCGGTGAATGGGGACTTGCGGTCGGCGATGGGACCGTTGCCGACACCAAAGGAAGTCTTGACCCCGAGGCGGGCGGAAAAACGCTGATCGCCACCTACGGCAACGCAAACGATGAGTCCGCGGTCGGTTACTCCTATTATAGCTCGATTGCAAGCCTCGTCGCACCGCCGAAGACGATCCTGAAGGACGTCCGTCCGCTCTCGCTCACGTGGGGTGAGGAGGAGAGCTACGAATTCCATTATAACTACATCTCACTTTGCCGCGGCGTATCTCCCTTCTTCCTTTCAAGCGCGGGGGCACAGGTCGTCAAGGGAAGCGAGACCGTTGCACAGGGAGGTCCCTTCGTGCTGGCGGCGATCTCAACGCAGATCTATACCGACAGCATTGGGAACGACCATTTTTCCTACGTCTTTACCGCGGGCGGCTCCGAGATGATTTCGAGTGAATTCCTGAAAAACGCCGCCTACGCCAACCGCGACATCACGGCGTCGGTTCTGCGTGAGATTTCGCGTACCGACGCTTACGCCCCGATGGAGCTTGGCGCCGCAAATCTCAACAACCAAGAGACCTACGGCGGCAACCGTCTGCAAAGCGATGCCTTTGAGAGCACGGAGGGACTCACGCTCGGTAAGATCGTGCTTTACACCCTGCTCGTTCTCGTGCCGGCGATCGCCGCACCCGTCGTGTGCATCGTGATCCGCATCCGCCGCCGCTATTTATAAGAAGGAGGAAGCTATGACAAAGCAAATTCGTTTATCCCTGATCTTTACCGCCGTCTTCCTCGTTCTGTTTGCGGTCTATCTTGTCGTCGTCAACCCCTTTGCCGAGGAGCAGGAGACTCCCTCGGTCCTCCTTGAGCCTGAGGAAGGGGAGGGCGCGATGGGTAAAAAGCGTCTGCTCTACGAGAAGCTCGAGCGAGAGCAAATCAAAAAAATCACCTACCACGTGAAAAGCGGCGAGTACCAGCTCGTCAGCACGGGCAAAAACTCCTCGGACTTCCATATTGCGATTGACGGCGAGCTGTATGACGGCGACGAGAATCCCGCCCCCGTCTTTGACGAGTACGGACTTTCCTACGCGATTACGTCGGTCGCCTGTCTTTACGTGCGGGAGCGACTGATTGAGGGCACCGTCACTGACGAGGTTATGGCAAGCTACGGACTCACCGCCGAGACCTGCGAGGCGTGGTTTGAGCTGGAGCTGTGGGAGACCGACAAGGACGGCGCGAGCAAGACCCTGCGCGTCTACGTCGGCAAGCCGACCGTCAACGGACAGACCTACTACGTCGGACTTGAAGGACGCAACGCGGTCTATATCAACGACGCGGCGTCCTTACAGTACGCACTCTCGGCGCCCGAGACCTATCTTGTCTCCCCGACGCTGACCACCCCGACGCCGAGCGGCTCGCAGAGCGCACAGTACCACATCGGCCACTTCGCCATCCTCGGCGGACAGGGCACGAAAAACGAGCTGCACGATACGGCGGGCTACCGCGTAAAGGAGACCGACGTCGCCTTCGTCAGCTATCGAATCATCCGCGGTGTCAGCGAGCTGTACCACGGTGTGACGCAGATCGATATGAGTCTTGATGCAAACGGGCAGAGCGATAAATTCGCCCGCCTTCTGCGTCCGTATATCCTCAACGCAGAGATCGGAGAAACGATCTCGCAAAAGGACGTCGATATTCCGAAAAACGAGGGCTATCCCTCACTTTTCGCGGGCAGTGCCGTAAAGATCGAGCTGACCGTGGAATACTGCTATAATCCCCGCCTTCTGATCAACGTGATCGGTGAGAAGGAGGAGGATATCTTCCACGCCGACGCATCCTACGTATTCACCGCCCCATCAAATCTTTGCAGCTACGTCGTCAGCACCCCCGATTTTCAGAACGTGCTTGACAACTTCGCACCGCTGGTTGGTAGCGAGATCGTGAGCATCGGACTCAACGGTATGGTCATCCCCGACCACACCCATGACGGAAAAGAATGCCGACTCGACCATATGACGCTCCTGTTCGGTATGCCCACCGCCTTCCGCGAGGGCGACGACGGCAACCCCTACGTATCGGATTATGCTGAAAATCGTCTGTATATCAGCGAAAAGCATACCGAAAACGGCAAATCCTTCTACTACGTCGGAAGCAGCGTTTACAGCATCATTGCGAAGGTGGATGCCGCCACCCTCAAATTCCTTGAGGATTGGGAGCTTGACCGCTGGGTCTCCGACTATTTGCAGGGCGTGCATTATTACAACGTCAAGGGCGCGGACTATAAGGTCAACTTCGACGATTTCAAGGGTGAATTTAACTTCCGTATCACGCGTGAGAACAATGAGGCAAGCACGGGCAACCCCGTCCTCTACGTCACCGAAACGCTGTCGGGCGAGCGCGTGAACGCAAGCCAGTTCAATATGCTCAACGCCCTCTTCGTTTACACGAAGCTGAAGGGAACGGCAGACCTCACCCTCGACCTCGATTCGATCATGACCGAGGAAAACTGTATGCTGACCTATACGCTCCACCTGATGAACGGTGAGTCGCACGTCTATCGCTTCTACCCCTACTCCTCAGGACGCGTGCTTTTGTCGCTCGACGGGGACGCGCAATTCTATCTTTACACCTCAGATTTGAAAACCATAGTTTACAATTTAATTCGTTTGATGAACGGAGAAACAATTGACACGGGTGTTCGTTATTGATTTTTCATAAAAAATAAAAAAAGATTTGCTTTTTTCCTAGAATGTGTTATAATAATATGTAACGTAAATCCAAAAACAAACAGCAAAACAAAAAAGGAACGAAAACCATGAAAAGAAAACTCATCTCCTTGCTCGCACTCGTGCTTCTATTGACCGCAGTGCTTGCATCCTGCGGCACGTTTAACTTTGAAAAGAAGGATATGCAAAAGTACCTGAAGGACTTTACCGTTGATACGGTAAACGGCATCAAGGTAGAGGCGACCCTGCCCGACTACAAAAAGATCGTCACCGATGCCGTCGATGCTGAAATCGCGGCAACCCTTCTGAAGAATAAGTTTATCCGTGACGAGCTGGCAGACACAGACGGCTGGACGGCAGACGCAACGCTTGAGGAGGGCGACGGTGCGCATATGTACTACATCGCCGTCAAGGCAAGCGGATCGAAGGATAACAACTTCTACTATGACCGCGCAAACGGCAAGTTCGTGCTTCCTCAGATCGAGGAAGAGAAGAAGGATGACGCAAAGGCGGGCGAATCCTCGTCCTCGTCTTCCTCCTCGTCCACCGAGACCTCAACGAAGAAGCCCGCGAGCTTTATCCTCGGCGAGAACAAGTTTAGTGCAAATCTTGAGTCTGAGCTGATTAAGAATCCCGTAAAGCCGGGCGACACGCTCTTTGTCGACGTGTCCGCAAATAGCGCAGAACCCGTCCGCATCACCTCCGCGCACACGATCTACGTCACCTACTCCGCCGTCTATAAGGACGTTATGGACGGTGAGAATCCGAAGCAGTATGCCGCAACCGCGACCTCGCGCCTGAACCTCGCGAGCAAAGAGGACTACACCGATATGGACGACGACCTCGAGACCTTCCTACGCGGCGCGATGGCAGAGACCTCTGAGCGCGTGATCATGGAGGGCACCGAGTATACGGAAGACCTCACGATCAAGCCGAAGAAGGATAGCGAGGAGACCGTCGTTATCACCTTCACCTATAAGGTCGAATACGTCACCGAGGAGAAGACGGTGAGCTACACCGTCGATGAAAAGAAGAGCACCACCTCGACCGCAACCGAGAAGGTGACCTATTACTGCATCATCGCACAGGTACAGGACTACACGATTCCCGAGCTGAACGAGGATACGGTTAAGAACATCCTGAAGTTCAAGACCGACAAAACGGGTGAGGAGGCTGTGAAGGCTTACCGCGACTCCGTGACCGTTCCCTACGAGGAAAAGTTCGAGGAGGCAAAGAAGAGCAACGCAAACGACGCGCTCTGGAAGGCACTCGGCGCCAAGATCGAGGTAAAGAAATATCCGAAGTCCTACATCAACGGCTACGTTGACGAGATGATCAACAACGCGAAGTACTATTACTACAACGCAGGCTACACGGTCACCACCTCGGCAGGTAAGAACGTGACCTACACGGCAGAGCAGCTGCAGGCACAGTATCCCGAGTTCGTTGCATTCCTGCGCGTTATGCTCGGCAACAAGACCGCAGCACAGATTCCCGATATGAAGGCGGCAAAGGAATACCTCAAGACCGAGGCGCAGGGCGTTTGTAAGGATCTGATGATCCTCTACGGCTTGGCAGACCTCGCGGGCGTATCGATTGACCGCGCGACGGACGAGGAATTCAAGAAGCTCTGCAAGGACAGCGGCGTCAACAGCTACTACACCAGCGCACAACAGTTTGAGGAGCTTGGACTGTCCGACTACGCAGACAACTTCTACGAAACGGCAAAGCAGCTGGAGGAGCAGTGCTACGAGCAGCTTCTTTACTCGCGCTCTCTTGGCAAGTTCTACGACACCAAGCTAAAGAACGAAACGCTGACCTTCAAGGAAGCAACGAGCAAATAAAATATAAAAAGCGGGGGAGCACTCCCTCGCTTTTTGAGCAAAAGGCGTATGAAGAAAATTGAGATCTACACCGACGGCGCATGCCGCGGTAACCCCGGCCCCGGCGGCTGGGGCGCAATTCTGGTGTACGGCAAATTCGAGCGTGAGCTTTCGGGCGGGGAAGAACAGACCACCAACAACCGCATGGAGCTGACGGCGGCGATCGCAGGGCTCTCCGCCCTGAAGGAGCCGTGTGAGGTCACGCTGTACTCGGATTCCAAATATTTAGTAGATGCGATCAATCTCGGCTGGGCGGCGGCGTGGCGCGCGCGGGGATGGCGCCGAAGTGCGAAGGAGGAGGCAAAGAATCCCGATCTTTGGGAGACGCTCTTCTCGCTTCTAGAAACCCACACCGTGACCTTTGAATGGGTGCGCGGGCACAATGGGCACGATTACAATGAACGGTGTGACCGTCTGGCAACTGCCGCGGCGGATTCCTACCGCATACAAGGAGATCAGATATGAAAAAAACGATTGCCCTGCTTTTGGCGGCGCTTATGCTTTTCTCGTCGCTTTTTGCATTCGCAGGCTGCGGCGATGATGAAAACACCCCCGCCGCCTCCACAACGCCGAGCTACCAGTACATAGAAAAGGCGTTCGACTACCTCGGCACCGATCTTTCCCCCTATATCACGATCACCGCAGATCAGTACAAGGGGCTCGTCCTCGCGCTGATTGGCTATAAGACCGAGATCACCGAGGAGGAGATCGCCGAGTATTACGAGGACCACCTCCGTTATCTCTACAAGGATGCCGTAAACGAGGAAAAGAAGGAATACCTGAAGCCCGTCGGCAACACCGACGAGCTGGTGATCAGCTACTACACGAAGGCATACGACAACACGACCGAGGTCAAGATCCTCTCCTCCAACGGCTACGCTCTCGTGCTCGGCGCGAAGGGCTTCTGGGACGAGACGATCGAGGAATCGCTCGTCGGACTCATCCCCGCCACCTCGGTTGAGGGCGCGGATACCCTGTCGGTCAAGGACAATCTTGTGCTTGTCGATTACACCGTCAAATATCTCTACGATAAGGACGGCGACGGCACCGACGAGGAGCATATTTATAAGGAAGGCACGGGTGAGGCTGTCGATCTTGGCATTGACACGGGCGATATTGCAACCTATTATCAGAAATTTCTCGGCAAAAAGCGCACCGACACCGTCAGCTTTGAGATCGCTGACAAGGAGATCGTCGTTGTTGAGAAGGCAGACGGCGTTGACGAGAAAAAGGCAAAGGTCACCTTGAACGTCGAGGCGACCGTTACCGACATTCTCACGCAGAACGTTCACCCGATCACCGTGACCCTGCCCGACGACTTCGTGCCCGAGGAGGACGAGGCATACGGCACCTACTACTACCTCAACGGTCACGAGATCACGGTCTATGTCACCATCGAGTCCTTCGTCGACTACGAGCTGGCAGAGGAGACCATCGACTTCATTCTCAATGAGGGTAAGTGCGAATTCGTTCCCGAGGGCTACACTGAAGCGGACTACGAAACCTATTACGCCAAGTACAAGGATATGGAAAACGGCTTTGCGGTGCTGAAGGCAGAGTTCCTTGAATCGATCGGGGAATACCTCTTCGAGGAAAACGAGCAGGCGACGATTGACCAAAACTACCAGACCATCTGGAACGCCGTCCTTGATAAGGTAACGGTTAAAAAGTACCCCGAGGAGGCGTTCAACTACCACTTCCAGAACTTCTTCGCATCCCTGCGTGAATATTACGACTACGTCGGCGCGGTGCACGAGGGGTATACCTTCGAGACCTTCACCGTCGAGATGATAAACACACAGTATGGCACCAAGCTCAAGACCTTCGCCGAGGTTCAGGACTACGTCAAGAAGATGTGCGAGGGCTGGGTGAAGGAGGAGCTTGTCCGCTACGCGATCCATAAGGCGGAGAAGATCGAGCTCTCCGATGAGGAATTCGAGGAGGGCTATCAGGAGATGCTCAAGCAGGAGCTTGAGTATATCCAGATGAACTACTACTACGGCTACAGCCAGCTCTGGTTCAACACCATCGAGGAGCTGGAGGAATACTACGATAAGAACTACGGCGAGGGCGAATTTGCAAAGAGCGCGCGCGACACGCTTCTTTATGAAAAGCTCATTCGGATCGTTTACGATTCCGCTGAAAAGACCGTAAAGGAAGAGGAAGACTCCAAGTCCTGACCGTAGGGGAAGCAATGCGGACCACCCTTCATATGCTGACCGAAACCGGCGCGTTTATTACAACTTCCGCGCTACGTCGCGAAGGATGGAACGCAAACGCTTCTAATCTGAAAAACAAAAAGGGCTTTCTCCTTGCAAGGAGAAAGCCCTTTTCGTTATTAGGATAAGATCAAATTCTGTTTTCCGTCTTCAATTGCAACAGCTTGCGCTCGCGCAAAAAGCCGCTCTTGAAATGTGAACGAAGTCCCGTGTAGCCCGATTCCGCCGCCTTCGTATACCAGCGGTTAGCCTTGGCTCTGTCCTCGGGAAGTCCCTCGCCAAACTCGAAGTGACAGCCGAGAATATACTGCGCACGCGCCGAGCCCATCTGTGCCGCCGTGACGCGCATACGGATCGCCTCCTCCACCTCGCCGCGGTGATAAACGGCGGTCGATTGTGAGTAGATGCGTTGCGCTTCCTTTCTTTTCTTGCGTGCCGCCATATCGACAAGCATCGCGTCAGCGGCAGTGTGTCCGTGCTCCTTCGCGTAAAGCAGACACTCCTTCGCCTTCTTATAATCGTAGGGAACACCCTGCCCCTTCAGATAGCAAATACCAAGGTTCATCATCGCGGCAGAGCTTCCGTTTTCAGCACCCATACGGTAGTAGGCGACCGCGCGGCGATAGTCCTTATCACAGCCGATGCCTGTCTGATAGCAGTAGCCGAGGTTGCAGGCGGCACCCGCGTGCCCAAGCTCTGCGGCAACCGTATAAAGACGCACGGCACTCGTGTAGTCCTTCGCCTCGTAACGCTCCACGGCGCGGTTGAAGGTCTCAGTCAGCTTTGCCGAAATCTCGTGCAGGCGGTTTGCCGCCTTCGCGTGACCCGCAAGGGCCGATTTCTTGTACCAGCTGATCGCAAGCGGAAGATTTGAGGGCGCAATCTCCCCCTCCATATAAAGGTTTGCAAGCAAATACTGCGCCGTAGAATCGCCAAGCTCCGCCGCCCTCTGGTAAAGCGCAAGCGCGCGCGCGGGATCCTTTTCGATTCCCATTCCCTGTCGGTAGCAGTTGGCAAGGTTTAAGATTGCGGGCGGATAGCCGCCCTTTGCCGCCTTGGTGTACCAGATCACCGCGTCGGTCTCGCTTGAGGGCATACCGATCCCGCGCTCACAGCAGGATGCGTAAAAGTTCTGCGCGGGTGCGTAGCCGATCTCTGCCGCGCGTAGGAAAATGGCGGCGGCAAGCGTGTTTTCCTTTTGCTTCAGCGCAAGCTGCCCCAGCTCGTAATACTCGGCGGGGAGCGACGGTACGCTGATCAGCGGCGGCTCCTTTGCCGTAACGTCGGAAAGACGGCGCAAAATCAGCTTGTCGGTCAGGCGCAGACTCGGCACCTTATCAAGATAGAAGCGGGCAAACTGCTCGTTTTTCATCACGACCTGTCCGTCGCTATACAGATGCGTCAGGCGCAGTGCCGCCGCTTCGCATCCGTTTTTCGCGCTTTCGGTCAACCAATAAAGCACGTGCTTCGGCGAGGATTTGACTCGCCCCGTCGTCATATACATCTCGCCCAGCTGATGCTGTGCCTCTGCATCGCCAAACAGTGCGGCAACGCGAAGCCAGAAGAAGGCAAGCGCGGGATCGCCGCACTCTCTGTCATGCTCGTATACACGGAACAAACGGTAGGCGGCAGGCGCATAGCAGGTGCGCGCCGATTGCTTGTAGCATTTGATCGCCTCAGGCATGCTTCGGCGGCAAGCGCGGTTTCCGCTCTCATAGATCTCGCCAAGGCGCAGTGCGGCGGCGGCGTGCCCCGCGGCGGCAGCGGCGGTCAAAAGATCAAACGCCTCCACCCATTGCTTGTTTTTTTCGGCGTCAAGCGCCGCCGTATATTTACTTTGAACGTCAGGATTCATAAGGGACACCTCCGATCGGGACCTAACGGTATTTGCATTTTTCTTACACTCCTATTGTACCATAAAAACGTCGGTAGTGCAAGCCCCGACGGAAAAGTCACAAAAATTTCTTTACATAAGCACGCCGCCACGGCAAACAATAAAAACGAAGCACCGCGTGCGGTGTAAAGAGTGAAGGGGGAACGAAAATGTTTTGCAAAAAAGCACAGCCCACAGCGTGGGAATGTCTGTGGCGCGGGATGACGGCGGTGTTTGCCGTGATCGGCTTTCTCGGAACGCTTGCTTTTCTCAAAAAGAAGGGTAAGAAGCTCACGAAAAAAATGGAAAAGGTCGGTTGCGACTGCATCGAGGCGTGCGAGGACCTCTGTGAGGATATGTGCGACTGTATGTCCGATAGCGACGGCAACGAATCGACCAAAAATGGAAAACAAAGCGACAAAACCGCGAAGCAATAAGGGAAAAAGAGGCTTTTGTAAATGAAAGTTTACAAAAGCCCTATTTTTTAAAAAGCCTTATGAACGGCGGCGCTTCATATGCCCCACGACCTTGCCGCAGCAAAGGAAGTCCTGAAAACGGCAAAGCGGAATGTCGGGGTATTCGGGATTCAGCGAATGGAGTCGGTCTCCCATAAAACGCTTGAAGTAACCCTCGCCGTCCCCGACGAATACGCCGAGATCGCCAAAGTTCACGCTCTGCTGGCTGTGGATCAGAAGCACGTCGCCGTCGTTGAAGCTCGGCTCCATGCTGTGCCCCGATACGCGCAGGGCATAATCCGCAAGATCGGTGTTGCGGGTGCTGGGCACTTGAATATACTCGTGCTCGCCGCTCCCCTCAAGGACCGTGCCGAGTCCCGCGGATACGGGCAACAGAAAGATCGGCAGGGTGCGCATACCGCTGCTGCACCGCTTGACGGGCTTTTCAAGGACGGTCGCCGTGGGTGCTTCCTCCTTCGCTCTTTGTTCCTCTGCCGAAAGCACCTGCAGCTCGGTAAAGGGAATGCTTCTTCCCGCCTCAGCGCCCTTCGCCAGGATCAATTGCACCATCTCACGCGTTGCGTCGTCGCAGATGCGGAAGCTTGCAAGCAGCTCGCTTTCGGTCTCGGTCAGCGTCTCTGCAATAAAGCTGTCCTCACAGCAGGCAAGAAAGCCAAGCGGACATTCGAGCGCGTGCGCAATGGCAAGCGCGGTCGAAAGCTTCGGCTCGGTGATCGCGCCCGAAAGCAGCTTCGTCAGCGTGCCAAGCGGAATGCCGGAGCGCTCGCTCAGCTCCGCGGAGGTCAGGCTCTTTTCATTCTTCACTTGTTTGACTCGTTCGGAAAACGTCATGATCTACGCTCCTTTTTATTTTGTGAGGATAGCATACCATAGATTCCTGCCATTTGTCAAGCATTTTTGGAAAAATTTTTTCAAAAAACATCCAAAAATGGAAAAATAGAAGCTAAAAAATCTTCTTTGCAAAGCATTCTTTACATCACAAGAGGAAAAACACGGCATATACTGAAAGCGAACTGCCCTTACTTGGAGATCGTATGAGAATTGTAACGGTTGGCGGTGATGCACGCATCGTGTACGCCGCTGAATGCTTTGCGGCAGAGGGACACGCGGTATCCCTCCTTTGCCCTGCCATCCCCTCGCCACTGCCCACTGCCGACACCGCGGACGGTGCGGAGCTGATCCTGCTCCCAATGCCCCTGACGCGTGACGGTGTAACGGTCACGACCGCAAAGGGAAGAGGGATCCCCCTCAGGGAGCTGTCCGCGCTTGACTGCGTTCTGCTCGCAGGCGGCGGCGCATCGCCCTTCGACGCGTCGCTTCCTTATTATAATTATGCCGCCGATCCGACCCTCGTTGCGGAAAATGCCCGCCTGACCGCCCTCGGCACGCTCGATGCGTGGGGGACGCTCGGGGAGGAGGTTGCCGTCCTTTGTGTCGGCTACGGCTACGTCGGCGCGGCGTTGGCACGCGCCGCACGCGATCACGGATATCGCGTCTACGTCGCCGCGCGGCGGCGAGAGGTGCGCGAGCGTGCGGAGCAGGACGGCTTTTGCTCGCTTGCCATCAACGAGCTACCGCCGTGCGAGCTGCCGCTGTTCGTTTGTAACAGCGTCCCCGCGCCGATCCACACCGCCGATTTTTTTAAGCGGTTGCCCAAATACTCCCGCTACTACGAGCTTGCAAGTCCACCGGGTGGTATCTGCCCCGAGACCGATCACGGAGTGATTCCGATCCACGCGCTCCCGGGGATCCCCGGAAAGTACGCGCCAAGGGAGGCGGGGCGGATTATCTACACATCCGTCAAGTCCTTCCTCAGCGCTCGAGGTTTTTTATGATTGGATACGCATTTTGCGGCTCTTTTTGCACGCTTTCCCACTCGCTTGCCGCCCTACGCCGCCTGACCGCAGACGGAGAGGAGGTCCAGCCCATCGTCAGCGAAACCGTCTTCAGCACCGATACGCGCTTCTGGCGCGCCGCGGAATTTGTCCGCACCGTTGAGGAGCTTTGCGGAAGACCCGTCATCCACACGGTCGTCGCCGCCGAGCCGCTCGGCCCCGCGATGCCGCTTGAGGCACTCGTCATCTCGCCCTGCACGGGCAATACCCTCGCTAAGATCGCGCGCGGGATCACCGATTCCTCGGTCACCATGGCGGCAAAGGCGCATCTGCGGTGCGACCGCCCGCTTCTGCTCGCCCCCGCCTCCAACGATTCTATGTCGGCAAATCTTTCAAACGTCGCAACCCTTCTTTTGCGTAAGGAGGTCTACTTCGTCCCGATGCGGCAGGATGACCCCCTCAAAAAGCCGCACTCGCTCGTCGCCGACTTTACCTGCCTCTCGGACTGTCTCGCTGCCGCGCGGGAGGGGCGACAACGCCGCCCGCTGTTTTTGTGAGGGCGGGCATCTTTGGGTAAAACCAAAAATGGCGAAAAGAGAGAAGGGAAATTCTATGAAACCTTGTAACCGTTTGAGAAAATCAAGGTTGAAATTCTAACGAATTTCTCCCAAAGAGGTCAATGCCATTTTCTTTCGCCGTTTTCGGGACTCGACGTACCGAGTACGCCTCACGCCCCGAACAACGGCGAATTTTCCGCCAAATCTGCGCAGCCCCCATCGCCCCTCACACTCCCCCAAAAGCCTTGCAAGGAAATTCTTGAAAATCAATCGTATTACGATTATACAAACAGCATTCCGTTGTTCAAATGTAATTGAAATACGATTATACTAATGATGAACAAGCAAGGGGGGGTGGTATGATCGAAAAAGCGATTGGAAAACGGGTGCAGGAGTTTCGTAAGAAGAAGCATTTCACACAACAGGCGTTTGCGGAAATGCTCGGTATTTCGACAAATTATCTCTCGGCACTTGAAAGAGGGGTCTATAATATCAAAAATGAAATGCTGGTGCAGATTATTAATCTGCTTGACTGTACCGCAGACGATCTGTTTTGCGACGTGATTGACAACGGCTACCGTGTCAGAGCCTCACGTTTGTCCGAGCAGATTGAAAAGCTGTCGCCCGAGGAACAGGCAAGGATTTTTGCCGTTGTCGAGGCAATGCTCAAAAACCAATAAAAATCTGCAATTTTGCAGATTTTTTGTTTTCCCGCCTTATTCCAACAAAAATCGACAAGCAGAGCGTGATATACGAATCGCACAACGATTATACCAATCAAACAACGAGGGGGATTCTATGAAGGAAAATCAAAAAAAGCGTGACAAGCTTGGGAGGGTTGTGATTCCAATAGAGATAGGAAAACCTTGGGATTAAAAGCGGGCGACCTGCTTTCGGTCTCTTTGGCGGGTGCGGAAATCGCACTCATTCCGTTACGACACACCTGCCGCCTGTGCAATCGATTGATTGAGACGCAAAAGCAGGATCTGCCGCTTTGCAAGGGTTGCATTGCTAAAATCAAAGCCTATTTATAAGAAAAAGCCGAAGCATTGGCGTGATACTCTTAACGGAGTATCACGCCAATGCTTCGGCTTTCATAATTTATCCCATTTTGAAGTTTTTCGGGCGCCTTTTTTCAAAAAGGCGCAAACGTCGGCGCAAACCTTAGAAGCGGGTGCGGTTATCCTTACCGACGAAGGGGAGCGGCTCAAACTCACCGAACAGGCGGCTGGTGATGCGGTCATCGTAGATCTCGCGCAGGGCTTGCGCGGTGAGATTCGTGCTGATGACGGTCGCGCGGCGGTGGTTGATGCGTGTATTGAGCAGATTATAAAGCACCGAGACCGAGAACTGATTGACAAGCTCGGTACCGAGGTCGTCAATGATGAGAAGCTCGCAATCGAAATACTTATCCGAGAGCGATTCGGTCTCATTTCTGCCGCTTTTGAAGCGATCGTACTCAAAATCCGAGAGGATATTCGGTGCGCTTTCGTAAAGCACGTCGAAGCCGCGCTCGATCACGCGGCGCGCAATGGCGGTGGACAGGTGCGTTTTTCCAAGCCCCGTCGTGCCGACGAGCAGAAGGTTGCCCGTTCCGTTCGGGAAATTCTCGGCAAAATCGCGCGCCCTGCCGTAGGTGGCGCGCATTCTTTCGTAATCGGCGGTATTATCCATATAGTAATCGAGCGAGAAATTCTCAAAGGACTGCCGCTCGATCAGGCTGCCAAGCCCCGAGGTACGGAAGCCCTCCAGCACGAGTGCGCGGCGCATACAGTCGCAAAGTCGGGTCTCGATCACGCCCGTATCCTTACAGAGCTTGCATTCGTAGGCGGGCTCGGTATAATCCGCGGGCAGCCCCAGCTTTTTGAGAAGCTCGGCACGCATCGCCTGCAGCTCAAGATTTTCTGCCTCTGCCGCCTGCAGACGCTCGCTGACGTTCTCGCCGCCCTCACAGGCGATACGGAAGAGCGAAAGTCCCGTACGGGAGAGGGCGCGGTCGATCTCTGCCGCCTCAGGACACTTTAGATGCAGCTGCTCGGTATGCGCGGCGGCAAGGTCAAGCGCGCGCTTGCGCTTGGTGTCGAACGCATCCCGCACGCGGCGGTAGTTTTCACTGTTAAAGCTCATCCCTTTTGCTCCTCTTCCTTTTTCTTGAACTTTTCATAGCTGCGCTGTACGGCGCGGTTGAAAAAGTCGTCGGTGTCAAAGTTACCCATCCGCGGCACACCGTTTTGCTTCGCCGACACGGGCTTTTTATATTTCTGCGCCTTCTCGGCACGCTCGCGCTCAAGGTGCGCCTCCGCCTCGGAAAGAGAGCGGACACCTGCGGCATGCCAATCGGCAAGGATCTTATGCGCGTAATGGATCGATGCCTTCCCCGAATTGTTGACGGTGATATCGTAGGCAAGCCCGATGACATCCTCACCGTATCCGAAGTCGGCAACCCACGCGGTCACGCGCTCGCTCTCCTTCTCGGTCAGCGTGCGCTCACCCAGACCGAACAGACGGCGAATCTTCCCCTCTGCCGAGTGAAAGAGATACTGTCTTTGTATGTAAGCATCGAGCGCCGACACGGTATGGATGCCGTTTTCGGTCAGTGTCTTTGCGACCCGCTCGGCATAGCGGTAGGACTTTTTCCCCATTGCGTAGCAGTAGGAAAAGAGGGTCAGGATAAAATCCGCCTCCAGCCCGCAGGCATCGAGCAGATACAGCACCGTCTCGATCTCGACCTTGCTTGGCATCTGTCCGTAAATGCGCGCGCACTCGGATAAAAGGGCGCGCAGATTGCCGTCCTCAATCCGCTGTGCGAGATATTCCGAGCTGCGATAGGGGTCGATCGGCTCGGGTGCCTTTTGCTTCGGCAGATCGGTATCACGCTGAGGCGTCGCACCCTTTTCGCTCACAAGGACACCCGCCCCGCGCCAATAGGCGATCGCCGATGCCGCCTCGTCAGTCGAAAGACCCGCTGCCGCGGAAAGCTCCGCCGCCGTGCGGGCGGTATCCGAAAGGAGGGCGGCGCAAAGCAAGCGCAGCTCGGGCGCCTCTGCCTCCGCGAATGCGGGAAGCTCGGCGAGCGAGACCCCTTTTTTAAACTTAAAGCTTGCGTTTTTCATTGCTTTTCGAGGAAAGGGCGTAGCACAGCGCGAGCAGAGAATCACCCATATGCATATTTTCAATGATAACGTCGGGATCGTCGCTCTTGAGTGCCATATTCGAGAAATTCCAGATGCCGGGCACACCCGCTGAGGCAAGTCGGTGCGCGATTTCCTCCGCGGCATCCTTCGGCGTCGTCAGAACGCCGATCTCCACGCGGTTGCTCGCGCAAAATTCCTCAAGGCTATCAATATGGTAAACGGGCACGCCCGAGAAGGACTGCCCGACCAGCTCCTCCGCCACGTCAAACATCGCAAGACGGGTCACGCCGCGACGCTCAAACATATGGCTAGAAACGAGCGCGCGTCCGAGATTGCCCGCGCCCACGATGATCGCCTGATAGCCCTCGTTCACGCCCAGCAGCTCGCTGATCTGCGTGTAAAGATACCCAACGTTATAGCCGTAGCCCTGCTGACCGAAGGAGCCGAAGCAGTTCAGATCCTGACGGATCTGCGATGCGGTCACGCCCATCATACCGGCAAGCGCCAGCGAGCTGATGCGGCTCGTCCCCTGTGCAAGAAGCTCACCGAGATAGCGGTGATAATGCGGCAAGCGGCGAATGACGGCGGCAGGCACGGCAAGCTCCGCCGACGGCTTTTCGCTTGTCGAAAATTGTTGGTTTTTCAGGTCTTTTTTCAAAACAGTAATCCTCTTATATATCGCGATAAATCAGACTTTTCCACAGCTACGAACACTGTCCCACACGGTTTTCCACCGTTTCAACACGAGTTTTCCACATCTTTTTCCGTTCTGTGGAAAAGGGTGTGGATTAAAAATCAGCGGCACACGCATTGAGACTGCTGTCGCCGAATGCACCCTTCAGGGCAGCAAAATAACCCGCGGCGGCGATCATTGCGGCGTTGTCACCGCAAAGCGACGGCGGGGGTACGAAGAAGCCGCGATGGAGTTTTTCGGTCAGCACCGAAAGGCGGTGGCGCAGGTGTGAGTTGGCGGCAACACCGCCGCACAGCACGAGGTCGCAGTCGGGATAGGCGGTAAGCACGGCCGACAGATGTGTTGCGACCGCCTCGACCGCCTCAAAGGTATAGCGCGCGGCAAACGCGGCAAGCGGTAGGGGTATCGCCTGCTGCTCAAAGCGGTGGAGCAGATTGATTGCCGCGGTCTTGAGTCCCGAGAAGGAAAAATCGTAGGAGCCGTCCGTGAGGGCGGGCGAGGGCAGCTTCAGCTGTGGGTCACGCCGCGCCGCACTCTTGGCGTACGCTGCAAAATAATTTTCGGTGTCGCCGACCGTCTCTGTAAATCCCTCCCGCGCAAGCGCGTCGAAGCCCGCCCCCGCAGGGTAGGGGATGCCGATCAGTCTGCCGATCTTATCAAACGCCTCCCCCATCGCATCGTCACGCGTCGAGCCGATGAGCGTATGCTCGGTATAACTCGTCACGTGATAGATCGAGGTATGTCCGCCCGAAACGACAAGCGCGATAAAGGGCGGCTTCGGCGGCGTATATCCGTCACGCGCAAGATACGCGGCGGCAATATGCCCCTTGATATGGTCAACGGGTATGATTGGAAGATGCGCGTTCACCGCGAGCGATTTTGCAAAATTCACGCCGCATAAAAGTGCTCCAATCAGCCCGGGATGGTCGGTCACGGCAAGGCCGTCAAGCAAACCAAGCGACACGCCCGCCTGCTCAAGCGCGGCGTAGGTAATGCGCGAGAGCGCCTCTACGTGCGCGCGGCTTGCGATCTCAGGCACGACGCCGCCGTAAAGACGGTGCACGTCGACCTGCGAGGCAACAATATTCGATAAAATCCGAATCTCTGAGCCCTCAGCCAGAACGACGGCGGCGGCGGTCTCGTCGCAGGAGCTTTCGATGGCAAGTAGTCGCATACTCAATCCTCCCCGAGTGTCAGCTTCATCAAAACGGCATCCTCGTTCGGAGCCTTGTAGTAGTTGC
The DNA here is from genome assembly GCA_017452895.1 of Clostridia bacterium. Lineage (GTDB taxonomy): Bacteria > Bacillota > Clostridia > Oscillospirales > CAG-272 > UBA1740. Next base: position 45,867 of record JAFTLE010000007.1, read on the forward strand.
GCCGCACGCCGTATTCGGCAAAGCCGAAGGAGCGATAAAGCCCCTGCGCGGCAGAATTAGAGGCGCGCACCTCAATGAAAAGCTCCTCGACATTTGCCGCGCGTGCGGTTTTTAAAAATGCAGAGAGCAGAGCGCGCGCAAGGCCGCGGCGGCGGTATGCGGGTAAAACGGCAACGCGGTAAATCTCCCCCTCGGGGGCAAGGAGCGACCCCGTCAGCGACCCCACGGGAACGCCGTCGGCGGTCAGCAGGAGCGCGACCGAGCAAACGCCGTCAAGATGACTGTCCATCGCGGCAGGACTCCACGCGTCGGAAAAGACCGACGCCTCGATTTCTGCGAGGATCTCTGCATCCTTTTTTGTCGCAACGTAAACTTCAGTTTGCATTTTCGCCCTCCAATGCCGACAGAATATCGGCAAGAGCAGCAGAATAGGTGGCAAGATCGCCACCATAAGGGTCGGCAATATCCCCAAGCGTGCGGATGCGCGCGGCATACTGCGGCGCGGCAGTAAGAAGCGCCATCGCGTGCGAGGGACTGATCGCGACGATCTCGTCCATCTCACCCAGCATCGTCAGCGTTACGGGTGTCGCCACGTGCGCCTTGTAATCGTTGTCGGGCGTTGACGGGATCCCCGCCGCCTCAAGTGCCAGGATCGCGTTTTGCGAGATCGGCTCACCCGCGAATGCGGCAAGCCCCGCGCTGTATGCGCGGCGGTGAGCTCCGCGGTTTTTGTGGTTATATACCGCCGCTGCCATCGGCGAGCGACAAGTGTTGCCCGTACAAACGAACAGCACGCGATGGAGCTTTTCCCCATCCTCGGTTTTCTGCAGTACGGGTGCGGTATCGGTCAGACTTGCCATCAGAGCTCCTTAACGAACTCCTTGAGGTACGCACGGAAATCCGCGCCGACCTCGGGATGGTCGATCCCCTTCACGACGTTTGCCATCAGAAATCCGAGCTTCGAGCCGAGATCGTAGCGCGTGCCCTCAAACTCCAGCGCGGTTACACCGCTCTGACGGGCAACCATCGCCATTGCGTCGGTCAGCTGAATCTCACCGCCCGCACCGGGGGCAAGGTTGTCGATCAGATCGAAGATCGAGGGCTCGAGAAGCACGCGGCCAAGGATCGAAAGGTTGGAAAACTCCTTCCCGGGCGCGGGCTTCTCGATCATATCGTCGCAGAAATATGCGTTGTTCTCAATATGCTCGACCTTCAGGGAACAATATTTGCGGACCTGCTCCATCGGTACGGGCTTGACACCGACCACGGGGCGGCCGTATTTTTCATAGGTGTCGATCAGCTGACGGCAAACGGGCACCTCGGAGAAGATGATGTCGTCACCGTATAAAACGACGAACGGCTCGTCCCCGACAAAGCTCCGCGCGCGGCCGATGGCGTGCCCCAGCCCCTTTGCCTCCTTCTGGCGCAGGAAGTATACGTTCGCCTGATCGCAGATGCCGTGCAGCTGCGATACGATCGTATCCTTACCGCCTGCCGTCAGGCGTGCGTCGTATTCGGGCGAATAGTCGAAAAAGTCCTCGATCGCGCCCTTCTCACGGTTGGTAATGATGAGGATCTCCTCGATTCCGCTGTCGACCGCCTCCTTAACGAGGTGCGAGATGGCGGGCATATCCACGATCGGGAGCATTTCCTTCGGCACGGCTCTCGAAATAGGGAGCATACGGGTACCAAGTCCCGCGGCGGGAATGATCGCGCGGCGTATTCTTTGATTTCTCATTGTTTTTGTCCTCTTTTTCGTTTTTCTTCGTATAATTTCGGCGAAAAAAGCATCGCCGATCCAAGATGCGTATTCTTATCCACTTTGTTTCTACTATATTATTATAATATATCTTTCCGCAATAGTCAAGAAAATCTTTTTTCGGGCAAGAGATACAGTGGCTGTCTCAAATGAAATTTGAGACAGCCCCTGCTGTTTGATATTGGGCTCGTCAGATTTCGCGAAAAATTCGTTGGTTTCAATCCAAAAAAGCGACAACGCTTTTATCCAATCGTAATGTTTCCGTCGTTATCCGCATTCGGCTGCACGTAGTGAAGGGTAACCCCCTCGTTCGTGCCCGATAGCGTCACGCGGCTGTTTTCGGTGTTCCAGGAGTAGTAACGGCGCACCGCAGAGGCACTGCCGATCGAGATCGACTTTCCGTAATGTCCCGACAGGATCTTCTCGATCGCGGTGGCGGCATCCTGATTGCTCTCGCCGCTGTTCGGGGTCACGTAGACCGCCACCTCGGTCAGCTTGCCGTCCGCAAAGGTGTAAAAAATATTGCACTTGCGATTTCCGACAAGCGCGCAGTCGGTCACGTCGGGCGCACAGATCACGCCCTCGGTGTCGGTCTCGCCATAGCCGCGTGCAGGGTTGGAGCAGACCTGCTCCTGCGAAAAGCCGAAAAGCGCCTCCTCAAAATATCCCTCGGCGGGATCGGTCTTGAACATATCGGCCTTCTCTTTCTTTTCGTCCTTGCAGAAGGTCAGCGTCAGAAGCGAAAGGATCGCCAGAAGAAGAGCAAGGACACGCCGCGTCATTCTGTATCCTCCGTCTCGGTCACCGCAATGCAAAGCTCGGTGAGCGCCGCGGGATCCGCCTCGGACGGGCACTGCGTCATCAGCTCGGATGCGTTCTGCACCTTCGGGAACGCCATCACGTCGCGGATGTCGGTCAGCCCCAGCGTCAGCGCGACCAGACGGTCAAGCCCGAAGGCAAGTCCGCCGTGCGGCGGTACGCCGTAGCGGAACGCGTCGAGCAGATAGCCGAACTTGTTCTGCGCCTCCTCGGGGGAAAGACCCAGCACCGAGAACATTTTCGACTGAATCTCGCTGTTGTGGATACGGATCGAGCCGCCGCCAAGCTCGGTACCGTTTAAAACGATATCGTACGCCTTGGCACGCACGCGGGCAGGATCGCTGTCGAGATACGGAAGATCCTCGTCCATCGGGCTCGTGAAGGGATGGTGCTTCGCATAGAAGCGTCCGTCCTCCTCATCATATTCAAGCAACGGGAACTCGGTCACCCACAGGAAGCGGAAGTCCATCGGGTCAAGGAGTCCGAGCTTATCGGCACAGTGACAGCGCAGAGCGCCGAGCGAATCAAACACGACGGCGTCGCGGTCGGCAACGATCAGAAGCAGGTCGCCAGCCTCCGCCTCAAGGCGCGCCTTGATCGCCTCATTCTCGGCATCCGAGAGGAATTTTGCGTAGGAGGAGGTGATATCCCCCGTCTCGGGCCACTTCAGGTAGGCAAGCCCCTTCGCCTTATAGGTCTTCGCGTACTCGGTCAGCGCATCAATCTCCTTGCGGGAGAATTTCGCACCGCCCTTGATATTGATGCCGCGCACGGAGCCGCCCGCGGCAACCGTGCCAGAGAAGACCTTGAACTCGGAATCCTTCACGATGTCGGAGAGATTCTTCAGCTCAAAGCCAAAGCGGATATCGGGCTTGTCCGAGCCAAAGCGATCCATCGCCTCGGCGTACGGCATACGGATAAAGTCCTCCTTGAAGTCGATACCGTGGAATTCACGGAACAGAAACTTCAAAAAGCCCTCGTGCATTCTCATAACCTCGTCAGCGGTGACGAAGGACATCTCGGTATCGATCTGCGTAAACTCAGGCTGGCGGTCGGCGCGCAGGTCCTCGTCGCGGAAGCAACGCGCGATCTGGAAGTAGCGGTCAAAGCCCGAGACCATCAGCAGCTGCTTGTAAAGCTGGGGCGACTGCGGAAGCGCGTAGAACTTACCGGGATGCACGCGGCTCGGTACGAGATAGTCGCGCGCCCCCTCGGGCGTCGGCTTGCAAAGGCTCGGCGTCTCAATGTCAACGAAGCCGTTTTCGGCATAGTAGTCGCGCGCAAGCTTCGTAATGCGGGAGCGTGCGAGAATATTCCTTTGCATATCGGGACGGCGCAGGTCAAGATAGCGGTGCTTCAAACGCACCTCGGGACGGACGGGGCTGTTTTCCACGATCTCAAAGGGAGGGGTCGCGGCGGCAGAAAGCACCTTCAGCTCGTCCACGTAGATCTCGATCTCGCCGGTCGGGATGTTCTTATTGATCGCCGCCTCGCCGCGGGAGCGGACGACACCCTTCGCGCAAAGCACGAACTCACCGCGGATGGTAAACGCGGTGTCAAAGATCTCCTTTTCGGTCGTGTCGTCAAAGGCGAGCTGAACGACACCCGTGCGGTCGCGCAGATCGATGAAGATCAGCGAGCCAAGGTCGCGCTGACGCTGTACCCAGCCCATCACGGTAACGTGCTCCCCTATATTTTTAGCCGAAAGCTCTGCGCAGTAGCAGGTGCGCTTGTCCTTCTCGGAAAGTAACTGTGCCATAGTAAAAACTCCTTGTGAAAATAAAGGTCAATCCATATTATATACGCGTTTTTGAAAAAAGTCAATCGGTAAGCACACTTTTCAGCGCATCCAGCACCAAATCGAGTGCGCAGCTTGCATCCTCTGCCGAAACGGTACAGCCCGCCGCACGGGCATGTCCGCCCCCGCCGAAGTGGGTGGCGATTGGCGTGATCGAAACGTCGGTGCTGCGCAGGGAGACCCTGTGCTGTCCCCTCGCCTTCTCCTTAACGGTCACGGCGATCCGTACACCTGCAAGCGAGCGGACCGCGTCGATCGCGGTATCAAATACCTCCTCGGGCAGCCCGAGCCGCTCGCGCTCGGCAAGCGTTAAAACGAAGCTGCCGACCCGCCCCTCAAAGGCGGTCGATATGTGCGATAGCACATACGCCTCCGCCGCCAGCTGCTCCCTTGACTTGCTGTTGAACAAAAGATGATTGATCTCGTCCGCGCGCACGCCGAGCGACAGAAGCTCCGCCGCGCACAGATGCGTGTCGGGCGTTACGTTTGAAAAGCAGAAGCAGCCAGTATCCGAGCTGATCGCGGCGTAAATCGGTGACGCAATCTCCGCGTCGATCGAGAGGGCACCGCGCAGAGCGAGCCGCTTCGCAATCGCAAGCACGACCTCGCCGCACGCCGCCGCGCTCGGCACGACGTAGTGATCCGCGAATGGGGTGCCGAATTCGTGGTGGTCAATCTGCAAATCGGGCGTGAACTGCTCGGCAAAACTGCCAAGCTGCTGCGGGGACGCAACATCCACCGCGATCACGGTATGCTCACCCTCGGTGACCTCTGTCGGAATGCCCTCAAGCAGAAAAGCGTAGCGTGCGTGAAACTCCCGCTCGGGCAGGACGGCGGGCGACTTTCCCAGCCGCTTCAGTATGCGGTAAAGCGCCGCCGCGGAGCCGACGGTATCCCCGTCGGGATTTCTGTGCGTCAGGATCAGCGGATCCTTCGCCGCGAGCAGGCGGTCGCAGAGTGCGTCAAGCGTCAGCGCCGTCATCGTTTTTCTTCTCGCTTTCCTTAATCTCGGACAAAAGCTTCGCAATATGCGCGCCGTGCTCAATCGAGCCGTCCGCATAGAACACAAGCTCGGGCGTGATCCGCAGATTCAGCGTCATCGCCAAATGACGGCGGAAGAGCCCCGCTGCATGCGTCAGCGCGGTCTGCGCCTCCTTTTTGTCACCCATCGCAGAGAAATAGATCTTTGCGACCTTAAGGTCGGGTGCGACCTCCGCGCGCGTAATGCTCACGAAATTGCCCGCAATGCGCGGGTCGCGCACGTCACGCAGAGCAATCGCCAGCTCCTTTGCGACCGCGTCGTTGATTCTTCCACGTCTGTAATTTGCCATATCGTTCTCCTGTTGGTTTAGAATTCGGAGCAGTGGGGTTTGACCCGCTCGGCACGGATTGCGTGTCCGAGCAACAGCTCCGCTGTGTTTTCAAAGGAATGTGGGTCGTCGCTTACGCAAAAGCGGCACTCTCCGCGCTCGACCCGCGGCGGGAGTGACAAAAGCTGCGTTGCGGCGGCGCGTCCGCTATCGATCAGCGCCACACCGCGGTAGATTTCACCAATCGCGTCGGCAAGCAGGGGGAAATGCGTGCATCCCAGGATCAGCACGTCAGCGCCAAAAGTCCGCAGGGGCGATAAATGGCGGCAGATCGCCAGATGCAATAGCGGATCGTCCTTGTCAAGAACGCCGTTTTCGACAAGCGGCACGAAGAGCGGGCAGGGAAACCCACGCGCGCGCACGCGCGCCTCACGGCAAAGAAGTGCCGATGAAAAAGCACCGCTTTCAACCGTCCGCTTCGTCGCCGCAATTGCAATGCGGTAATTCTTCGTTGCGGAAAGTGCAGCTTCGACCGTCGGCTCAATGATCCCAAAAATCGGGATTGAAAACTCGCCGCGCAATCGCGGCAATGCCGTCGCGCTCGCCGTACCGCAGGCAACGAGGATCGCCTCGACCCCCGCCTCACAAAGGAATCTGAGTGAGGTGCGCGTGTGGCGCAGGATCGCATCGGGCGAGCGGTTGCCGTACGGCACGTGCGCGGTATCGCCGAAATAGAGAAAGTTGCGCGTCGGCAAAAGCTCCCGCGCCGCCCGCAGGGCGGAAAGTCCGCCAACGCCGCTGTCAAAAATGCCGATCAAGGGCGCGCCGCGGCGCACAGCCGCAGAATCAGCGCATCCATCGGAATGCCGATCGCTTCAAAAAGGCGCGGATACATACTCCCCGCGGTAAACCCCGGCATTGTATTGATCTCATTGAAGAATACGCCGCGCTCGGAAACGAAAAAGTCTACGCGCGCAAGATGCCGACAGCCGAACAGAAGAAAGATCCTTTTCGCATAGTCGGTGACAAGCTCCGCCGTTGCTCGCGGCAGCGCGGCGGGAATAGAAAGCGGCGGCGTGTGCGCGCCGTATTTCGTGTCGTAATCGTAAAACTCCGCCGTATGCCCGACCTCCCCCGGCGGCGGCAGGGTCAGCACCCCGCGCTCCTCAAGGATCGCGACCTCAATCTCCCGCGCGGGCTGATAGGGCTCAAGCAAAATGCGCGCGGTATCCGCTTGCGCTAAACGGCGACGAAGCTCCGCACGGTCACGCGCGATCCCCGCCCCGATTGAGCTGCCGCCGTCCGACGGCTTCACGAAAATCGGATAGAAAAGCGCCGCCTCGATCCGCTCGTAGAGCAACGGGTCAGAAAGCTCATTTTTGTAAACTAAAGTTTGCAAAAGCGTCGGAATCCCGATGCTGCTCGCCAAAAGCTTCGCCATGTATTTATCCATACCGATCGCCCCCGCAAGGGTGGTACAGCCGATATAGGGAATGTCAAGCGTCGAAAGATACCCTTGCAGCTCGCCATCCTCCCCGTGCCGTCCGTGCAAGAGCGGGAAAACGACGCCGTCCGCATCAAGTGACGCGGGCGACCACGGGGCCGCGGCATCCTGCCACGCGTCGCGCAGAATGGCGCACGCGTCGGGGTCTGTTTCTAAAAATCTGCCGTCCCTCGTAATGCCGACGGCGCGGCAGGGGAGTGTCGCCGCACGCAAAACGGCGGCGGCAGAGCGCAGGGAAACGGCGTATTCGTCACCCCGCCCCCCAAATAAAACGGTAAGCGTCACAAGCATTCATCCCTTCGGAAAATATTGCTTGCTACGTCCTTTATCTGACCAGTGCAACGCGGTCGTTGCCGCCAAAATCCTTGAAGATTTCAATTTCGCGCCGATGCGCCCGCGCAAGCGCGCACAGCTCCTCTGCCTGGTCGTACCCGATCTCAAAGAGGAAAAAGCCGCCCGCCCGCAGACGGTCCGCATAGGTGCCAAGCAGCCGCCTGTAAAAGATCAGCCCGTCGTCCCCTCCGCAAAGCGCGATGCGCGGCTCGTGCATAAGCTCGGGCGCGAGCGTATTCATCACGTCGGTGCGGATGTAGGGCGGATTACAAAGAATCGCGTCAAATTCGCCGTCAACCGACTCTTTTAAAAGATCGGCGGTGCAAAGAGCGAGGCGATCTGAAACGCCGTTTGCACGCGCATTCTCCTCGGCAAGCGAGAGCGCCGCGCGGGAGATATCTACGGCAAGTGCCGTTGCGTCGGGTCTGTGCGCGAGCGTTGAGATTGCGATACAGCCGCTCCCCGTGCAAAAATCGGCAAAATGCGCACCCTGAGGTAGTTTTTCCACCGCAATCTCAACGAGCAGCTCGGTATCGGGCCGCGGGATCAGACAGTCGGGCGATACCCGATAGACCTCGTCAAAGAAAAAAACTCTACCTATTATATATTGTAACGGCTCACGGCAGGCGCGGCGCTCGATCGCCGCGCAAAGCGTCGGTTCGTCGCAGCAGGGATCGGCTGCGAAAAGCTCCGCCGCCGCATACCCGCCGAAGTGCGCAAACAGCTCACGCGCCTCGTGCGCGGCGTTCTCAATTCCCGCCGCGGCAAGCCGTGCCCGTGCCTCAGACAGCCGCATTGCCGTCCTCGCCGTCGATTTTCTTTTCGTCCTCTTTCTGCTTCGGCGGTGCGTAGGCGGTGCGGTCGAAATCGGGAAAGTCCTCGACCAGCGCGTACTTGAGCGCAACGATCGCAACCTCCAGCTGCTTTTCATCGGGCTCGCGCGTCGTGATGCGCTGCATCCAGAGTCCCGGTGCCGACAAAAGCCGCGTTACGAAATTCGGGTGCTTGCCCGCCAGCATAATAAACTCGTACCCCAGCCCCACGACCAAGGGAAGCAGAAGAAGGCGCACGGCGGTATAAAGCCAGCGATTCGCGATAAACCAATCGGGCAAAACGAAGCGCAGACCAAAGCCGAGCAGTACGCCGAGCAGGATCATAAAGAACATAAAGCTCGTGCCGCAGCGCGGATGGAAGCGCGTGTGCTTCTTCGCGTTTTCGGGGGTCAGCTCCTCACCCGCTTCAAAGCAGGCGATCGACTTATGCTCCGCACCGTGATACTCGAAGGTGCGTCGGATATCCTTCATCAGCGAAACGAGAAGCAGATATAATATGAAGATCACGACCTTCATACCGCCCTCAATCGCGGCACTCCAAACGCCGAAATCCGTGTGCAGCAGGCGCGAGAGACCGTCGGCCGCAAGACGCGGCAGATACATAAATATCCCGACGGCAAGAAAAACGCCCAGCACCGCCGCAATGACCGTGATGACATTGTAGATATTCACGCCGAACTTCGACTTCAGCCACTTTTCAAAGCGGGTCTCCTCCTCCTCGACACCCATCGCCTCCGCAGAGATCGTAAGCGTTTGGAAGGAAAGCCTCATCGATTCCACGAAATTGACGATCCCGCGTAAAAGCGGAAGATTCAGGACCTTATGCTTTTTCCGCACCGAAACAAAGGTATTTTCGTAAACCGCGATGCTTCCGTTGGAAAGGCGCACCGCAGTCGGGCAGTTTTCGCCCGCCTTCATCATAATACCCTCGATAACCGCCTGACCGCCAACCTTACCAAGCCGCGGGCAGGACTTCTGTTCTTTTGCCATAATATTTTCCTTGTATGTTCAGATTTAGTATATGCAAAGTCCGTATTTTCGTACGGTCGAAGTATATTATATCATAGGAAAAGAAAAAAATAAACCGTATGTAAAAAAATTTTTGAAAAAATAAAAAAAGATGCTTGACAAACCCGAATATGTCTGCTATAATAACCAAGCACGCTTGAGAGGGACAAACTTTTTAGGTGCTGAATATACGAGCGAAAAAGAATTGAAAAAACTTTTAAAAAAGGTATTGACAAAGCTTTAGTGCTTGTGTATAATAAGAGAGTCGCCGACTTCCGGGAGGGAGTAAAGCGCGGCAGAAAACGGTCTTTGAAAATTGAACAACAGAAATTTCGAGCACTGAAAAGAAGTGCGAAGAGATCTCGTTAAGATACACTTTGAAAACTCAAAAAG
>JAFTLE010000008.1 GCA_017452895.1 Clostridia bacterium
GATTGACTGCCGTTTTCGCGTGTGCTATAATGGAAGGGAAGTGATGGAGCACGCTCCTCATAAAAACCGATCGTCTCGGAAAGAATAAGAAAAAACTGCCTTAGGAGTAGCTATGAAAATATTATTTTACGATACGAAGCCGTACGACAGAGAATCCTTCGAGCGCGTTGCCTCGCAGTATGAAAATCTCACGGTCGAGTATCTCAAGACCGATATTTCGGAAAAAACCGTCAGCCTCGCGTGCGGCTACGACGCCGTTTGCCTGTTCGTCGCCTCGGACGCTTCGGCACCGATTCTGCGTGCGCTTGCCGAATGTGGCGTGCGTCTGATCCTTTTGCGCTGTGCGGGCTTCAACAACGTCGATCTTAGAGAGGCAGACCGTCTCGGCATCACGGTCATGCGTGTCCCCGGCTATTCGCCGGAGGCGGTCGCGGAGCACGCGATGGCGCTTGCCTTCGCCGTCAACCGTCATATTCATAAGGCGTACATCAAGGTGCGCGAGAATAACTTTGCCCTCATCGGACTGACGGGAATGAACTTCCACGGAAAGATCGCAGGTATCATCGGCACGGGTAAGATCGGCGCGGCAATGTGCCGCATCTGCCACGGACTTGGGATGAAGGTCATCGGCTACGATATGTATAAAAACCCCTCGCTCGATTTCGTCGAGTACGTGGAGCTTGACGAGCTGCTCGCAAAAAGCGACCTGATCTCTCTGCATTGCCCGCTATTGGAATCGACCTACCATATGATCGACCGCACGGCGATCGCGAAGATGAAGGATAACGTCATCCTCGTCAATACCTCGCGCGGCGCGCTCATCAGCACGGAAGACCTCATTTACGGCATCCGCCAGCACAAGTTTGCAGGTGTCGGGCTTGACGTGTATGAGGAGGAGCAGGAGAACGTCTTTGAGAATCGCGAGGACGATATTCTCGAATCCTCGGTCACCGCACGTCTTTTGTCCTTCCCGAACGTGATTGTCACCTCGCATCAGGGATTTTTAACCGTCGAGGCGCTGGAGGCGATCAGCAAAACGACGCTCGACAACGCCGAAAGCTTCCGCCTCGGCACGCCGATCGCGGAGAATATTGTAAAATAAAGTTGATAGGAGACCTCTTGGTATGTCAGAAGAAAACGCCTTCCGCTTTGCGGAATTTGCCCATCCCGTCGCGGTGAAGGGGCGCGTGCGCCGCAACCGCATCCTGCTTTTGACGGCGATCGCGCTCATCTCGGTCGCCTACGTGATCTTAACCACAGTGGCGATCAAGCTGCCCCAGCTCGTCGCGCTGCTGCCGCTCGCCATCTGGATCGTTTTGATGTTCACCTGGCGCTACGTCAGCTACGAATGCGCCACCCGCGTCGAGGACGGCACGCTCTCCTTCGCCCGCCTGTTCGGGAAATCGCGCCGCGTGCTCTGGTCCTGCCGCGTCAGCGACCTGCTCTACGCCGCCCCCGACACCCCCGAGTCGCGCGCCCATGCGCAAGCCCTCGCCCCGCACGCGCACCTTTGCGACTACACCTCAGGCGCTGCCGTCCCGCTTTGCTACCTCGCCGTCGCCTCGGTCAACGGCAAGCTCCACCTTTTTCGCTTCGACTGCTACGACGAGCTCGTCCGCACCCTCCGCTTCTACAATAAATCCGTGCTCATAAAATAACAAAACGCTCTGTTGCAAGGCAACAGAGCGTTTTGTTATTTATCCTTTTGCTTCCCGAATAGGTAAAATTTCTTTTCCTCACCGTGGGTAAGCCGCACGATGTTCTGGCGGTGGCGGAAGACGAGCAGGAGTGCCGCGAGGATGAGGATCCATTCGGTCCAGAGCGAGCCGAGGCCGAAGAAGGGGAGGACGCAGGGACCGAGCAGGGCGAAGATGATCGAGGAGATCGACATAATCTTGACCGTGAGCAGAAGGATCAGGAAAACGCCCATGCAGATCAGCGCCATGCGCCAATCGACGAAAAAGTAGGTGATGATGCAGGTGGTCATCGACTTGCCGCCCTTGAATTTGTACCAGACGGGATAGGAGTGACCGACCATTGTGAAGAAGCCGCCGAACACCGCGCCAAGCTGGAAGGCGTAGCCGAAATGGGTGGCAAGAAGCGCGGCACCAAGCACGGGTGCGACCGCCTTCAGCATATCAAAGATCAGAACGAGCCAGCCCGTCGCGCCGAAGACGCGCTTGAAGTTGGTGAAACCGGGATTTCCGCTTCCGAATTCGCGGATATCCTTTTTGTAGAGCAGCTTTGAAAAAATAATCGCGCCGTTGAGTCCGCCGATCAGGTATGAGCCGACAGCGATTGCAATGGCGAGCAGGATCTTGGTTGTCATAAGAATTCCTTCCCCGAAATTTCGGTTTGTTCTCTTTACGTCTTTTGTATTATATCACAGGTTTTGGAAAAGGTCAAGAGTTTTATTTTGCGCGAGGGCGGCGCGGTAATGCTCGGGTCTGTGTGCGTCAATTGCCGAAAGCGGCTTTCCCGTGCCGATCACCGTTACGCGGTTGACGTGACGGTAGCCGAGGGCGCGCGGCGGCAGATGCGTGACTGCGTCGTTTTGGTTGCGGATCGGATGAAAATCCGAAAACAGGGCACGCAAATAGGGGGTCGGCCGTCCGTACAGCACGCGCGGCGAGCCAAAGCCGATGCCGCGCACGCCGTGTAGCAGCTCGGGGCGCAGGAGTCTTGCGTATTCGTATGCAAAGGTCGCAAGTGCCGCGCCGTGGCTGTAGCCCACAAGATAGATGCGCCCGATATCCGCATCAAGGATCAGCGGCGTGAGCGTCGGCAAAAGCGAGCGGAAGACCTGTAAAAATCCGCGGTGGCAGGAAAAGCGCACGCCCTCCCCGCAATCCGCCCGCGCGGGAAAGTTCAGATTGTTTTTCCAATCCTCAAAGCCGTTTGAATGCTCAAAATAAAGATCGAGCGTCGGGATGCCGTCCTCCGTGCGACGGACCGCGGCATAGTCGGCAGAATCGCCCGCCGTCGTATAACCGGCAGAAAGGCAAGCGTCAAAAAAATCAAGCAGGGTCATAATCACTCCGAATGTAAAGATCTATTTACATTCAGTATATGCACAAAAAGAAGGGTGCTCTTAACGAACACCCTTTTACGGTTTTCTTTTTGTTCGGATATGCCTGAGGGATTACAGCACGTCAAGCGGCGCTCTGTCGGTCCACGCGCCGTTTGTGAAATCGGGGAACGCGACGGCGTTGCCCGTTGCAATCGACGCCTCAGACAGCGGTGTGACCGCCATCCACGCTGCGGCATCGTATACGTCGATCGGCATCGGCGCGCCGCTTCTTACGCAGTCAACGAAGGCGCAAAGCTCAAGCCAGTCGATTCCGCCGTGGCCGCCCTTGATGCCGTTTTCCATATAGTCCTTCCAAACGGGGGAGAGATGCTCCTCGAAATGCTTCGCGGTGCCCCAGGTCGGCTCAGCCTCCCACGCGTGCGTTGATACGCCGTCGAGATAGACCGAGTCGCTCTCCTCACTATACATTCCCTTCGTGCCCTGTACGGTAAAGCCGCGGCTGTACGAGCGCGGCAGGGTGGTGTCAAGCGTCAGAAGGATCGTTGCGCCGTCAGCACAGGTAATTACCGTAGTAATGATATCGCCCTGCGCAAAGTCGGCGTTCATCAGCACCGCGTCGTCAGGCTTCTTTTGCTTGATATATTCCTTCATGCCTGCTGCCTTCGAGGCGACTGAAACGAGCGACAGCATACAGTTACCGCGGTTGATATTCAACACCTTTGCAATCGGCCCAAGCTCGTGGGTCGGATAGTTCTCGCAGTTGCGGTGCAGATAGTTCTTCAGGCGGTAATGTCGGTTTTCCTTGCCGAACGCGACCTCCTCACGCAGGTCGTGGCAGTAGCCGCCGCGGCAATGCACGACCTCACCGAACAGCCCCTTGCGGACCATATTCAGCACCATCGTCTCACGCTTGCCGTAGCAGCAGTTTTCAAGAAGCATAAAGGGCGTCTTCGTCTTTTCATAGGTGCGCACCAGCTGCCAGCAATCGTCGATCGAGTAAGCACCGCCGACCTCCATTGCCGTGCATTTACCCGCGAGCATACAGTCAACCGCCGCGGGGACGTGGTTTTCCCACGCCGAGAAAATGAAAACGGCGTCAAGCGACGGGTCGGACAGCATATCACGGTAGCTTTGCGTGCTTAAGGGCGTTTTTTGCCCTGCCTTCTCAACCGCCTGGATGCCTGCGGCAATGCGGTCCTCGTAAAGGTCACAGACCCAGCTTACCGTCACGCCCTCGATCTGAAGAAGAAGGTCCAGCATTGCGCTTCCGCGACAGCCGAGTCCGATCACGCCCGCGTTTATATTTTTCATTTACATATCCTCTCTTTTAAGTGATTTGATAGCATTATAGCACAGTTATCACGGTAGCGCTATATGATATTCGGTCAATTATCTTTTATTTTGGACAGGGTCAGTCCTGTTGGAGCTGATCCCACGCCGCCTCGGTCTCCTCAGCAAGGCGGATCTGGGTGCGCGTGCGGTCAAGGTTGTGCTTCTCACGCGTGGTCCGGAAGTAGGTGTCGCCCGAAAGGTAGTCGGTGAGGAAGCGCATACCGCACTCCAGCATCATCATCAGCGCGCCGTCGCGCATCATCGTGCGCTCCGCAGGGACGAGTCCGTCGCCCGCGCCCGCAAGGTATGCCGTGGCGTACGCCTTATACTTCTCGACCGAGAAATGCACCTTCGAAAGGTCGACCTCATCCTCCGCCGCGGTCGATGCACCGAAGCGGATCGCATCGCCGAAGTCGTTGACGGTAAAGCCCGGCATAACGGTATCGAGGTCGATGACGCAAAGCGGCGCACCGCTGTCGGCATCAAAGAGGATGTTGTTGATCTTGGTATCGTTGTGCGTCACGCGCAGGGGAAGCTCGCCCCTTTCGTGCGCGCGCATCAGGGTATGGTAGTAATCCGCACGCGCGCGGTAAAACTCGATCTCAGGCATTACCTCAGAGGCTCTGCCGCAAACGTCACGCTCGACCGCCGCGAGAAAATCGCGGTAACGCTTTGGCGTATCGTGGAACTGCGGGATCACGTCGTAAAGCTGTTCTGCGGGGAAGTCGGAGAGCATTGCGGCAAACTCGCCGAAGGCGTGGCCCGCCGACGCAAATTCCTCAGTGCTGCGCGGCATCTGGATAGCAAGACTGTCGCGCACGAAATCAAAGACGCGCCAAAGCTCGCCGTCCGCGTCAATATAGTAAGGCTTACCGTCCTCGGCGCTGCAAAGATGCAGCGTGCCGCGCAGGGGATCCCGCCCCTTCGCCACCAGCTTTTTCCCGACATGCTCGGTCACGAGGGCGATGTTCCGCATCACCTGCTCGGGGCTTTTGAATACACCGCGGTTGACCTTTTGTAGAATGTAATCGCCGCCCTCTGCCGTAAGGACACGGTAGGTCTCGTTGATATGTCCGTGACCGTAACGCTCGCAGGATACGGGATTCCTTGTTGCGGGAAATGCACGGCATGCCTCGATTGCTTTGTTCTGTTCCATAATCATACTCCGTTCTTATGTAAAGTTTTGTTTGTAAATTAGATTCTTTTTCTTATGGTTGCGGGGCGATTCGCCCATAATGCGCTTATAGAAGACCGAGAAGTAATTAAGGTCGGAGAAGCCGAGCGTCGCCGCGACCTCGGTCACGGTCGCTCCCTCACGCAGTCGCTCGTACGCGTACTGCGCGACGGCACGGTGATAGTAGTCGGCAAGCCCCGTTTTCGCGTAGTGGGAAAAGATGCGCTTCGCGTTGCTGACGCTCATTCCCGCCGCCGCGGCGATCTCGGGCACGCTCATCCGCTTGGTGACCCCCGCGGAGACCGCGGCCATCAGACGCTGATAATGCTCCTCACCCTGTGTGATCGGCGCGCTGTGCGTCGAGGGATGCGAAAGGCATTCAAACAGGAAATGCTCAATGCGGTTGGTGAATCCTGCCGCCGCCGCATCCTGTCCGTTCAGGACCGCTTGAAAATAAAGCTCACGCTCAAAGGAGAAAACCCTGCGCGCGTCAGACACAGCACTTAAAAACTCGGCACGCAGCGTATCGGATAAGTGACAGTAACGGCCGCCCTCTGGAATGGATACATCGCCGTGAAAGCTGAACACGCCGAAGGTGAATGGGGTGCCGTCCGCGCCGATGGCGTGAAATTCCCCGGGTGGATGGAAGATCGCATCCCCCGCACGCATATGAAAAAACTGCTCCCCCGCGGTGATGAACGCACGCCCCGAGAGGATAACGACGAATTCCCAAAACGGGTGGCTTTCGCCCTGAAAACGGTAGCCCTTGTCATGTTCACGTATAAAAAGCGAGACACCCTCGGTCACACTCAGCGCGCGGCACAGGAGAAGAGAGGAAAAGCTTGCTGGGCGCATACAACCTCCGAAAATCGTCAAAATAAAAGATTTGCGTCTATTATAGCACAATCGTTTTGATTTGTACATAGTTTTTGAGAAAAAATTAAAAACAATGTCGGTGCCCGGCGGCGGCATCCTGCCCTAGGTGGCGATGTTCTCCGAGCCTTCCGCCACGGAATATAGCGGATTTATCTGCCCTGAGCCCGCCTTCGGCTGCCTCGGCGGCAGAAAAGCCTTCCCGATTCGGAACAAATCCTAAAACCTCGTCGGTCCGAATAGCTGCCGTACGAACGCAGGCTGCCTTGCGCTCAAGGATCTGATGCAAAAAATCGGTCATCCGATGTTAAAATCACGGATTCTACTTGCAAAATCAGGAAAAAGAGAGTATAATGCCTTTAAGGGGTATATTTCCTTATTTAGCTGAAGGATCTGATGAACGCTATAAAGGAAGGCTTAGCAAACGATCCACTCCAAAACGCAGATGTGGGGGAATCCCTGAAATGAGGAAACAATGAGTCAAAAATCCTGTCGAAAATCCAAGCTGTCCCCCACGTCTACGATGCATTTCGTAAAGTTTTACGTGCGGATCGCACTTTTTGTCGTCGTGCTCGCGCTTTATATCGTTCACCGCGTTTCGGGGATCGATACCGTGTTCGGTGGTTACTATGACACGATCCCGTGGCTTGTCATCATCATTATGGCGGTCTACGCCGTTGAAATGGCACTCCGCTTTTTCCCCGCGCGCATTGAGAGTATGGGCTGTCAGAAGCAGTTCCGCCGCAATTACCGCCCGACGGGTGAGCCGAGGGCGCGCGTCATTTCACCCATTCGCACCTTCGTTGCCGCCGCCGCGTGGATCGCGCTCAACTCGATCTTCGGCGTGCTTTACTACCTTGGTGTCATTGATGGCGGCATTCTCGTCCTGATCAGCCTCTTTTACGGCGTGTGCGATATGATCTGCATCCTTTTCTTCTGTCCCTTCCAGACCTGGTTTTTGAAAAACCGCTGCTGCACCGATTGCAGGATCTACAACTGGGATTTTGCAATGATGTTCACGCCGCTTGTATTCATCAACAGTATTTACACGCACGTGCTGGTAATCTTATCGGTGCTCCTTCTTCTGCGGTGGGAGATCACCCTGCGCCTGCACCCTGAGCGCTTTGCCCCGCAGACGAACGCATCGCTTCGGTGTGAGAACTGTGAGGAAAAGCTCTGCCGTCATAAACGGCAGCTCCAAAGCTTCATTCGCAAAAATAAGGAACGCTTTATGAAGCGAAACGGAGAAAAATAACGGAAAAACGGCGGAATTTCCGCCGTTTTTTCGTTTATTGGTTGACAAAACGGGAAAGATATGCTATAATTCGTATAGCATTGATGGGGAACATTCCGCCCCCACAGAGAGATCGCCGCGGCTGAAAGCGATCAACGGCGGACTTCCACCCCGGAGCGTGTCGGCGAGGAGTCGGCCGTCCCCCGCGTTAAGGGAGTCAAGACAAAGTCAAGGTGGTACCGTGCGCTTTTGCACCCTTGGGATTTCCCAAGGGTTTTTATATTTTTACGTAAACTAAAATTTACAAAATAAAGGGAGAAGGAAAATGCTGGATTTAAAATTTGTACGAGAGAATCCCGACCTTGTGAAGGAGAACATCAGACGGAAATTTCAGGATGCAAAGCTGCCGCTGGTCGATGAGGTGATCGCGCTGGATGCGGAGTACCGCGCCCTGAAGGGTGAGGCGGACAACCTGCGTGCCGACCGTAACAAGAATTCCAAGATGATCGGAATGCTGATGGGGCAGGGCAAGCGTGAGGAAGCCGAGGAAATGAAAAAGAAGGTCGCAGAGGGTGCGGCGCGGCTGGCAGAGCTTGAAAAGGCAGAGCCCGAATACGAGGAAAAGATCAAGCGGATCATGATGACGATCCCGAATATCATTGA
>JAFTLE010000009.1 GCA_017452895.1 Clostridia bacterium
TCACTTCTTTACCGCCCGACAAGATAACTATGGTATAACACACTATACCTTGCAGGGCAAGGCAGTATGCAAAAAGGACGAGAAAAATCTCGTCCTTTTTGATTTTGATATGGAACTGCTTTATGGTAGGTGCTCAAGCGACTCCCTTTTTTGTTTATGCAAGCTTTGCTTCCAAGCGCGATCTGATCGCCTTGATGAAGTCGACGGAGTTGACTGCCTGCACCTCGAAGCCGGGCTCGACGAGACCGACGAGGTCCTTCGTCATGATACCTGCGTTGAGGGTCTCGATACAAGCCGCCTCGAGCGCGTCAGCGAAGGCGACGAGGTCGGTAAGACCGTCCATCTCACCGCGGCGACGGAGTGCGCCCGACCACGCATAGATGGTTGCCATCGGGTTGGTCGAGGTCTCCTCACCCTTGAGATAGCGGTAGTAGTGGCGGGTAACGGTGCCATGCGCCGCCTCATACTCATACTTTCCGTCGGGGGAAACCAGCACCGAGGTCATCATTGCGAGCGAGCCGAAGGCAGTCGAGACCATATCGCTCATCACGTCGCCGTCGTAGTTCTTGCACGCCCAGATAAAGCCGCCCTCACTACGGATGACGCGTGCGACTGCGTCGTCGATCAGGGTGTAGAAGTATTCGATACCGAGTGCCTCAAACTGCGCCTTATAATTCTTTTCGTAGATATCCTGGAACACGAGCTTGAAGGTCTGGTCGTACTTTTTGGAGATGGTGTCCTTGGTTGCGAACCAAAGATCCTGCTTTTCGGCGATGGCGTATTGGAAGCAGGCGTGGGCAAAGGATTCGATCGAGGAATCCTTATTGTACTGTCCCTGCAAAACGCCGCCGCACTCAAAATCGTAGATGGTCTCGCGGAAGGTGGTGCCGTCCTTGCCCGTGAATACGAGCTCTGCCTTACCCTCTCCCTCCACACGGTACTCGGTCGCCTTATAGACATCGCCGTAGGCGTGACGGGCGATGGTAATCGGCTTCTTCCAATTGCGGACGACGGGCTTGACCGCGTCGATCAGAATCGGCTTACGGAATACGGTACCGTCAAGGATTGCACGGATCGTGCCGTTCGGACTCTTCCACATTTCGCTGAGGTTATATTCCTCGACGCGCTGCTTGTTCGGGGTGATGGTCGCGCACTTGACCGCAACGCCGTATTCCTTCGCGGCGTTGGCGGAGTCGACCGTGACCTTGTCCTTCGTGCGCTCACGCTCGGGAAGTCCTAAATCAAAGTAAATTGTTTTAAGATCCACGAAGGGCAGAAGGAGCTCGTCCTTGATCATCTGCCAAAGGATCCTTGTCATTTCGTCGCCGTCCATCTCGACGAGCGGCGTTGTCATACGAATCTTCTGCATCTTATTCTCCTTTGGTATATTTCAAGAGTCCGCCTGCGCGCAGAATCGCTCTCTGGCGCTCCGAGAAGCTGCAGCAGAGCTTGATTTCCTTGCCCGTCGTGAGGTTGCGAAGGACGGCATTGCCCGTCTTGATTGCCTCAAACAGACCGACGAGCTCCAGCGAGTCGCCCTCGGTAAGGCTATCGTAATCGGCGGGATCCGCAAAGGTCAAGGGCAAAATGCCCGCGTTGATGAGGTTTGCCACGTGGATACGCGCAAAGCTCTTTGCAACCACGGCGCGAACGCCGAGGTAGAGCGGAACGAGCGCCGCGTGCTCACGCGACGAGCCCTGTCCGTAGTTGATACCGCCGACGATGATCGACTTACCGTTTGCCTTTGCACGCTCCGCAAAGCTCTCGTTACACACGGCAAAGCAGAACTTCGACAGATAGGGGATGTTCGAGCGGTAGGGCAAGATCTTCGCGCCTGCGGGCATAATGTGGTCGGTGGTGATGTTGTCTCCAACCTTCAGCGTCAGGGGTGCCGCGATCTTATCCTCAAGCGAGTAGGTGTCGGGGAACGGCTTGATGTTCGGGCCGCGCAGGATCTCAAGCTCCTTTGCCTCGTCTTCATCTGCGGGGAGCAGGATCGAGGTATCGTCGATCTTGAACGCCTCAGGCATCGTGATCTCAGGATACTCGCCGAGAGTGCGGGGATCAGTGACGTAGCCCGTCAGCGCGCTGGCGGCGGCAAGCTCGGGCGATACGAGGTAAACGCCCGCATCCTTCGTGCCGCTTCTGCCTTCAAAGTTGCGGTTAAAGGTACGGAGCGATACGCCCGCGGAGTTCGGGGAGAAGCCCATACCGATGCAGGGGCCGCACGCTCATTCGAGAATACGCGCACCCGCGGCGATCAGATCGGAGAGAGCGCCGCAATCAGCGAGCATGGTCAGCACCTGCTTTGAGCCGGGGGAGACCGAAAGGCTGACGCCGGGAGCAATGGTCTTACCGCGCAGAATGGCGGCGACGCGCAGAAGGTCGGCAAGCGAGGAGTTGGTGCAGGAGCCGATGCAGACCTGATCGACTTTAACGTCCGACAGCTCCTCTGCCGCCTTGATATTGTCGGGGGAATGGGGGCACGCAAGCAGGGGACGAAGCGTCGACAGATCAATGTCGATGATGCGATCGTACTCTGCGTCGGAATCGCTTGCGAGCGGTACGTAATCCTGCTCACGCCCCTGCGCCTTCAAGAAGGCGTGCGTGATCTCATCCGAGGGGAAGATCGAGGTGGTGGCACCAAGCTCGGTGCCCATATTGGTGATGGTGGCACGCTGGGGGACCGTCAGGGTCTTGACACCCTCTCCGCCCCACTCGATGATGGCACCGACGCCACCCTTGACCGAGAGGATACGAAGGATTTCGAGGCTGACGTCCTTTGCACTCACCCAGGGGGAGAGCTTACCCGTCAGGTTGACCTTGTACATCTTCGGCATTGTGATGTAGTACGCGCCGCCGCCCATTGCAACGGCAACGTCAAGTCCGCCCGCACCCATTGCGAGCATACCGATACCACCACCCGTGGGGGTATGGCTGTCCGAGCCGATCAACGTCTTGCCCGGCTTGCCAAAGCGCTCCAGATGCACCTGGTGGCAGATGCCGTTACCGGGGCGCGAGAAGCGCAGACCGAATTTTTTTGCGACCGACTGAATGTAGCGGTGGTCATCTGCGTTTTCAAAGCCTGATTGCAGAGTGTTGTGGTCGATATAGGCAACCGACAGCTCCGTGCGGACGCGCGGAATGCCGATCGATTCAAATTCAAGATACGCCATCGTGCCCGTTGCATCCTGCGTCAGGGTCTGGTCGATACGCAGGGCGATCTCCGTCCCTGCCTTCATCTCCCCCTCAACGAGGTGGGCGGCGATGATCTTTTGTGCGATGGTAAGTCCCATATGTATTTTCCTTTCGGGGATTTTATTTTTTCAGTGCTACGGCGGCACGTGCCTTCGCGGTGATGTTTTCCGCGGTCAGTCCGTACGCCTCAAGAAGTGCGGGAACGGTGCCAGAGCGACCGTAGACATCCTCAACGCCGACGCGCAGAACGGGTACGGGGCAAGCGGCTGCAAGGTACTCGGTCACAGCACCGCCAAGACCGCCGATGACGCTATGCTCCTCCGCGGTGACGAGCGCGCCCGTCTCCTTTGCGGCGGCGAGGATGATCTCCTCATCCAGCGGCTTAATGGTGTGGATGTTCAAAACGCGTGCAGAGATGCCTCCCTTTGCGAGAAGCTCACGCGCCTCAAGCGCCAGATGCACCATAAGACCCGTAGCAACGATCGTAACGTCGGTGCCGTCTGCCATTTGCATACCCTTACCGATCTTGAAGCTGTAATCGCTACGCTCGCTCGTCAGATCGGGAACGGCGTATCTGCCGAAGCGCAGATAAACAGGTCCCTCGTGAAGGATCGCTGCCTCAACCGCCGCCTTTGCCTCGTTTGAGTCGACGGGGTTGATGATGGTCATACCGGGAATCGTTCGCATCAGAGCGATATCCTCGTTGCACTGATGCGTCGCGCCGTCCTCACCGACCGTAATGCCTGCGTGCGTTGCGCCGATCTTTACATTCAGGTGGGGGTAGCCGACCGAGTTGCGCACCTGCTCAAAGGCGCGGCCTGCGGCGAACATTGCAAAGGAGCTGACGAAGGGGATCTTCCCCGTTGCGGCGATGCCCGCGGCAACGCTCATCATATTGCCCTCTGCAATTCCGCAGTCGAAAAAGCGTTCGGGGAACTTCTTTTTGAACACGCCCGTCTTGGTTGCCGCCGCAAGGTCTGCGTCCAGCACGACGAAATCGTATTTCTCACCCAGCTCTTCGAGAGCCTTACCGTAGCCCTCTCTGGTTGCCATTTTCTCAGCCATTGCACTTTCCTCCTGTCAGCTCCGCGATCGCGATCTTGTACTGCTCCTCCTTCGGGGCGGCACCGTGCCACTCTACGGCGTTTTCCATATAGGATACGCCCTTCCCCTTCGTGGAATTTGAAATGATGACGGTGGGCTTGCCCTTGACCGCTCTTGCCGCGGTGTACGCCGCCTCGATCTGGTCGAGGTCGTGACCGTCGATGACGATGACGTTCCAGCCGAACGCCTCAAATTTCTTGTCAAACGGCGTGGGGTCCATAACGTCGGTGATCCTGCCGTCGATCTGCAGACCGTTGAAGTCAACGAGGGCGCAGAGGTTGTCCAGCTTATAGTGCGCGGCAAACATAGCCGCCTCCCAAACCTGTCCCTCCTGACATTCACCGTCACCGAGGACGGTGTAAACGCGGTAGGAGTCACCCGATACCTTGGCTGAAAGTGCCATGCCGCAGGCGGCGGAAATGCCGAGACCGAGCGAGCCCGTGCTCATATCCACGCCGGGAATATGCTTCATATCCGGATGTCCCTGCAAGCGGCTGTCAATCTTGCGAAGCGTTTTCAGCTCCTCCTTCGGGAAAAATCCGCGCTCTGCCAAAACGGCGTAAAGGCAGGGGGCCGTGTGTCCCTTCGAAAGCACGAAGCGGTCGCGCGTGGGGCACCTCGGATCCTTGGGATCGACCCTCATCTCCTCGAAATAAAGATAGCTCATCACATCGGCGATTGATAAAGAGCCGCCGGGATGTCCACATCCCGCGCTGTAAACGCCCTCTATGATCCCGATACGGACGTTGTTCGCAATTTTTTGCAGCTTTTGTTTTTTAGTCGCTTCCATAAACTCCTCCGCACATATATCTTAATATACTATACTATTTTACACCCACGCGCGCGAAAAGTCAAGTTACTGAATGCGACAAAAGCATCTTTTTTTGCTTTTTTCTAAAAATATATTCTTTTTTCGCTTCCTTTATTTCCCCTGCACTGTTTTTTCGCTTTATTAATTGACTTTTCGGGGTGGGCGTGCTACAATGATTCATATGAAATTTTTGAAAAGCGGCACTCGCCGCGGTAAAAGAGGCTTCGTTATGGATCAGGAGAAAAAACCGGTATTCATATACCTTTGCGTGCTCGGCATCGCAATGTCCTTCATCGGCTGGCTTGCGGAAAATCTCGCACGGTCGGTCATGATCGGGATCTTTGACGCACGCTTCTATATTCTGCCCTTCATTTCCGCGTATGCGCTGATCGTTTTCGCCTTCTACTATTTGATCGGCGACCCAAACGACTTCACCTTCCTCGGGCGACGCATCTTCAAGGAGAGGACGAAAAGGACGGTTGTTCTTTCTAACCTTGTTTCGCTTCTCTTCTGCTTCGCCTTCGTGCTTGTTGCGGAGCTCATCGTCGGCAATCTTTGGGATATCCTCTTCGGGGTGGAGCTTTGGAATTATCTCGACCAGCCGCTTCACATCACGCAGTACACGGGCGTGCTCCCCATGCTTTTCTTCGGCGGCGGCGGGTTTGTTCTTTCAAAGTTCGTTTTTCTTCCCTCTCTCCGCTTTTTGCAGAAGAAAATGCCCTATAAGACGGCGGTGATCCTCGTTTCTGTGCTTGGCTCGCTCATCCTGATCGATACCCTGCGGATGATCATTCTGATGCCGATTGTCGGTGAGGCACCGATTTATTGGTCGTACGATCTTCACAAAAATGTCTGGACCTTCAATTTTTGATCAAAAAATAAAAAGATCCCGCGCGGCTGCGCGGGATCTTTTTATGTTTTAACGCAAACACATTTATTATGAAGATCAAAGACCGAGCGCGCGGTAAACGCCGTCACGCATCGGTGCGTGCAGAGGATGTCCGAGGTCAATGAAATTCCATGCGCGCACGTGCTGCACATATGCGATGCCGATCCCGTTTTCCACGTCGATCATCAGGTATGCACCCGCGGCACCGTCCCAGCCGAATTCGCCGAGGGGCGGCCTTTGCCCCTGACTCTTATCGACAAGGGTACGCACACCGAGTCCGTAGCCGTAGCCGGGACCTGCGGCACAGTCGAAGGCGGGATTTTTGACAAGCGCGGTGAGCTGCTCTCCCCGCAGCTCGTCGATCGCCGCACGGGGGATGATCACGCGCCCGTCGGGGGCTTTCCCGTCCGCCGCAAGCATTGCGGCGAATTTTCCGTAATCGGCAAGCGTGGAGATCAGACCTGCGCCGCCGCTTTCATAATTATGGGAAAGGATATGGGGGTTACTGCGCCCGATCTCCTCAATGCCGCGCTCACGGCTGTAGATGTACTGTGCGGCGACATCCGAATAGTCGGCGAAGCCCGTATCGTTCATTCCAAGCGGCTCGAAAATCTCAGTCTTCAGGAATTCACCGAAGCGCATGCCGCTTGCTACCTCAACAACAGCGGCGAGCACGTCGTGACAGCGGCTGTACTTGAAGTGGTCGCCGGGCTCAAATGCCAAGGGATCCTCGATGAAGGCATCGACAAGCTCGCGCGTGGTTGCCTCCCCGTTGGTTGCCTGCTGGCAGGCAACGACGGCGGGTGTGGCGAAGTTATAGTCAAGTCCGCCGCTCATCGTAAAGAGATGGCGTACTGTCATCACGGTGTCGGGCTTTTTCTTTTCTCCGTCGATCAGAAGATAGGCGTTGGCGTATGCGGGCAGATAGTCGGATACGGGGGCATCGAGCAGGAGCTTGCCGCGCGCGACGAGCATCATTGCCGCCGTAACGGTCACGGGCTTCGTGCAGGAGTAGAGAAAATAGCGGGTGTCGGGGGTCGCGGGCTGCGTTTTCTCACTGTCGGAATATCCCATACAGTATTCGTAGAGCTTTTCTCCGTTTTGATAAACAGCGATGCCGCCGCCGGGGATACCATACTTTTCATGCAGAGCATCAAGATACTCTTTTATTTCCTTGAAATCGTACATAGCATTCTCCTTAATAATTATACAGCATGTTGCGGAACATACCCTCTTGATTTGTAAGCACGTCGAATCCCCTCCTGCACGATCTTGCCGTTGTCGAATACGAGGATGCAGTCAATGTTTTTGATCGTGGAAGACGGGGTGCCGGCTTTTCTTTTTTGATTTTTTCGGTCGTTTTCTTAGCGGTCGGTTCTTTCGTGGTCCTGAAAACCCTTTCCCGTTGTCTGTTCTTCCACTGCCATTATAGCCTTTGTTTTTTGAAATGTCAACGCTTTTCGGAAAAATAAATGCATTTATTTTTTGATGGTTTTTTTCTTGTTTTAGGCTTGTTTTTTACAAAAATAGCGGTTATAGTTCTATATTAAAAAGAGAGAACGGAATGCTTCGAACCCTTAAGGACAGTTTTTCAAATCATGGGGAAACGAGCATAACGAAGAAAAAAGAAAAAATACGAGAAACACCGTAAGGTTTCTCGTATTTTTTCTTTTGGTGAGATAAATCTAACTTTTTATCTCTCGTCTTCGTTTTTTACGACGATCGAAAAATTGGTTGATTTTGAGCTTTATTACGAGCTTGCTTCGTACTCTCTCATAGAGATTATCCTCTTCGGGAAACGGAAGGAAGGATCCACCGACGCGCTCACGAAACAGACGCTTCATTCGTATCTTGTGCCGTTTGCTTGGCGGTGGCATTTCCATATCTTTGATTTCTTCCTCGATCTCGCGGATTTCCGAGTCCATCGCATCGAATAATGCGCGCTTGAAAAGCTCACGGTTCTCATGTGACATACCTTCAAAGAATCCTCATCGTTTATGTTTTCAGCATCTTGTTTTGTTATTTTACAATAATTACTCATTTTTCTCCCGTATCGGTGAATTCCTTCAAATAAAAAGTGCGCCAACCAAAGTCAGCGCACCGAAAAACGCTAACTCCAATTGTCGCCAAACAAAAAACTAATGATACGGAAAACACCATACACAAATTAGCGGAATCAACGTTTTTACCATTATTCACTAATTTGTGTAAAAAAATCAAAAAGGTATAAAACACCCTATAAAAACAAGGTGCTCTCCTTAAAATCATTATTCGTTTTTTGTTTGGCACTATTATTGTATCACAATTTTTGCGGTTTGTAAATATATTTGATGAATTTTTCCAAATTGCCTTCCGGAAGGTAGAAAAAAGCCTTTTACACAAGGAGGCTTTTTTATGTTCACCTATAATTTGTCAATTTTCCTGGCAAGCACTGCATTTGTGGACACAAATACAAAATACGGCATACCTCTTTCGAGATATACCGTATTTTTTGAAAACTGTCCTTTAGAGAACAGTTCTAAATTCCGTTCTTTTTTTGCGTTTTGATGCTTACTCTTGACAAAGATCGGGGAAACATATATAATAAGGTTATGCTTTGAAAGCTACGGAAGGAGTACGCGATGGACAGGACCCTGAGGCGGCGGATCGGAGATGTTTTCCTGCATCTGCACGAAAATCCGATCCCGATCTATATTCTGCTGTTCTGCAAGCCGATCGTGGACATGTTCTACAGCGTATCTCTGCTTGACTACCTGATGCTCGGCTATGCGATCCTGTTGTTTACACTGTTGATGGTGCGGAGACCGTCGAATCTCCGTCAGTTCCGCACGGCCGAATATACCGTGCTCGGCATTCTTCTGCTTCTGTTTTTTGCATTTTTGAGGGAGCCTGCGGGCTTCCGCATCTTCGTCAAGACGGCATCGATGTTCCTTTTGTTTTTCATCGGTCGCTTCTGCACGGTGAATACCGAGCGGCTCGTGCGGCTGATGCGACTTTCCTTTGCGATCGTAGTGCTGACGAATCTTTTTCTGTATTTCGTTGGCAATTACGGCATTCTGACCTCGATCTCTTATAAGGAGTGGGGCAACGCCTACACCTTCTGCGGTCTTTACTACTTCAAGACCGACCTTGCGATGGCGATGCTGCAGGCACTCGTTTTTATCCTTGCGGTCAAGCGTCCCCGCTTTTACGATTACGTTTTGGCCTGCGGCGCACTCTGGCTGACGCTTCTGTCAAATACGCGTATCAGCTTCGCAATTGCGTTTATTCTGATCGGCTTCTCGGTGCTTCAGCATATCGAGTGCCGCGTGCGGCGCAAATTCCGCATTTTTGATTGGCGCACGGTGCTGACGGTCTTCCTTTGCGGCATCGTTGCCGTTGCCTCGCTTTATACGCTCGGAAAAACCGAGTTTTTCAAGAATCTCGGCTTTCTCGGTCTTGATGTCAAGGACAGCTCGACCGTCACGCCCGAAAACGACGACGTCAAAAACGATATCATCTGGAACGGTGACGCGCCGATCTTTGCAGTGGATGCGGAGCAGGACGGCTCTGAGACGGTTACTCCCGACGACACCTCGCTCAAGGGCAAGCTGATCGCCCTCTTTTACAAGTTTTACACGCCTGCCAACACGCAAGGGCGATCGGATATCTGGCGGCTCGTCTTTGAACGCTTTATGGCGGGCGGCTTCCTTGATCGATTATGGGGCTACGATTTTGTCAGCGACGTCGTGCATCACCAAGCCAACACGAATGTTTCGGCAAACGCCCACAACTCGTATCTGAAAACGCTCTACTCGATCGGCTATCTCGGCGTTTTGCTCTACGCTGTCTTTTTCTTCTTCTCGATCCGCCGCGCGCATCAAACGAAAAACCGACCCGCCTTTTTTATAACGCTCGGACTCGTTTCGATCCTTCTTTTCGGCGGCCTTACGAACAACGCGCATGAGTTTACGCAAATGACGTGGCTGCCGCTCTTTTTCCTCGGCCTTTTGTTCAACAAGAACGCTGCGGAGGAGGTCGCGGAGGTCGCGGAGCGCGGGATCTATTACCGTCTCGCTTCGCCGATGACCGCATTTTTGCAAAGTTCGCTTTACATTCCCGTACTATCCCTGCTTGCCGTGCTGATCGTTTTGCTGGAGCAGCAGGTCGCGGGAACGATCCTGTTCGTTCTGTTTCTTTGCTATCTGCTTGAGGAGCATGAGGACATCACCCTCACGACCGCACCCTTTCTTCTCATCTGCGTGTTCGACTGTATGTGCTACGACTCCTTCAACAAGTTCATCGGGCTTTGGTGGCTGGCGATCCCCGCGTTTGGCGCGCTGATCTATCGCTTCATCCGTTATCGTCATCCCTTCCGCTGCGGTCCTTCCCTACGCGGGCTTCTCGCCGTTTCCGTGGCGATCACGCTCGGCGGTCTCGGCTTTATCTCGGCAAGAGAGTATTTTAATCCGATCGCGCTTTACTACACCTTTGGGCTTGGCATCGGAATGATCCTCGTTTATCTTGCAATCAAGTCACAGCTTGGCGATCATCCGTCTACGGCGCAGAAGGAGCGTTTTCTCGTTTCGCTTTACGCGATGGGCGTGATCGCGGCGTTCTGCGTGCTGATCCAATACGCCTACCGCTTTGAGACGCTGATCGAAACCAAGCAGGTGCTGAAAAATATTATTTCGCGCAACAATTTCTCGACCTTTCTCATTTTCGCCATCCCCGTCCCCTGCTACTTTACGCGCCGTCATTTCGCACACTTTTTCGTTCCCTTCCTCTTTTTCGGCTGCATTCTGCTTTCGGGCTCACGCGGGGGACTCCTTGCTGCCGCGATCACGCTGGTGCTTTCACTCATCGCGCTGATTTTGACGACCGAGGACACGCGGCGGCGTACACTTTACACCCGCATCTTTATTTGCTGTCTGTTCGGTTCTCTTTTGCTGATCGCGCCCGTGTATCAATTCTTCCTCTCACGCCTCAATCCCGACGGCGACCTCATTGACACACACGATACGCGTATGCGCTTTCTGCGTGCGCTCTGGCCGAATTTCAAATCGAATCCTATCTTCGGTCAGGGACTCGGAACCGAGGCGAATCTGCATCTTTACACGCCGAAAAAGGGCGGTCTTTGCTGGTATCATATGATGATCCCGCAAATCATCGGCTCGCTCGGTCTTGTCGGCATTCTCGGCTTCGGCTACCAGATCTACGGCCGCGTTCGTATGATCCTCTCACGGCTTTCCCCCTACGTGATCTGCCTTGCACTCTCCTATATCGGGGTCTTTGCGATGAGTCAGGTCAACCCGGGGGAGCTGTGCCCGCTTCCCTACGAGATGCTTGTTGTGTTCTTCTTCGTTCTGATCGAGTCTGAGGAGGAAAAGCCCTTCCGCGATACCCTCTCGCGAATGTGGTACAACGGCAAAGCACCGAAGTCCAAAAATTGAAACAAAAAAGAAGCGAATTTTTCGCTTCTTTTTTATCTTACAAATGAAGCACCGCCTGTGCGATCCCGAAGTAGACCAAGAGCGAGAGCGCGTCAACGAGCGTCGTGATGAAGGGGCTCGCCATGACCGCGGGGTCGAAGCCGAGCTTTTTAGCAAGCAGGGGGAGGATAGACCCGATCAGCTTTGCCACGATGACCGTGACGGCGAGCGTGATGCTGATGACGAAGGCGATCGGCATCGTGATGGGTTGATCGAGAAGTAGGTAGTCAACCAGCCAAATCTTGCCGAAGGTGACGGCGGCTAGGGCGATGCCGCAGAGCACGGAGACCCGCAGCTCCTTAAAGACTACGCGCAGAAAATCCGAAAACTGCACCTCACCGAGCGAGAGTCCGCGGATGACCGTGACCGACGCCTGACTGCCCGAGTTACCGCCCGTGCCCATCAGCATCGGGATAAACGCGGCCAGCACGACGACCTGCGCGAGGGCGCCCTCAAACGCCGAGATGATCATACCCGTAAAGGTAGCGGAGAGCATCAGAAGGAGCAACCACGGAATGCGCGCGCGCCAGATCGAAAGGACCGAGGTCTTGAGGTAGGGCGTTTCGTTCGGCGTGATTGCCGCGATCTTTGCGAAGTCCTCCTCAACCTCCTCGCTCAGGACGTCGATTGCGTCGTCGACCGTGATGATACCGACCAAACGGTTTTCCTTGTCCACGACGGGGAGGGCTAAAAAGTCGTATTTATCGAACATACGGGCAACCTCTTCTCTGTTGTCCGTCGTGTTTGCGGCGATGACGTTGCTTTCCATAATGCTTTCCATCGTCGCGTCAAGCGGCGAGATCAAAAGATCCTTTGCCGTGACGATGCCGAGCAGGCGGCGCTGTTTGTCGGTGACGTAGCAGGTGTAGACGGTCTCCTTATTGATCGCGTCGCGTCGAATGATAGCGAGGGCATCTGATACCGTCATTTCACGGCGCAGATGCACGAACTCGGTCGTCATAATACTGCCCGCGCTGTCCTCGGAGTATTTCAGGAGCTGATTGACGCTTCTGCGTGTTTCGGGAGATGTATTTTTGAGAATCCTTTTGACAACGCTCGCGGGCATCTCCTCGATCAGGTCTGCCGTATCGTCGTCGTAAAGCTCGTCCAGCACCTCCCTCAGCTCAAAGTCGCTGAAGGAATGCACGAGCGCCTTGCGCCCCTCGTGCGTCATTTCCACAAACACCTCTGCCGCAAGCTCCTTCGGCAGAAATCTGTAAATGATGCGGCACGCCTCGGGCGTCAGCTCGCCGAGTGCCTCCGCAATATCGGCGGGATTTTCCTCGACAGCCGTGCGGCGCAGCTCCTGAAAGCGGCGCTCGGACAAAAGCAAAACGAAGGATTCCGCCAGAGTCATGGTTTCCTCTTGCATATGCTATCCTTTCTTCCGATTCCGAAGGATCGCAGGTGCAAGGGCCGCTGACCCCTTAATCGGAAAAAGGGACGCGCGTTATCGGCCTGACACCCTGCACTGCGTATCTTAATATTCCACTGCTGCAACCACTGCCCGCGTCCATTTCTCCACCTCTTTTCAGGATAGTTTTTCAACATCTTTAGTATACACCATTTTTTTCGATTTGTAAAGAAAAAAATGCGAATCGCTCCGCTTTTTTTCGTGCTGATAGCACCTGCCGTTTTCTCGCCGATTAAATAGGCAAGGGGGTCGCGCCGCGCTCCTTTTCAAAACGAAGGCTTAACCCTTGCATAAATCATCCTCTTTCCTTTTATAATAAAGGGTAGTACCCTCTATCCTCCTTGCAGCCTTTCAAAAAGCAAGCACCGGATCCCGAAAGATTTTCGTAAATGAAAAATTTTAACTTTTTTTCAAAAAACGATTGACATTTTCTCTAAAATATGTATAATGGTAATAGGACCCATTACTGATAATCGACGGAGGAGCAGACATGGAAGTCAGAAGCACAGCACAACGCGACCTCATTCGCCGCCTGTTCCGTGGCAACTATACCCACCCGACCGCCGATGAAATCTACGAGCTGGCGCGGCGGGAGAATCCAACGATCAGCCGCGGTACGGTCTATCGCAATCTGAATTTTCTGGTGGAAAGTGGAGAGATCCTGCGCATTCCAAGCGTGGGGGGCGGCCCCGATCACTTCGACGTAACGACCTCCCCACACTATCACGCGCATTGCCGCCTTTGCGGCAGGGTATCCGACGTGCCTCTGCCTTACAACGCATGGCTGAGCGC
This sequence comes from Clostridia bacterium, assembly GCA_017452895.1. GTDB lineage: Bacteria > Bacillota > Clostridia > Oscillospirales > CAG-272 > UBA1740. The sequence continues at coordinate 13,680 of JAFTLE010000009.1, forward strand.
ACTGCCGCACGGGCTTGATTTTACGGTAGAGACGCATCAGCTGATGCTCTTTGGAACCTGCAAAAGCTGTACGAATAAAGGAGATTGAAATGTCAGCGCTTCATAAGTTAACCTACGGACTTTTCGTGATCAGTGTCAACGACTGAAATAAGGACAACGCCTGTATTGCAAATACCGTGATGCAGGTCACGAGCACACCACTTCGGCTGTGTCTTGTGCTGAACAAGGAAAACTATACCACGGAGGTGCTTTCGAGGACGGGTGTCTGCAATATCTCGATCCTCTCGGAGCGTGCGAACTTTTCGGTCTTTGAGAGATTCGGCTTCCAGAGCGGCCGCACGGTCGATAAGTTCGACGGCTACGACGCGGTGCGCCGTACTGAAAACGGCTGTCTCGTGACGCTTGACGGCACGAACGCCTACTTTTCGATGCGGGTGACCGAGCAGAGCGACCTTGGCACGCATATCATTTTCGTCGGGGACGTAACCGAATCGGACGAGCTTTCGCCCGCACCGTCCGCAAGCTACGCCTACTATCACGCGCACATCAAGCCGAAGCCGAAGGCGGCTTCCAAAACGGTCTGGCGCTGTAAGATCTGCGGCTACGAATACGAGGGGGAGGAGCTTCCGCCCGATTTCGTCTGCCCGCTTTGCAAGCACGGCGCTGAGGACTTTGAAAAAATCGAATCCCAAAATAACAATATAAATAATGACAGTGAAAGTGAGGACATTCAAATGGCAAATCTGAAGGGAACGAAAACCGAGCAAAATCTCTGGGAGGCATTTGCAGGCGAAAGCCAGGCAAGAAACAAGTACACCTACTTTGCTTCGCAGGCAAAGAAGGAGGGCTATCAGCAGATCGCCGCGATCTTTGAGGAGACCGCAAACAACGAGAAGGAGCATGCGAAGATCTGGTTCAAGCTTCTGCACGGCGGTGCCGTCGGCACGACCGCTGAGAATCTGAAGGCGGCGGCTGAGGGCGAAAACGGCGAGTGGACCGATATGTACGCACGCATGGCAAGAGAGGCAAAGGAAGAGGGCTTCAACGACATCGCTGCTCTGTTCACGATGGTTGCAAACATCGAAAAGGAGCATGAGGAGCGCTACCTGAAGCTGCTGAAAAACGTTGAGGACGGCACGGTCTTCAAGAAGGAAGAAAAGGTCGTCTGGATCTGCCGCAACTGCGGTCACATCGTTGACAGCAAAAACGCACCCGCGATGTGCCCCGTCTGCAAGCATCCCGAGGCATACTTCGAGCTGCGCGTTATAAATTACTAAAATAACAAAAATAACGGGTGTTTTTCACCCGTTGTTTTTTTGTGCGATTTTTGAAAAATTCACAATTATTTTTTAAAAAAATACTTTACAAATATCGGTTTTTGTTATAATATTATAGTTGTGAGAAAATTGTTTGATGCCCCGCGGGGCAAAAAGGAGAAATGATTATGAGCCGCATGGTTGGCACCGTATCCCGTGGCGTTCGCGCCCCTATTATCCGCAGTGGAGACGACATCGTACAGATCGTGACCGATTCTATTCTTGAGGCGGCACGCGTTGAGGGCTTTGAAATCCGCGACCGTGATATTATCGCAATGACCGAGGCTGTCGTTGCCCGCGCACAGGGCAACTACGCAACCACCGACGATATTGCAAAGGACATCCGCGCAAAATTCGGCGGGCAGACGGTTGCCGTCATTCTGCCGATCCTCAGCCGCAACCGTTTTTCGGTCTGCCTGACGGGCATCGCGAAGGGGGCGAAGAAGATCGTCCTGATGCTTTCCTATCCCTCCGACGAGGTTGGAAATCATCTCATTTCGCTTGATGCACTCGATGAAAAGGGGATCAATCCCTATACCGACGTTTTGGATCTTGCGACCTACCGCAAGCTCTTCGGCTATGAGAAGCACCGCTTCACGGGGATTGACTACGTTGAGTATTACGAGTCGCTGATCCGTGCCGCAGGCGCTGATTGCGAGATCATCTTCGCAAACGACCCGCGCGCCGTGCTTTCTTACACCAAGAACGTCCTCAACTGTGACATTCATACCCGCCGCCGCACCAAGCGTCTGCTTCTTTCGGCAGGGGCTGAGCGTGTCTACGGTATGGACGAAATTCTGACCGCGCCCGTTGACGGCAGCGGCTACAACGAAAGCTTCGGTCTGCTTGGCTCGAACAAGGCGACCGACGACCAGATCAAGCTCTTCCCGCGTGAGTGCCAGCCGATTGTTGACGCAATTCAGGCGAAGATTCTTGCCGCAACGGGCAAGCACGTTGAGGTTATGGTCTACGGCGACGGCGCGTTCAAGGACCCCGTCGGTAAGATCTGGGAGCTTGCGGACCCCTGCGTTTCCCCCGCCTACACCAAGGGGCTTGAGGGCACGCCGAACGAGCTGAAGCTCAAGTACCTCGCCGACAACGATTTTGCAGATCTTTCGGGTGATGCATTAAAGGAAGCCATTAAGGGAAAGATTCAGGAGAAGGACTCCGATCTGTTCGGCAAGATGGCATCCGAGGGCACAACGCCCCGTCAGCTGACCGACCTGATTGGCTCGCTTTGCGACCTGACCTCGGGTTCGGGCGACAAGGGTACGCCGATCGTGTTTATCCAAGGGTATTTCGATAACTACACGACCGAATAAAGATCTGCCGAGCCCTATCAAACGAAAAGCCCCGCTTTTGCGGGGCTTTCTTACGAAGGAGCTTGATATGTTCACAACCACGTTGAATCAGATGGCGGTGCTTGCGCTCTATATATTGATTGGCTTTACGGTCGCGCGTGTCGGCGTCGTCGGCCGAGATGCGTCGGGCGTGCTTTCAAAGCTTGAAAACGCGGTCTTTATTCCTGCGCTCGTAGCGGGCACGTTTATGAAAAATTTTACCGTTGCGACATTCTCCTTCGCGTGGCGGCTGCTCCTCTTTTCGCTTGCGCTGGAGCTGCTCGTGATTCCGCTTGCCATCCTCTGCTCACGTCTTGTCTCAAAAAGTGCGTACATGCGCAATATTTACACCTACGGGCTTGCCTTTTCAAACTTCGGCTTTATGGGCATCCCCATCGTGTCGGCGCTCTTCCCTGAATATGAGATGTACTATATCATTTTCACCCTGCCGCTTTGGACGCTCATTTACGTCTGGGCGGTGCCCTCGCTTCTGCTGGGGGACAGCGACAAACGGCAATCGGTCGGCGGCAAGCTGAAAAATCTCGTCAATCCGATGTTCATTGCACTTCTGATCGGGGCTGTAGTCGGTCTTTCGGGTCTTCGGGTGCCGTCCTTTATCACGACGGTCGTGGATGCTTTAGGCGCTTGTATGTCGCCGATTGCGATGATCGTTACGGGCATCACCTTCGCGCATATCAAGATCCGCCGCGTGCTTTCCGACGCCGGCATTTATATCGTTTCGTTTTTGCGCCTTGCGGTTTTTCCGCTTCTCTTTTCGGGGCTGTTTTTGCTCGTAACGCGGATCTTTTCCCTCACGCCGAGCGCATACTATTTCGTTTGCTTGGTCTGCTCGCTTGCAATGCCGCTTGGGCTGAATACCGTGGTTGTTCCCGCCGCACTTGGGAAGGATACCTCGGTTGCCGCGGGGATGGCGTTGATCTCACACGCACTTTCGGTGATCAGCATACCGCTCATTTTAATGTTGTTCATAGCCTAATTTAACCCCATAGGGCTGCTGCAAGTCTCTGCTTGCACAGCCCCTTTTATGTTGCTTTTTCATTTCGTCTATGCTATAATAAGAATGAGAAACTTTGAAAGTGGGAGGAATGCTATGAAATCCGTAGTGTACGCGGGGCTTGCTTTTATCGCGCTGATCCTGTTTATGCCCACGCATGGCTCGTACATACCGCGCAATCTGCCGCTTTTGATCCTTTTGATCGCGCTTTATCTTCTTTATTATGCCGTTCGCTTTATCAAGTATATCCTTTTGATCCGCAAAACGGCAGAGCTTTTGAAGCAACACGGATACGAGATCAAGCGGATACGCGTTTTCCCCTTTGCCGCGCGCGCTCGTGGGGAATACAGCCTGCTCGCACAGCGGCGCGGAGCGCTTTATAGCTTTTATTTTCTGATCCGCAAGCGGCGGCATTACCGCTATCATTTCGACAGCCGCACGCGGCTTTCACTGTATGAGTCCAACCGCGTTATGATCAACAGCGGGCGCTTTTATGCGCGCAGGAGCAATATTGTACAAATCCGTCGAGCGGCAAAACACCACCTCAAATGGCAGGTGCCCGCCGATACGGAGCCGACCTTCGTGCTTTTGATGAACAAATTTCCCGACCTTATCACCGATGCGAAAACGACAGGCGGTGGGCTTGGCAACGGCGACCTGATCTGCGACGCTGTGCACCTGTATGATTTTCCGGCGTTTTCCGAGCGAATCGAGCAGGGGATTTTTCCCAATAACGGTTGACTTTTTTCTCAAAATCCTGTATACTATCCTTAGCATTCCAATCAAAGAAGAAGCATTCGAAATGAAAGAAGGAGCATTCATAATGAAAGACTTTCAAACCTTTTTGAAAGAGGCGGCACACGTGAAGCCGTCGGCACGCCAGCTGGCTTGGTATGAGCTTGGCTTTTACGCCTTTATTCACTTCTCCGTCAACACCTATACGGGACGGCAATGTGGGCTTGGGGATGAGGATCCCGCGATCTTCAATCCGACCGAGCTTGACTGCGACGAGTGGGTCGAGACAATCAAGGCGGCGGGCATGAAGGGTGTCGTCATTACGGCGAAGCACCACGACGGCTTCTGCCTGTGGCCGTCGAAATATACCGAGCATTCAGTCAAAAATTCTCCGTGGAAGGACGGAAAGGGCGACGTTCTGCGTGAGCTTTCCGACGCTTGCCGCCGCGCCGGTATCAAGTTCGGCGTGTATCTTTCTCCGTGGGACAGAAACTCGAAGTACTACGGCACTCCCGAGTATAATGATTATTACGCCAACCAGCTGACCGAGCTTCTCACCGAATACGGCGAGCTGTTTATGGTATGGCAGGACAACGCCTGCGGTGAGGGTGCAAACGGCAAAAAGCAGGAATACGATTTCCCGCGCTTCAATGCGCTGATCCGTAAGTATCAGCCGAACGCCGTTATCTTCAACGACTTCGGTCCCGACGTCCGCTGGTGCGGTAATGAGGCGGGCACCGCGCGTGAGGGTGAGTGGGCGGTCGTTCCCGGTGAGCTTTGCAAGCGTGCGGAGCGCCAGACCAAGGGTGCGCTGATCCCCTCTGATCCCTTCGTGACGCAGAATCCCGACCGCGACCCCGGTGCGCTCTCCAACATCATTCATTCCGACGGACTTTGCTTTGCGGGCTCGGAGGTCGATACCTCGATCCGTCCGCATTGGTTCTACGTTCCAGAGGATGAGCCGAGAACGCCCGAGAATATTTTCGATCTGTACCTGCGTACCGTTGGCGGCAACACGAGCCTGAACCTCAATATCCCCCCGATGCCGAGCGGAAAGTTCGATCCGCGCGACGTTGCGGCGCTGAAGGAGTTCGGCAAGCTGCTGCGCGAGCGTCTCGGCCCCGACAGCGAGGTGCCCTGCACCGTTAAAAAGATCCGTGACGAGGGCTTTGGTCGCGCGCTTTATGAGATCAAGACCGAAGCACCCGCTGAGATCGCGTACGTCGAGATCGCCGAGAATATTGCGGAGGGTCAGCGCATTGAGTCCTTCCAGATCCGCCGCACGCCCGAGGGCACCTGGGCGCTCTGCGCGGGGCTGACCGTTGGCGCACGCAAGATCTGCCGCGTTTCCGCAAAGACCGACACGCTGTATCTGCGTATCAACGCGCGTGACGAGATCGACCTGAAGCACGTGAAGATCTACCAAAAGTCGACTGTGGCAAAGGTAGAAAAGGAAGGTCTTTTCTGATCAACTCTAGAGAGGCTGTCTCAAATTCAATTTGAGACAGCCTTTCCTCTTGACAAACCGCACACTTTGGCGTATAATAGTGTCGAAAAAAGTCGGCGTTGCCGACGGAGAATAAGGAGAAAGAAATGAAGAAATTTTTTGGCGAATTCAAAAAATTCATCACCCGCGGCAACGTGGTTGATATGGCAGTCGGTGTCATCGTCGGTAGCTCCTTCACCGCGATCGTCAACGGACTCAGCAACTTCGTGCTGAAGCCGATCATCAACTACCTTCTGGCGCTTGTATTTGGAAAGGACTCGCTCTCCGAGCTTTACACCTTCCTCGGCAAGCCCGCCTACGTAATGGTTGACGGTGTCGCAACGGCAGAGATCGACCTCGCAAACTCGATTTACATCGACTGGGGCTCGTTCATCAACGCGATCCTCAACTTCTTCCTGGTCGCCTTCGTTCTCTTCACCATCGTGAAGATCATCAACGGCATCCGCGAAAGACACGAGGATCTGATCGATGAGCTTCGCAAGGGCAAGCCCACGAAGGAAGATCTGAAGGAAATGAAGAAGCTCGGCATCAGCCTGCGCGACAAGGAAGCAGTCAAGGCTTACTACGACGAGAAGACAAAGTCAGCCGCTGAGGCA
>JAFTLE010000010.1 GCA_017452895.1 Clostridia bacterium
ACCGCCCAACAGTATACCATAAGGTGTAACACACTATACCTTGCAGGGCAAGAAGTGTGAAAAGGAGTACAGACAAAATTGCCCGTACTCCTTTTGCTGTATTTGCGGTTGGTAAAACTTGCTTTATGGTAGGTATCCCTTCTCGTGCATTCTTTCGCCGTGAAGCGTGCCCAGTCGCCTTCGACCGCAATGCGGGTGCGGTAGTTGCCCTTCGAAAGCGTCAGCGTGCCAAGCTCGATCAGCACCGAAGAGGTCGACGCTTTCAAGGTTGCGGACCTCCGTTACCGTGCCGCCGTTACAGACGAATAGCGAGAAGCAAAGGAGCAGTGCAAGCAAAAAAGGGAGCGTGCGTATACGAAGGGGGACGGCACAACCGACGGTTGTGTATAGGATAGCATAAGCCAAAAAAATACGCTATGTAAAGTGCATACTGAAAACATGCGATTTTCGAAAAAAATAAACGCCAAGAGAAAAAGCCCTCGGCGTTTGGTTTTTATTGCTCAAGCATCGGCGCAACGGATGCAAGAAAGTGCAAAACGTCAGCGCGCGCGACGGCGCCGTCAACGTCGTACTCTGCGCACAAAGCCGATACGAGCGCACTCTCATCCGCGCCCTCCTCGAGCGCGCGCCACAAAAGCTCACCCGTTTCATTGAGGCGAACCATCGCGCCCGCATCCTCAGGGCGTACCGATACGGCGAATGCGGTACCGGCGATCCTTCGCAAAATATATCCGTCACGAATCTTCATATCATTTTACCTTCATTGTCTGATAAGATAGCTCTGCCGCCGCCCACGAGCGGGTGGCGTACAGGCGGTAAGCGGGCACCTCGGTCACGAAGCACTCCGCAAAGTCAAGCGCCTGCGGCGCAAGATAAAGCTGGGGCAAAAGAAGCGGTAAGGCGTCAGAGGGGGCGAGGCGCGTGATGGCGTTTTCCTCCCCCCGCGCAAGAAAGCAGAGCGCGCCGAGAGGAACCGAGGTGTTCCGTTGCCAATTCTCCTTGCCGCACCACGGCGTGCCGTAGGCGTAAATTTTCCCGTCCCGCTCCCGCAAAATCGGTTTGTCGCCGTTGATCACCGCCGCACCGTATTTTTTCATCCACATTGCGACGTGCGTGGTCTTGCCGACCCCGCTTTTCGCGGTGAAGGCGTAGCCGACACCGTCAAGCTCAACAACCGCGGCGTGAAAGAGGTAGCCGCCGTACGCCAACAGCCGCTCGGCAAGGCGGCGGCAGGTGCCCGCCGACTCTGCCTGCCATGGGGTAATATCGGGAAGCATTTCCCGCGCGATCTGTTCATCGCTGAGACAAATTGAGAACAGCGGCGTTCCCCCGCACACGGCGTAGGGGGACAAAAGCTCCGCCACCTCGCCATAGCGCGGTGTAATCTCTACGGTAAAATCCGCGATCGAATACAGTGGCATAGCTGTCTCCTTTCACCCGTCTTTTAAAAGCAGAAATCCACGGTTTCCCGTGGATTTCCGAATCAAATTAATGAACGATGCAACGCTCGGTATCCTTATCAAAGATATGCATACGGGTCGTATCGAACGCAACGCGGATCTTGTCGCCTGCACGGGAGGTGGAGCGAGAAGAAACGCGGGCAATGATATCCTTGCCGTTGGTCGCATCCTCGGAGCCCTCGAAGTTGAGGTAGAGGTAGATCTCCGCACCCATCAGCTCGGTGACCTCAACATCGCACTCAACGACGCTGTCGCTCATGCTGGTGAGGTACATCGGCTCGTCGTGGATGTTCTCGGGACGAACGCCTGCGATAACCTCGTGATCGATGTATTCCTTCAGCGCAGGATTGTTCGCCTTGTCTGCGGGAACCTTGATCTTTGCGTTGGCACCGAACTTGAAGTAGAGGTCGTCGCCCTCCATCTCGAGCTTACCGTTTAAGAAGTTCATCTGGGGCGTTCCGATAAAGCCTGCAACGAAGAGGTTGACGGGCAGATCGTAAAGGTTCTGAGGCGTGTCTACCTGCTGGATCAGACCGTCCTTCATAACGACGATACGCGTTGCCATCGTCATAGCCTCGGTCTGGTCGTGCGTAACGTAGATAAAGGTGGTCTCTACGCGCTTGTGAAGCTTGGTCAGCTCGGTTCTCATCGATGCACGAAGCTTTGCGTCGAGGTTTGAGAGCGGCTCGTCAAGCAAGAAGACCTTCGGGTTACGGACGATTGCACGGCCGAGTGCAACACGCTGCTTCTGACCACCCGAAAGAGCCTTCGGACGGCGGTCGAGCAGGTGGTTGATGTCGAGAATACGGGCAGCCTCTTCAACGCGGCGCTTGATCTCCTCCTTCGGTACCTTACGCAGCTTCAGACCGAATGCCATATTGTCAAATACGGTCATATGCGGGTACAGAGCGTAGTTCTGGAACACCATCGCGATGTCGCGGTCCTTCGGCGCGACATCGTTGACGAGGGTATCGCCGATGAAGAGCTCGCCTTCGCTGATCTCTTCAAGACCTGCGATCATACGCAGGGTCGTGGACTTACCGCAACCCGAAGGGCCGACGAGGATCAGAAATTCCTTATCCTTGATCTCGAGGTTGAAGTCGGATACGGCAGTAACGCCACCGGGGTATTTTTTGTAAATGTGCTTGAGGGAAAGACTTGCCATTGTAAGATCCTCCTATGAGTTAGTATGGATAATATCCTTTGGTTTACTCCTATATTGTAACAAAAAACAGAAAAAAAAGATATCGGTTTTTCTTCCAAACTTTCACCCTGTTTTTTGTGCATCTTTCACAAAAAACAGGGGTGTTAAGGCGCTTTTCAATTTTTTGACGATCATGAAATTCAAATTAATTTGAATTTTCGAACAACCGATAGAAATTCCGGGAGTCAAGGCGCACCGCAAAAAGCAAGGCGACGGCGTATAAGTGACACCCCGCGAGCCACAAGTGCATACGAAGTGGGAGCGGTTGGTGGAACTTATGCAGGGAGCGAAGCGAGTCGCAGCATCACGCCGGGCCGCTTTAGAGGAGCAACGCAGGATCTCGGGATCTATACGGTCTTCATTTAAAATCGGCGGTTCCTTTGCGCGTCAGAGAGATCCTCTTGCGCTGAACATCCACGCTTTTCACGCGCACCTCGATCACGTCGCCGACCGAAAGTGCCTCGCTCGGGTGGCGGATGAAGCGGCGGCAGATCTCCGAGACGTGTAAGAGTCCGTCCTCGTGCACGCCGATGTCGACGAACGCGCCGAAGTCAACGACATTGCGGACCGTCCCCTTCAGTAGCATATCGGGCTGCAGATCCTCGATCGAGAGGACGTCGGAGCGCAACTCGGGGGGCGGCAGGGTGTCGCGCACGTCGCGGCCGGGCTTTTCAAGCTCGCCGACGATGTCGGTAAGGGTCGGCAAACCAATCGACAGCTCGTTTGCGAGCCGCTCGGCACCGTACTTCGATACCTGCAGACGCAGAGCCTTCAGACCGCCCGCAACGTCCGCCTCGGTGTAGCCGAATTTCGAGAGCAGTGCCTGCGCCGCCTCGTAGGATTCGGGATGCACGCCCGTGTTATCAAGGATCTCGGACGAGCCCGGCACGCGCAGGAAGCCCGCGCACTGCTGGTACGCCTTCTCACCGATCTTCGAGACCTTCTTGACATCGGCACGCTTTTTGAACTCGCCGTTTTCCTCACGGTACAGCACGATGTTCTTTGCCGCCGCAGAGGAGATGCCCGCGAGGTAGGAAAGCAGGGAGTGCGAGGCGGTGTTGAGGTCAACGCCAACCGCGTTGACGCAGTCCTCGACGACGCCACCGAGTGCCTCATCAAGGCGTGCGGGCTTCATATCGTGCTGATATTGACCGACGCCGATCGACTTCGGGTCGATCTTGACAAGCTCGGCAAGCGGGTCCTGCAAGCGGCGCGCGATCGAGACGGCGGAGCGCTCGGTCACATCAAAATCGGGGAACTCGTCCTGCGCGAGCTTCGACGCCGAGTAGACCGACGCACCCGACTCGCTGACGATGGTGTATTTTACATCACGGGGATAATTTTCCTCGTTCAGGGCGCGGATCACACCCGCGATGAACTGCTCACTCTCGCGCGAGGCGGTGCCGTTGCCGATGGCAACGACATCAACGCCGTGCTTGTCAATCAGGCGACGAACGGTCTTCGTCGCACCCTGAATATCCTCACGCGGCTTGGTCGGGTAAATAACGGCGGTGTCCAACACCTTACCCGTGCGGTCAACGACGGCGAGCTTACAGCCCGTGCGGTAGCCGGGGTCGTAGCCGAGGACGGTCTTCCCCTTAAGCGGTGCGCCCATCAAAAGGTGGCGCAGGTTGTCGGTAAAGACCGCGAGTGCCGCCTCTGCCGCGTCGTCAAAGAGCGAGCTTCTGATCTCACGCTCAAGAGAGGGGAGGATCAGACGGCGGTAGCTGTCTGCGATGACCTCAATCAGCGTGGGGACTGCCGCGGACTGCTTATTCTTGATGATCTGCGCGCCCATTTCGGCAAGTGCGCCCTCCTCGGGCATCTCAAGCGCGACCTTCAGATACTCCTCACGCTCACCGCGGTTGAGTGCCAGCACGCGGTGGTGGCGGAGCTTCTTCAGCGGCTCGGAAAAATCGTAATACTGCGCGTAGACCGAGTCGCCCTCCTTATTCTGCTTCGAGGTCAGCGTGGCGTTTTCGTTTGCGTAGGCGCGCAGGGCACGGCGCAGGTCGGCGTCGTCCGCAAAGACCTCGGCAAGGATGTCGGACGCACCCGCGATGGCGGCGGCGGCATCGGGCACCTCGTCGCCGATATATTCTGCGGCGACCGCCTCAAGCGTAGGATCGAACGCATCGGGCTGAGATAGGATCAGCTCGGCGAGCGGCTCAAGCCCGCGCTCCTTCGCGATCGAGGCGCGCGTGCGGCGCTTCGGACGGTAAGGGCGGTAGATATCCTCCAGCTCCACGAGGGTCTTTGCCGCGTCGATCTGTGAGGCAAGCTCGGGGGTCAGCTTCTCCTGACCGTCGATCAGCGTGCGGATCTCCTCACGGCGCTCGTCAAGGTGGCGCAGATAGGTCAAGCGATCGGACAGCGCACGCAGGGTGACATCGTCAAGCGAGCCCGTGACCTCCTTACGGTATCGTGCAATGAAGGGGATGGTGTTGCCGTCGTCAAGCAGGGCAACGGTCTTTTCCACCTGCTCCTCCTTCAGCTTCAACTCTTCGGCAAGGGTTTTGATCAGATCCATATTAATCTCCTTTGGTGTCGTATCGCGTGAGTATTTTGATCTCCGCTTCGGTGAGGTAGCGCCACGCGCCGACAGGGAGCGTCGGGTCGAGCGGCACGCCGCCGAAGGAAAGACGGGAAAGCGAGGTGATCCTATTGTCGTGATAGCATTCCAGCATCCGCTTGATCTGGTGATACTTCCCCTCGGTCAGGGTAATCCTGCCGCTTTTGCGGTCGGGGTTTACCGAAAGCGCGGCGGGAAGGCAGGTATAGCCGTCGATACGCAATCCGCGCCCAAACGCCGCCTCAGCATCCGCGTCAAGCGGGTCGCGGCAGGTAAAGGCGTAGACCTTTTTCGCGTGGTGGCGCGGCGAGAGCAGTCTGTGCGCGGTGTCACCGTCGTCGGTCAGGATCATCAGCCCCGTGGTATCCTTGTCAAGTCTGCCGCAGGGGAAAACGCCGATCCTCCGCAGCTCGGGCGTGAGCAGCTCGGTGACGACGGGATAACGCCCGTCCTCGGTCGCGCTAACATAGCCCTCGGGCTTATTCAGCATCACATAGGTATATTTGCGGTAAACGAGCGGCGTGCCAAGGTAGACCACGGCGGCTCGCTCGGGGTCGATATGCACCGACGCGTCAAGCGCGGGTACGCCGTTGACCGTCACGCCGCCGCGGCGGCAGGCATCGGCAACCTCACGCCGTGAGGCAATACCGAGATTCGCGATCATTTTGTCAAGACGCATACCGTCACCTCCGCATTTTGCCTATACAGTATACCATATTTTTTGTTTTCTGTAAATGATTTTTCCCACTTTTTTAGAAAAGCACTTGAAAAAAGCGAAAAAAGATGCTACAATATGCGCGTATATATAAGAAAGGAAAAAACAGAGTAGATCGAGCCGCGTCAAGTGCTGACGGAACGGGGAGTTGTCCGTCGGACGAAGGTTAGCCTAATTCGAGTCCGCTTAGGCTATACCGCGGTGGCACGATCGCATCCCGCTGAGCTTCAAAAAAGTCCCACGGTATCTGTTCGATACGAAAATGACAAGCACTAAGGCACACCGCCATCTTTTCTCGCTCACGCTCTCTGCCGTCGCAACGGCACTCGGCGTAGCACTCGCCTACCTTCCGCACGCGATCTCGCTCGGCTCTGCCGCACGGCTCGACCTTGCGATCTTGCCGATCCTACTGCTTGCGGTATGGGTCGCGCCGCCCTACACGGGTGCGGCACTCGCGGCAGTCGATCTTTTAAGCTGCCTTACGGTCGGGGATGAGATCTATCTGCCGATCACGCTTGTCAAGCTCGTACTCGGGCTACTGATGGGACTTTTTTTGTATCGCCGTCCCGTAAAGCCCTTGCGGGGCTCTTTGGTTTTCCTTTTTCTTGCGCTGACCGTTGACTTCGGGCTGATGACGATGGCGCTCTATCCGCTTTTCGGCTCGTTTTTTGCCGTGATCACGGCGCGTGCTGTCAGCGTGCCCGTCAACCTTCTTTTGCGGATCGCGTTTTATCTTTTGCTCGTGCCGCGCGTCACGCGGATCGCGAGACCTTATCTCGTCCGCAACGGACTTTTGCCGAAGGAGGAGTCGAAATGAGCACGCGCACCTACAACGACAGCTTTCATCAGGTCGTAAACCTTGGTTTACAAAGAATTGATGCAATTTTAGAGACGCTCGGCCGTCCCGAGCGCGGGCTTCGCCATTTGCATATCGCGGGCACCAACGGTAAGGGGTCGGTCGCGGCGTACCTCACCGCAGGGCTTCTTGCCGCGGGGCATCGCGTCGGCACCTTCACCTCGCCGTCACTCGTCAGAACGGGGGAGCGCATCCGCATTGACGGAGAGCCGCTGACAGACTCGATGCTCGACGCGTATATTGCGCGCGCGGATGCCGCGGCACAGGGCGTACAAAAATCGCTCGGCGAAATGGCGACCCCCTTTGAGATCTGGACGGCGGCGGCCTTCTTAGCCTTTGCCGAGGCGGGGGTCGATTTCGTGGTCCTTGAGGTCGGGCTGGGCGGTGAGTTTGACGCGACCAATGTCATCGACACCTGCGAGGCGGCGGTGATCACGCGCCTCGACCTCGACCACACGGGCTATCTTGGAAGCACGCTTGCCGACATTGCAAGGGCGAAGGCGGGCATCCTCAAATCGGGGCGTCCCGTCTTTACCCTCACGCAGAAGAAGGAGGCAATGGAGGTGATCGCGGCACACGCCGCGGCACGCGGCTGTCCGATGACGGTGATCACACCGCCCGCCCCCGCCGCGCATACGGGCATTTACGAGATCTTTGATTTCAACGGTATGACGGCGCTTCAGGTCTCGCTCGGCGGCGTTTTCCAGATCGAAAACGCCTGTCTTGCGATCGCGGTGCTGAAGGCTCTGGGTCTGTCCGAGGAGCAAATACGGCAGGGACTTCTCTCGGCGCGCCACCCCGCGCGGCTTGAGCTGCTCGATGCAGAGCCGCCCCTGCTCTTTGACGGGGCGCACAATCCAAACGGCATCGCAGCACTCTGTACGGCACTTGACCGCTACTACCCCAACACCGAGCGGCACTTCGTCTTCGCCTGTATGAGGGATAAGGACTACCTGCCCTCGCTCGCGATGCTGAACCGTGGAAAATGTAAATTTTACTTTACAACCGTTAGCGGAAACGAGCGTGCGGAGTCGCCCGCGGCACTCGTTGCCGCGGCAGAGCGCATCGGTATCAAGGGGTGCGCCGTGGATAGGCTTTCCGATGCCGTTTCCGCCGCGCACACGCGCGGTGCCGTCACCGTCATCTGCGGCTCTCTGTATCTTTACCACGATCTGTACGACGAGAATTACAAACGGCTGTTTTGACGAGCCGTTTCAAACAAATATAAACGGCAGACACTGCGGTGTCTGCCGTTTTCTGTTTTCGTCTTTTTACAGGCTAAGTGCCGCGGCAACCTCTGCCAAGGATGCGAGTGCCGCCTTACGCTTCTCGACAAGTGCCGTCATCTCCGCAATCTCGGTTGCCGTGTACTTGTCAAGGTCGCCGTCCTTCAGCTTGCCCTTATACATACGGTCGAGGGTGAGGGCGAAGCCGATGTCGCAGGAGAGGATGCGGTTGTCGCGCTCACAGATGACGATGTTGCTTCTGCCGTTGAACAGCTCCTCAACGGCGAATTTACCCATACGGCTCGCCATCAGGCGGTCGCGCTGGGTGGGGTGTCCGCCGCGCACGACATGTGCAAGACGGGCAAAGCGGGATTCAACGCCGGTTGCCGCCTCAATGCGCTCGGTGAGCGCGGGGCCGAAGTCGTGCCCCATCCCCTCGGAGACGAGGACGATGAAGTTGTGCTTGCCAAGCTCACGCGATTTTTTGATCTTTTCGATCAGCGCCCCCTCGTCAAAGGGCAGCTCCTGAATGATCGCCGCGGTCGCACCCGTGGTGATGCCTGTCTGCAGGGCGATGTCGCCCGCGTTTCTGCCCATGACCTCAACGACGGCACAGCGGCTGTGCGATTCACAGGTGTCGCGCAGGCGGTCGACCATCTCCAGCACCGTGTTCATTGCGGTGTCGAAGCCGATGGTGTTGTCGGTCGAGGAAATGTCGTTGTCGATCATGCCGGGAATGCCGACGCAGGGAACGCCGCGCAGGGTCAGATCGGTCGCGCCGCGGAAGGTGCCGTCGCCGCCGATGGCAACGATGCCGTCGATGCCGAACTTACGGCAGGTGGCGATCGCCTTCTGCATGCCCTCCTCGGTCTTGAATTCGGGACAACGGTCGGAATACAGCATGGATCCGCCGTGGTTGATGATGTTCGATACGTCACGCACCGAGAAGGGCTTGATATCCCCGTCAATGAGTCCGCTGTATCCGCGATAGATGCCCATGACCTCAACGCCGCGCAAAAGCGCCTCACGCGTGACGGCACGGATCGCCGCGTTCATACCGGGCGCGTCACCGCCCGAGGTCAGCACACCGATTCTTTTAAACTGTTTCATTTTATTATCCATCCTTCCCTAATAAAAGCAATACTTGATCGATGGCGGCGCGTGCCGCCTCCTTACGGATCGCGTTGCGCGTTCCCGAAAAATCGTAGCGCACGGCATAAAGCTCACCGCTTTTCGCGGCGATGCCGATATAAACGCGCCCGACGGGGATCCCCTCTCCGTCAGGGCCTGCAAAGCCCGTGGTGGACACGGCGATATCCGCGCCCGTGCGGAGTCTTGCGCCGCTCGCCATCTCAATGGCGACGGATTCGCTGACCGCACCGTGGGTGAACAGATTGTCCCGAGATACCCCGAGCAGCTCGCGCTTGATTGCGTCGGTATAAGAGATCACGCCGCCAAGGTACGCGGCGCTCGCGCCGGGAACGTCAACGAGCATCGCGCCGAGCATACCGCCCGTGAGAGATTCCGCGGTCGCAACCGTCATGCCCCGTTTCTTCAAGGTTCTGATAAGACGTCTGGAGCCATTCATTTTTAAATTTCTGCCTTTCTGAGCTTGTCCATCATCGCGCTCGCAGCCGCGGACAGCGGCAGACGCTTGAGGTATACGACATAAAAACGGCGGGGCGGCAGGGCAAGATCAACGTCAAGCTTGACGACGCGCCCATCCGCGATTGATTTCGCGGCAAAATCCTCCACCACGGAGGCAACGCCGATGCCGCGCTCGGCAAATTCAAGCAAAAGATCGCTCGTCGCAAGCTCCACCGCAGGCGCGGGGAAATCCGCACCGAGGCAGGAGGAAACATAGCGGCGGGTCGAGGTGTGCCGCTCCAGCATCACCATCGGATAGGTTGCGAGCATCTCCTTCGAGATCTTTTTTTCCTGCGCGATCGGGAGCGTGGGGGCGGCAACGAAGATATCCTGAATTTTCCGCACGGGGATGAAGAAGAGATCATCGTTACCCGTCAGGCTGATCGGCTCGGAGACCACGGCGAAGTCGATCATACCGCCGCGCAGCGACTCGATCGTCTTCGGAGTAGGTGCGTTCGTGATATTCACACGGACATCGGGATACTCCGCACGGTACGCCGCGATATAATCGAGCAGGAAGAAGCGGAGCGTCATATCCGAGGCGCCGATGCGCAAAAGTCCGGTTTTGAGACCGCTGATCTCTCGCAGCTTTTCCTCCCCCGCCTCGATAAAGGCGAATGCCTTTTTGATATACTCGTAAAGGACGCGTCCCTCAGGCGTCAGCGTAACGCCGCGATTGGAACGAAAAAAGAGCTTAACCTTAAGTGAGTTCTCAAGCGCGGCAATCTCCGCACTCACGGCGGGCTGTGAAACGAACAGCTGCTTTGCCGCACGGGATACGCTGCTGCATTCTGCGGTGGCAAGAAAGGTTGCATATCTTGAAACGTTATCGCTCATAGGTCCCTCCGTCCAAAATTCTTCCAATGATAATTATACTACAATCTTTTTCCTTTTACAAGGGCTGTTTGAAAAAAACTGCCGAATTTTCTTCGGGCTTTGGGGTGTTTTTTCCAAAAAAACAAAATTTCATTGACAAAATATACTTTTAAGGTGTATAATAATATCGTTGACCCGACACATGTTAAACCGAAAGGAGACCGACTCTATATGGAAATCGCTATCATTGCAGACGACACCAAAAAAGAGATTACCACGCATTTCTGTATCGCTTACAGCGGTATCCTCGCACGGCACAACATCTGTGCCACCCACATCACGGGAAAATATATTTCCGAGGCTACGAATCTTGAGATCGATCAGCTCCTGCCCGGTGACATCGGCGGCGTTGAGCAGATCGCCTCACGCATTGCATACAACGAGATCGACCTTCTGCTTTTCTTCCGCAACACCGAGCCGCGTGAGATGCCCGACGAGATCGGCGACTACATCCTGCGGATGTGCGATTTGCACGACGTTGCGGTCGCGACCAACATCGCCACGGCAGAGGCGCTGATTATGGCGGTGGATAAGGGTGCGCTCGATTGGCGCGAGTTCGTCAATCCCCGCTCGGCTTACAACCGCGCACACAAGCGATGAGAGTACGGATCCTTACCGTTTCGCAGATCAGAACCGACGGCTGTGAGCCCGAAGAGATCAGAACCGACGCCCGCGGCATTCTGCGCGCGACGGGTGACGGATATTCTCTGCGCTACACCGAACAGACCGAAGGGGGCACCGTTTCGTGCGCCCTTTCTTTTTCAGATGCGCAGGTGTCGCTGACACGCACGGGCGCGCTCGACTCCTCGCTCTGCTTCAAGGCGGGCTATACGCACCTCGGAGTCTACCGTATGCCGCCGCTCTCCTTTCCCCACCGTGTGACCACCCGCCGTCTTTCGGTGCGTGAGCAGACCGACGGATTTCTCATCAATATCGAATACGAAAGCGAGCTTGGCGGTGCGATGCAGAGTGCCGCGCTGACGCTTCGCATCGTGAAGGAGGTCGAATGACACAGGCAGAGCTATCGACAGCGATCAGAACGAAGAGTTTCGGCGTTTTCCTTTTTGCGGGGGAGGAGGATTATCTGATCCGCCACTATCTGTCGCAGCTGCGGCAGACCATCCTCACCGACGAATCGCTCGCCCCCTTCAACCATATCGTTCTCGAGGGGAAGATCCCGGATGCCGAGGCGCTCTACGCTGCCGCGGCAACGCCGCCGATGCTTTCGGACTTCAAGCTCGTGGAGTGGCACGGTGCCGACTTTACGGGGGTGAAGGAGGACAGCCTCACGGCGCTTTGCGAGCTTGCCGCACGCGCGTCGGAGCTTCCCGAATGCTGTATCGTCATTTTGGCAACGCCCGGGGGCTTTGACGCGGGCACGCTGCCCCGCCGCCCCTCACGGCTTTATAAAACGCTCTCGCAGTCACTTTCGATCGTTCTGTTCGATCGCTCTGAGGAGCGGCAGCTCACAAGCTGGCTGGTCCGCCATTTCGCGCACGAGGGGATCTCGGTCCCGCCCACCTTCGTCGCGTCAATGATCGCGCGGTGCGGTCGAAGCATGACGGCGCTGGCAAACGAGGTTGAGAAGCTATCGGCGTTTGCCAAGGCAAACGGGAAAAGCGCGCTCAGCGAGAATGATCTTGCCTTTGTGACGGTCGCATCGCCCGACTTTGATACCTACGCGCTCTCCGACGCGCTCTACCGCGGAGACGGACGCGCGGCACTGCTCGCGGTCGCCGATCAGAAGCGACGGCGCGTGCGCCCCGAGATCGTGATGGGCTCGGTCATTTCGGCATACGCGACGCTCTTGTCGGTCGCGGAGCTATCCGAGGCTGGAATGTCCGCCGCCGCCATTGGCGAGACCCTGAAAATCCACGAATACCGCGTCAAGCGCGCCCTCTCGGCGATCGGGAAAAGGAGTGCCGAGACGCTGCGTACCTACCTTGCCGCCGCACGCGACGCCGACCTCGCCTCAAAGTCGGGCGGGGCTATCGGCTACGCCGCCGTTGAGCGGCTGATCGCCTCACTTCTCGGTGGCAAAAATTGAAGAATCGGCGTATAAAAAGTCGGTTTTTCTGACACTTTATGCGTCGATTTTCGAGGCACTGTCAAACGGTGGAAACTGTGGAAAACTCGTGTTTTTCCACAGTTTTTTTGTAAAAAGCCTTGATAAATCGGGATTTTTCGACCACAATTTGTCCACAAAGTCCACATTTTTCGTGTGGAAAACGCGAAAACCATTTTTTTTACAAATGAAAATAATTTTAAAGGAGAATACCGTGGAAACCGCAACCCATGTCAATTTCCGTCGTATTCTTGCGTTTCCTCTGCCTGCGATTTGCCGCCTTGCTTTCGCCACGTGCAACGGTGAGCAGGTCCATCGTTTCGCCAAGCACCGTCGGCAGGGCGGTCTTCAGTAGGATGCGAGCACAAGGAAAAGAAGCCCCGGTAGATAGAGCCAACCGTAACGCTTGAAGAATCCCTTGAACATACGCCCTCCTATCTGACGCGCAAGCCGCGCGGGTAGTGATTTTTTGCAACGCCGTCGACGATCTTCACACCACCGATCGGCGCGCCGTCGATCAGCACGGCGGCGTAGCCGTTTGAAAGCCCCTCGACAGCAAGCGTCTCGCCCGCAAGGTATTTTGCAACGCGCGGATCGTCTTTTGTCAAGCTTAGCTTGCGTTTAAAGCAATACCCGTAGGCGGAAAAGAGCTGGTGGTGCGGCTCGATGCGTCCGCGCTCAAAGCTGCCGAGGATCACGCCGGGGGAAAAGACGCGGTGGCGCGGCAGGGAAAGCTCCACGCGCGTAAGATAGGGCGTGCCGTCGTAAAGACGAAGAAAGATCTCCTTCGGCAGATCAAGATTCTTTTTGATAAAATCGTCGCAAAGGCGGCGCTCTTCCGCGGTGAAGCGGACGGGATCGGCGCTCCTGCGGCGGGTCACGCCGCCGCTTTTTGAAAGAAGGGCGAAGAACTGCCCCTCTCCCTTAGCAAGGTGGGGATAGAAGCGGCGCGAAAGCAAAAGCAGATCGGGGTGCGCCGCGCCTGCGAAGGCGATGCCGTCTGCTGTCGCTTCGCACACGGCGGCATCGAAGGGGGAAAGCGTAAACTCGGGATGGCGCGAGAGAAAGGCGTCGATCTGCATCTCGTTCTCCTCCAGCGAGAAGGTGCAGGTCGAATAGAGGATACGCCCATCCTCAGCGAGCATTTTCGCGGCGTCCTCAAGGATCTCGGTCTGCCGCGCGGCGCAGATCCTCACATTTTCCTCGCTCCACTCGGTCTCGGCGATCTCGTATTTACGGAACATCCCCTCACCCGAGCAGGGTGCGTCAACGAGGATGAAATCGAAAAAGTCGGGGTATTCCTTTGCAAGGCTTTTGCTGTCGCTGTTACAGACCGCGACGTTATCACAGCCCATCCGTTCGATATTTCCCTGCAGGATGCGGCAGCGCGGCGTATTGATCTCGTTGGCAAGCAGATATCCGTCCTTACCGATGCGCTCCGCAAGCTGGGTGGTCTTTCCGCCGGGGGCGGCACACAGATCGAGACAAATAAGCCCCGAAAGCGCGGGAACGCCCGCAAGCGCCGCCATCGCGCCGGGGTCCTGCACATAATAGACGCCCGCAGCGTGGTAGGGGTGGCGACCCGGCTTTTCATCGGGACAGTAATACGCGTTCGGCGCGTAGGGCACGGAGCGTAGCGGAGTGCCGTAGTGTGCCGCAAAATCGGCGGGGGACATTTTCGCCGCGTTGACGCGCAGGGCGCGCAGCGACGCCTCCCCGAGCGATGCCGAAAAGGCGGGGTACTCCCCGCCGAGCAATTCTTCCATTCGTTTCAAAAATGCTTCGGGTATCACCTTGATCCCCCCTTCTTTTCTATCAGTATAACACAAAAACTCCTTTTTTCCAAACCTTTCCGAAAATATTTTTAGATTTTTTTCAGAAAAATAAAAGAAAAAAGGAGTTTTCGTTGATGTTGATCGAAGTCAAAGACCGTAACGACCTTGAAGCGATGCTGGAGGGGAAGGAGCGGCAGGTGCTGCTCCTCTCGACCGAGACCTGCCCTGCCTGCCGTATGAGCCGCGCGGCGGCGCTGGAGTATGCGAAGGAAAATACGCTTTACGCCGTCGATCTGAATGTGTCGCCTGCGCTCGCGCGGCTGTTGTCGGTACGCAGTGTGCCGACCCTGCTCGCGTTTGAGGGGCGGCGTGAGGTCGCACGGCATACGGGCAGATTTACCCGTCAGACGCTGACGGAGCTGTCGACGCGCGTTCCGTCAGGTACGCCTTAAGCAGGCGCGTGCGGCAATCGTTGTAGGCGACCGTCACCGCGTGCGCGTTGTCGTAGCCCATTCCGTAGCCCTTCACCCCGTGGTAGAGGATGGCGAGCAGCTTCAAAAGACACCCCGCAACCGTCGCAAGGCTTGGCGCGGCGATCACCTCAAAGACGGCAGAGACCGTGAAAAACGAGCCGACGATGCCGGGTAGCACGGAGAGCAAACCCGTCCGCCAGCGGTGTACCAGCGGGGTCTCGGTCAGGCAGCTCGTGCGTGACAACCTGCCGTGGTCAAGGAGCATCGAGGGGGTGAGCCGCCGTGCGCGCAGGCGCGCGGCACGGCGCGCGGCACGGCGTGCCGCGCGGCTATCCTCCCCATCCCGATAGGGTAAAAGGAGTGCCGCACGCGCCGCCGCCAGCTCTGCCGTAACCCGCGCGGCGCAGAAGGCGTAGAGGGCGGCTCCGCCCTCTACCTCTACGGCGGCGCGTGCCGTCTGATACTCCGCCACCGAGGTTTTGTAAACCTCGGTTTGCATTCCCGCATTACGCCCGACATCTGCCATACAAAAATACATCACGACAGAGCAAAGGAGCAGGATGACGAAGGAAAGCGAAAAGGAGCTATCCAGCACCGTTGCAAGGCGCACGTCGGTAAAAAAGACGGTCGCCGCCACGGCGAGGGTCATTACGGCAACAATCAGGCTGAGATTGCAAAACAGGTGTGAGACGGCGCGGCGGTAGCCCGCGCCGAGTGAAAGATCAAGCTCGTTCATTTCTTTCCTTCCCTTCTACGCTTTTCGCAAGGTGGAAGAAAAGCATTCCGCAAAGGTTGCCGAGCAGCCCGAAGAAGGCGACCGCGATCACGCCGTCAATGATGCGGCGCAAAACTGTGAGCAGGAGCCAAATCCCGCCCCAAAGGAGCGGCATCGAGGGCGATCTCCATCGGCGGCGCAGAATACGGGCGAGCGGATAAAGCGACAAAAGGAGCAAAACGAATGCGATCCCCGACAGCGCGGCGGTGCCGCCGCGCTCGATCCAGAGTGGGAAATATTCCGCCGTCGCAAAAAGCGGCGGCAGGATCGAGAATACCACGCCGAGGAGGGAAAACACGCGGGCGCGCATCACGCCGCCCCCGCTTCAAGCAGACCCTTGGTACGCAGGTACGCCTCACTCAGCGCATCCTTCTGATAGGCGGGCAGGTTTGCCGCCTGCAGAATGCCGTAGAGCAGCTCGATCTGCCCCTCGGTCACCTGTGCGTAGCGCGCGCGCTCCGCGCGATTCTCCGAAAGGACGCCGTCAAGGGCGTCCTTTTGTCTTTGCAGCTCTGAAAGCGCTGCCTCAAGCTCGACGAGCTTTGTAAAGACAGGTTTACATTCCTCAAGGAAGGCGTTCAGCCTCTGTTCATTTTGATCGTTCTGCTCGCGGACACTGCCGATGCCGCTTTCCACCGTCTTTCCGAGCTTTCCGAGGTTGCGCGTCAGCGTGGGCAGAAGCCCCGTTTTATAGGCGCGCACCGTAAAGAGTGAGGAAAGGAAGGTCAGAACGCAAAGGATATCCCCCGTATGTGCCGAGAAAAAGGCAAGCGCCGCCTCTGTGACGGTCGCCTCCTCGGGTAGGCTCTCGCTCACCGTCTCCGTAGCAGAGTCCGCCGTGGGTGTCTCTGCCGCGGCGGGCAGAAGGAAGAGCGCGAGCAAAAGCAAGGCGCAGAGTGTGATTTTCAGAAATTTCATAGAGTTCTCCTTTCAAAACAGGCTGCCGCCGTCGATTTTGCTCTTGAAATAGAGCGCGTCACGCGTCAGCTTTTCGATCGCCTGTCGGTTTTTTCGGTTTTCTTCATATAATTTAATGAGCAGGGCGGTGGCATCGATCCCCATCGGCGTGACCCTTCCGTCACGCACGCGCAAGCTCTCGAGCCGCCACTGCGCCGCCGTCGGTCTGTGGCTGTAAAGCGTCGGGCGGTACACGCCGTCGCAAAGCACACGCGGCAGGGTGACGACCCCCGCCTTAACGGGGAGCGACTCCTTGCCGTCGAGCGTCAGCCGCCCCTCGATCGGCTCGCTGAAGCAGATGCGGCGCACCTGCTCGCTTGGACAGCCCCCTCGGTCGTACACGGCGGCAATGCCGTCGGACATCAGAATATATTTCATTCCGTATCCTCCTTCTCTACCCTGATCACGGAGTCCCTTATTGCGTAGCGCACACCCTTGGCATCTGCCGCGGGCACGCCCTCCATCGGGTAATAGCCGAGCGACGCGAGGGCGGCCGCCGTGGGCGGTGCGACGATGCGATCCCCGACCCTTACGAATTTTCCCGTAAAGGGGATCGGCACGCCATCCCTTAACTGATAGTAAACTGTTTTCATAAGCTCTCTCCTTCTGCGGCAATTGCCGCCTCATATTCCGCCTCGGCACGCGCGTGGCTGTCGGTGAGGCTGACCGTCTGCAAGACCGCGTTTTGCACGCGGCTCTGCGCCGCCGCAGGCAGTACCGCGAGCGCACGCGTGTTCAGCGCGAAACGGTCGACAAGCATTGCGAAGCGCTCGCGCATCTCCTCCTCTTCGCTCAGCACGCGCGGATAGAGCGAGAGCGAATAGAGCCGCACGGGTACATCGAGCGCGAAGCGGAAGAACGCGCCGCGCGTCGCGGGGCACGGCATATCCTTCACGCTGTGAAAAAGCACGCCGCCCAGCGGGTCGCGGATCAGAATGCAGACGGTTGCTGTCCCATTCTCCTTGGCGACGCTGTACTGATAGGTGCAGGGATCCTTCAGCCTCTCGAAAAAGGGCTGATTTTCGACCGAGATCCGCAGATCTGTCGATGGATTTTTCCATTCCCCCGTTTCGTCGTAGAAATGATAAAACGCCGTGACGGGAATTTTTGCATCGCGCGACAGCTCCTCGGTCTTACACGCATGCTTGGTGTAGACCGAAAGATTCGGCGTTTGCAAAAGGTAGCTGCAATGCTCGCTCTCGTCCGCGTTGCTTTTGATATAATGACCGCTTTGTGCGTAGTCCATCCCCGTGAGCGCGGCGGTGAAGATCAGGGTAAAATCGCCGTCGGGGAAAAGCTCGGCGGGGAGCGAGATATACTGCGGCGTATGTTGGTCGGGCTGACCTTCATCGGTACGCCAGCCGCAGGCGTACTCGATCGGCATTGTGTAGCCGATGCCGTCCGCAAGCGTCCACGCCCCGCTCGGCAATTCGCCGCCGCAAAGCGGCAGGTCGCCCGCCTCGCTCTCGTAAACGCCGTGGGCGAGGCTGACCCTCTGCAACGGCGCGTAGAGGCGAAGGAGCGCCCCCTCGCAAAAGAGCGAGGGCGCGTGTTCCCTTACCGCCGTCTGTAAGAGATAGGCAAGTGCCGCGTTCATACCCTGACCCCCGAGACGAAGCCGCGCACAGCGCGCCCGTTGTAGCGAAAGAGGATATCGTAAAGCGTATTCTCACGCGGGATGAATCTGCCGTCGGCGGTGCAGTCCTGTCCGCTCATCAGGATGCTCGCGTCGTAGGAGAGTGCCGTGCCGAGGCTGTCGCTGCGAAAGGAAAGGAGCGAAATATAGTCCTCGGGAAGCACCGCGGGCAGGGAAAGCTCGAGCATATCGTAGCCCTCGATGCGGTACTCACAGCGATGCGAAAGCGTAAGCGGATAGCCCGAGAGGATTGCATCCACGGAGATGGTATACCCCTCCTCGAACAGGGCTTCCGTCCCCGAGCCTGCGAAATACTCGAGGAAAAGCGTGACCGCACAGTCCTCTGCGACCGTGAAGGCGATTGCCTGCGCGTTTTCGCTCGGCAGATCCCATCCGTCGTCCGATACCTCGACCGTCGTGCCGAGGCACGCATTCCCAAGATATGCGCAGATGCGCTCGTACCCGCCCGAACAGTAGGGGTACCCCCACCCGTATGCGGCGATGCGATAGGTCTGCCCCGCCTTACAAGATAGGGTCGCGATGGGGAGCATAAAGCCGTCGTAATCCGTGGTCAGCATACCGTAGATCCGCACCTCGGTGTCGGTGATCTCGTAGGCTGCGGTGTCGTAATGACCGAGCTTGCCCGAGCCCGTGTGCATATCGAGCGGCACGCGCTCGGCATCGCTTAAGACGATGCCGCCCTCGACCGACAGCTCAAGATCCTCAAGCGCGGCGGCAACCGCGCCCGAGGTGACGAGGCGCTGTGAGCCGTGCAGGACCGTGCGATCGGCATTCGCAACGCTTTCTGCGGCATCCTCTGCCGCGCGGATTGCGGCATCAAGCCGCGTGGCGAGCCGCTCAAGCGGCACGCGCAGCTCCGAGCCGTCCGCGAGCGTGAAGACGAGCGCATCCTCGGTGACGCTGCCGCCCACGACCAAGCGCTCAAGAGGTAAATCAACATTTACTTTTTCGCCGCTTCTGCGGGTGAAGGTCAATACCCCCGCGGCAGGCTCGTAGGAGATCCCCACGAGCGTATCGGAAAGGTCGGCGTCGGTGCGCGCGGCAAACTCCGCAACACTCTCCGCCCCCAGCGAAATGCGCTCTGCCAGCACGCCGCTGCCGATCTCACGGAACAGCTCGGACAGGCTGTGTCCTGCCGCAAGGTTGGTGGCAATCAGGTCGGCAATATTGTCGGTATCACTCCCCTCTGCGAGTGGGAGCGCGTCGATGAGCGCGTTGAACTTACGGCAGATGAGCAGGGGCAGGGCGTCAAACGCCGCCTTGAGCGCGTCGGCGCTCATCACGCTGTCGCCGTAGCGTGAATTTTCATTGGGTCGGTCGGCAAGGCGCGTGATCCGCACGCCCGCCAACTCCTCCTCGGTGATTCTTTCTATCATAAGACTCCTTTCAGTTTTCCTTGACCCGCCCCGCGATGCGGTAGCGGTAGGTAAAGGAATACACGCCGAAGGGGCAGGCGTAGTCCTCGTTGTAAAAATAGAATTGCTTCTCTACCCATCGCTTTTTCTTCTCGGGCAGAACGAACAGCCCCTCGCTGTCGCCGTCGAAGGAGAAGAAGGAAAAGTCGACCGCCCCGAAATCGAAGGCGGCACCCGAGAGTGCGATGACGTCCTCGTACCCCTCGCGGTCGGTGCGGACGCGTACGCGGATGCGGCTGTGCGTAAATCGCTTCACGTGTAGAACGGCGGAGCGCTTAACGCTGTTTTTCGTCAGATGCGGGATATCGCAATCGTCACTGCCGATTGCGAAGCCTGAGGGGTAGCGCCGTCCGTTGAAGCTGTACGCGCGGCGCGGGAGCATTCCGCGGTTGCGCGGCAGGTCGTTGTTAAAGACGCAAAGGCTGCCGTCCTCACACCCGAAATACAAACGCTCCCCGACCGAGGCGATCGCAGAGGCGGGTGAAAACTCGCCGCCCGTCATCTCCCCGTCGCTGTCGCAAAGATAGGTATGCTCCGTACCGTCCGCATCGGTCACGGTGAGGGTGTAGATCTCGCCGCCCGCCCGTACCTCGGAGCGCACGGCGCGCGAATCGGGAACGGGCTCCCCCGCGTCGGGCGAGAGCGTAACGCCGTCGATCCCCTGCGGGATCTCACTCGCGTAGCGGAAGAGCGGATACTGATCCCTATAAACGCCGATATCCTCCAGGGGGTAGGCGGCGTACTCTCTGTGGCCTTCAAGCGTGTAGCTGTCGCGCTCGTCGATCAAAAAGAGCCGTCCGCCCTCGGCGAGTAGAACGAGGTAGCCCTCCCACTCGCAAAGGCGCATCGCTGACGGCGACATTCCTGACAGCCGCGGCGCGATCGCGTAGGAGCGCGGGGTGATCGAGCGTTCAAGATTGACATTGCTCTTTTCGATGGCGTAAAGCCCGCCCTCGGTGAGAAGGATCGGCTCGTCAAGGTAACTTACGACCGCGCCGACCGAAAAGCCGCCCGCGTGCCCCTCGACCGACGGATAGATACGCGGCACGAGCGCGTCGTCCGTATCCTCTCCGCGGTGGCGGAAGATGCTGCCGCCGTCGGTCGCCCGATCCTTGAATACATAAAGCGCGTCACCCACGGCGAGCAGTGCCGATATCGGCGCGCTCCGCGTGCCGTCGTAGAAATAATTGTAGACACCGAAATAGGTGAAGTCGTTTTTCCCGTCGGCACGGCGCGCCGAATAGAGAACGCCGTTCGGGAAGGCGGGATTGCCAGACAGAAAGAGCCGTCCGTCAAACTCACAGCCGAGGCGGCAGCCGTAAACGGGGCACCCCGTCGCCGTGTCCTCAGGCGGCTGATCCTTTCCGTTATACACACCGTGCGGCGCGCGTGCTGTGACCGTCAGTGCCCTGCCGTCGAGCAGTCCGCGTGCGGCAACCGATAAAAAGAGGCGCGTGATCCCGTCACCGTCGCGCATCGGCGCGTAACAAAGGGGGGCCGTGGGATCTGTGCCCACCTCCTCACCGCCAAGGGTGACCGACAGGATCTCCTCACACGGCTCGAGGATCGGATAATAGAAGATCGCGCCCTCCTCACTTTTGCTCTCGCTTGACGGCGTGAACGCCTCGGGGTGTTGGTTAACATAATTCATCAGATCCTTCTTGACTCCGTAGAAGCTGATCTGTGCAAACTCCTCCGTCGTCCCCGCATAGTAGACGTGGGGCGCGGCATCAACGCTGATGGCACCGCCGTAGACCTCGGCAAGCGAGTGACCGATGTAGATCTCGGTCAGGGGGCAAGCCAAAAACGCACCGTTTCTGAGCGTATGCACGCTGTCGGGCAGGCGCAGGACGCTGAGCGAGGTGCAGTGAGAAAACGCCACCATCCCGACCTCCTCCAGCGTTGGCGGAAGGATCACGTCGGTCAGCTCGGTGCGCGAAAGGCAGGCGGCGTCGCCGATCCGCGTCACCGCGTAGGTCTCGCCGTCAATGTATACCGCCGACGGGATCACCAGCACGCTCCCCCTGAAGCTGCCCAGCCCCGACATCTCGCAGGTCTTTGCCGTGCGGTCAAGAATGCGGAACAACAGTCCCTCGCTCTCGCCGCTGTAAACCTCATCCCCCGGGGTCTGATACAGACAGCGATAGCTTGGCGTGAGCAAATTTCTCTGCTCGTAGGGCACGCCGTCGCGGTAGACCGTCGGGATATAGGCATGTTGATCCCCGACGGGCGAAAGGCTCTCGCTTGCCGCATCGTATCGGTAATAGCCCGCCCCGTCAAGAAAATAAAGCGCGTCGCCGTCGGCGAGGAACACCCCCGCCGTGCCCGAGAGACTGTCGGATAGCAAAATCGGTGCCGCGTCCCCGTCGGGCAGTCGGTAAAGCGAGCGTCCCGCGTAGACGAAGAGTGAAAACACCCCGTCAACGCTATGCCCGAAAATCGCCTGCACGCGTCCCGAAAGCCCTGCGATGCGGCGGAAGCCGGGGACTGTCTCGATCGCCGTGCCGCCGCTTTTGTAGTCGCGGTACATATTCAGAAGGTAGGGCGCACGGGGGGCGCGGGCATCCCCGCGAAGACCCCCGAATTTTTCATAATGGCGGGAATAGGTGCTTCCCGCGTTCAAAACCTTCTTCTCTGCCATATTACCACCCGTTCAGATTCTCGACGCGCAGGGGCGGTGCGTGTCGGCTCATCTCACGCAGGGCAAGCCCCGCCTCCTCGCGGCAAAGATTCATATAGTGCGCCGCACGCTCGGGCTCGTCGTCAAGCCAGACGTAGGCGGCGGTGTAAAGCGGCAGAACGCCTGCAAGCTCGGGCGCAACATCGACCTCCCGCTCGGCATCGTCCGCCGTCAGGCGGCGGACCCTTCTTTGATAGGGGAGGCTGACCACGCCCGACACGCGCGCCGAAAAGCAGATGCGGTCGGGTGTCGGATAGAAATAGTCGATGCCGTAGGCGAGTGCTGCGCCGTCCTTCGTCGGCGGATGCTTGGAGAGTGCGGAAAAATCCGAAAGCGATGAGAAGCGAAACATCCGCAGCTCCTCGCTCGGTGTAAAAAGCGCGACCCCCTCGGGCGGCAGAAGACGGGAAAGCGCCAAAAGCGCGAGATTTGCCGCGTTGTAAAAATAGCGGTCGTTTTCAAATCCGTCCTCAAACCCGAGGGAAGCAGTCATAGAATATAGCTCGCTTCCCGTCATTGACTTACAGCGCGGTCGCGCCCTCCACGGCGGAGGTGCCGCCAACGCAAAGCAGAATGTGCTTGTAGGTGCCGAAGCCGACGCCAAAGCGGCAGCGGCCGTTCCAGATGTAGTTGCCCGTGTGGTGATCGACCCAGTTGGCGACCGTCAGGGGCACGCGGTTGAAGAAGAGGTTGCCGCCGAGATTCTTGTTTGCCTCGCTCGACATAATCATCACGCGGTCATCCTCGGTCTGCCAATCGGGCATCACGACGATGTTCCAATTGCCGTATTGCAGGTTGATATCGTTGTAGCCGTTGCCGAGCGCGCCCTCGGTGCCGCAGACCTTCTTCGCGATGATCTCAGCGGCGGGACGGTTGCCGGGCAGGATCAGCGTGTCGGCGGTGTAGCCGAGGATCTCGCCGTTTTCGTCCTTCATATTACGCAGCTTGACCGACAGCTCGGAGAGCGCCGATTCAAAGGCAGAGGAGGAGCCGAAGATATCACCGTAGAAGTAGTTCGACTGCGTACCGCCGCCACTTCCCCACTTGTGTGCGGAAGCAAAGAGCGGCAGTCCGTCGGGCGCGGTCAGATCAAGCGTTGCCTTGGCAAAGCTGCCCTCGCTCTCTGTGCCGTTTGCCAGCGCGTACTCGCAGATCTTGTGCTGGGTCTTGTAGTAGGCGCGGGTAAAGTTCTCCGCGCGGCGGCGCGCGTCTGCGGCAACGCCGTAGTTTGCGTCCTCCATCATCTCCGCCGTGATGACGAACTCCTTCATAAACTGGATATGCTCGATGAACTTGCGATAGGTCTCCTCGGTCGAGTCGGTCTCGGCGGCGGCTCCCTCTGCGGCGGCGTTGAATACGCCGAACTCGCTCTCACCGATAATGGTCTCGCCGAAGCGGTTCGACTTCTCCACGTTGAAGAGCCAATCGCGGATGCCGCCCTTCTTGGTCAGAAGATCGCTCTCGTGCTCGATGACCATTTTTATCGGGGTCTCCAGCTTGCCGATGGCGGCATCGTGTACGCCTGAGGATTTACTGTAAATAATAGTTGACATTTTGATTTCCTTTCGTTTCGTTTACTGATGGGTGCGACGCCACAGTGCCTCGATCTCGCGGTCGGACAGACCGTCAAAGAGGGCGCGTGCCTCGCAAAGCTCCCCGTAGCTCATTCTGCCGACGGGGGCGGCTGCCTGTCTCGGCATACTGCCCGACAGGTGGGTGCGGTTGTCAGACGTGCGCCGTCCGAGCCGCTCGTAGTTGGTCGCGAGGAATGCCTCCTCGACCGAAAGACCCGCATCGCGTAGCTCGCCGTATCTGACGGCGTTTTCGATCTCGGACAGATGAGAGAGGTGCTGCATTGCGGGAAAGCGTGCCTTGATCTGTGCAAGATCGCTCGCCGCGAGCGCCTCGTAATCGACCGCCTGCTCGACGGGTTCCTCCGCATCGCTAAGGACGGGCTCGCTTTCGCTTTCGGTCTCTGCCGCCTCGGGCAGGGGTGCCTCGTCCCTCGTTTCGTTTTCAGACATTGCTTTTTCTCCTTTCGACTCAGGCGCGCAGGTCGCGCTCGCCCTTGATGACGCTTGCCTTCACCTCTTCGTTGTCGGGGTGGGGGGCTGTGATCTTGCCGCCGCGATTGGTGGCGTAGGGGTTCTTCTTATCCTTCTCCATAGAATTCTCCTTTCCTGTGTGCTGAAGGGGCAGGCGTGCGGAGCGTTTGGCGCCAGCCTGGATTCCGCCACCGCCCTTCGCTAATACTATACAACATCAAAGGCTACAAATGGGTCTATACCTATTTGCAGTTTTTTTAAAAGAAGGGCTGTTTCGAATACCATCCGAAACAGCCCCCCGAATTATTCGTTTTTTTGCCGTCTTTCATCCTCCGCACCAAGCAGATACGCGCGGATACAGAGCCATAAGGCTCCGTACTCCGCCTCGCTCGCGGCAAGCTCGCGCACCGCCGCGAGCGCACGCAGATATTCACGCGGCTCAATTCTCGGTATGCTCTGCCGTGCTTCCTTCATAGCTCCTTCTCCTTTTTTCCATATATTTCCATTTTATGGTAACACATTTTTCGCCGTTTGTCAAGCAAAAAAACTGTTTTTTTACATTTTTATCTTTTTCCGCTGATGATCTCCTGACTGCCTCTGTATTTCATAAGGACCATTGCCGCCTCGAAGACCGCGGGGGTAAAGACGTCGCCGTAGCCATGCCCCTCAGCGTAGATGCGCGCACTCTCGTAGTCCTCGATGTGATCATCGTAAATCAGCTGGATCAGCTCCCCGCGCCGCTTGGTATCCGACTTTTTGTCGACGGCAGCCTCCTCTTTCTTCTTCTTTTCAATTTTTTCTACGTAGCTTGCGTAGGCGCTTTTGTTCTCGATCTCGCTATCGCCCCGCTTCTTTTCGATCTCTGCCGCCTTTTCGGAAAGCTCCTGTGCGGCACGTCGAGTGCGCTCTGCCGCGTAGCCGCTGTCGGCGAGCCCTGCACGTGCGAGGGCTTCGCCCGCGGTACCGTAGGTCGGGCCTTTGAGCGCCTCGGCACGCAGGGCGGCGCGGAAGCTGCCCTCGGCATCCACCGCGGGGTCAAGCCCCTCGGCAAGCAGAAATTCCGCATAGGTCTCGGGCGTGTCGGCAAGACGGCGGTTTCTCATATACTGCTCAAGAAATTGCTTCAGCTCGGTCTTCTTCGGGTAGGGTGCTTTGAATTCCATCGGTTTTTTCCTCCTTCTCCTTATCAACAAGCCTTTGGAAGTATTCTACGTTCTCACGCGCAAAGGGATAGTGCGCGCGCTCCTGACACTGCCAATAGTGCAAAAGCGTCGCACTCGAGCCCGCATCGCCGAGCGTGCCCGCACGCAGATTGTCAAGGTTTTGCTGCCAGAGCATCTCGCGCTGCTGCTCGACGCCGCCGTTTTGATCGACCGAGAAAAGATAACCGTCGTCATAGGTATAGCGGCAGGTCGTCTCATCGAAGACCAAAAAATCGTAGCGGTTGAAGACGGCGGCGCAGGTCGCACCGTCGGCATCGCGGTAGCTGACGTGGCGCACACGGTCGGCGAAGGCGAGATAAAACTCGAAGATCAGGCGGTCGATCTCGGCGTACGCCGCATGCTTGAGCTTGCGCTTCGATTCAAGACGGCCTGCCGACTGCTCGATCTGCATGCGCTTCGCAACGCCCGAGATCGCCGTGCTGTCGGCGTAGCCCTGATAAGAGTCGCTGATGCCCAGCACGCGCCGCGCGTGGGTATAAAGACGCTCTGCCTCGGCAACGTCCTGCGAGATATCGGGGGTCGT
The DNA here is from genome assembly GCA_017452895.1 of Clostridia bacterium. Lineage (GTDB taxonomy): Bacteria > Bacillota > Clostridia > Oscillospirales > CAG-272 > UBA1740. The sequence goes on from JAFTLE010000010.1 coordinate 26,145, forward strand.
GTCGATCACGCCGTAGGACGCGCCGCTCTCGCCGGGGCGCAAACGGATGACCTGACCGAATACGGCGTTATTGACCGAGACCGCCGCATCCTCGGGCACCATCGGCGTAATCCCCGCACGCATCAGCTTTTGCAGAATACGGCTCTCGACCTTATTGATTGCCTGCTGCTGGGGACGGATGAGTGCGGCGTCGCTCTGTCCGTAGAGCGACTTGACGCGCGCGTTGTTGCGGCGCACCACGACGGGAAAGCGGCGCGGCTTGTAATAGGGCAGCTCGGTCGGTAGCATCCGCCCCGTCAGACGGCCGAGCGCATCGACCTCGGGGGTGACGGCGGGGATCACGCGCCCGTCGGACAGACGGATCTCGTGCGTGATCTGCTCGCTCTCCTCCGTGTGGGTCTCGATCCGCGGACGCTCGCAGGTGCAAAGCGATGCCTCGCACCCGCAAACGGAGCAGACTCCGCGGCGGCGGCTGTAATAGTCGAGATCGTCCTGTAGGGTCGCCTCACCGC